>JBKPRI010000121.1:0-20502 GCA_046734515.1 Candidatus Methylomirabilota bacterium | reverse complement strand
GGGACCGGCACCACCGCCTCGATCCCGGCCACGGCCAGCGCCGGCCCCCACTGCTCGAGGAGAAGCCCGGCGAGCGGACGCGCGAGGGCGCGCTTGCCGTGGAACTTGAACGCGTGGAGGGCATCGCGGGCGACGCCCTCGAACTCCGCCGCCGCGCAGGCCCAGTCCCAGGCCGGCGGCTCCTGCGTGCAGCCGCCGCAGAGCCCCGGCACAGGCGCCCGCCCCGGCGCCATGAACGGCAGCCCGCAGCGCACGCAGGCCGGCGGCCCGAGCCGGTGGACCGCGTCCCAGCAGCTGCCGCAGAGCGGATCGCGCCGGCCTGCGCCCAGCGTGGCCTGGCAGACCGGGCACAGTGCCGGGAAGACGAGATCGAGGGCGGCCAGCGCCCACGCGCGCATCGGCGGGGTCAGCGGCTGGGGGACGGGCGCAGCGTGTTCCAGCGCTGGCACTGCGGACAGCGGTCCTGCCACGTCGGGACGACCGTCGCGCACGCCTCGCACCGGTGCGGCCAGTCGAAGCCGCGCCCCAGGCGCAGCGCCCGGCGGTACTCGTCGAAGGCGTCGCGCGTCTGTCCGCGCTTCTCGAACACGGCGCCGAGGAAGGCGTGCACGACCGGCAGATCCGGCGCCTTGACTTCGAGCTTCTCGAACTGCTCGGCGGCCTCGTCGAGCATCTCCAGCTCGAAGTACACGCGCCCCAGCGCGGCGGCCAGCGCCAGATCGTCGGGCGCCCGCTCGCAGGCGGTGCGATAGAGCGCGATCATCCGGCTCGGCCGCGCGTCGTGGCGATACGCGCGCTCCAGGCGCGCCAGCAGCGGCAGCGCCGGCCGCGTTTCCGCCGCGCGCTCCCACACCCGCAGCGCCTCGCGGTGATCGCCGGCCGCCTCGTGGGCATCGCCGAGCGCGAGCGTGGCCGGGAGGAAGTCGCGATCGGCGCGTACGGCCGCCTTGAAGTGCGTGACCGCGGCGGCGGCGGCGCCGCGGGCCAGCTCCAGGCGCCCGAGCTCGTAGTAGCCGACCGCGAGCCATTCCGACTCCGCCGGTCGGTCACCGGGGCGCGCCACCGCGAGCAGCTGCTGCTGGATCGCGACGGCCTCGTCCCAGTCGCGCGCGTCGATGGCGAGGTCGCGCAACCCCCGCAGCGCGTCGGCGTGCTGCGGCCAGCGCTGCAGCACGTACCGGTAGAGGGTGGCCGCCTCGTCGGGCCGGTGCTGCGCGTACGCCTCGCGTGCGCGGCGCGCGGCGTCGGCGGCTTGCGGGTCGTCCTCGCCGGTTGCGGCGGGATCGCGCGTGCCGAACAGGCGGCCGAATGAGCGTCCGAGCGAGAGGAGCGTGCGGAGCGAGATCATGCGGCGGGACAGGCGAGGCGGCGGAGCGTCACCCGGCGGCGGCGCGCTCCTCCTCTTCCACGAGACGCTGGCAGTCGATGCAGTAGCGCGCGAAGGGCAGCGCCTCCAGCCGCTTCTCGGCGATCGACTCGCCGCAGCGCTCGCACTCGCCGAACGAGCCGGTGTCGATCTTCTGCAGCGCGGCGACGACGTCGCGCAGCAGGCGGTGACTGCCGTTGCCCAGCTCGAAGAAAAACTCGCGCGAGTAGGCGTTGTTCGCCTGGTCGCCGAGATCCTTGATGGAATCGTCTTCCTGGTCTTTGCCGTAGATCGCGGTGCGTCCGACGCCGTCGGCGAGCTGCTCGTGCTTCTCCAGCAATCGCTTCTTGAAGCTCGCCAGTCGTTCCTTCTTCATCACGACCTCCGTGGCGACCGTGAGTCGTGACGACCACGCTAGCATGTGGCCCAGGGTCAATCAAGACACGCGTCACGCACCGTCCACAGAAATGGACGGCGCGTCCCCCCACAACCGCTCCAGCGCGTAATACGCGCGCGTGTCCTCGAGAAACACGTGCATCAGCACGTCGCCATAGTCGAGCAGGACCCAGCCGCTCTCGGTGGCACCCTCGCTGTGCAGCGGCCGGACGCCGTCGTCCTTGAGCTCCTCGCGGATGGCGTCGGCGATGGACTTCACGTGCGTGGTCGAGCGGCCGCTGCACACGAGGAAGTAGTCGGTCACGCCGGAGAGTCCCTGCACGTCGAGCACGACGAGGTCGATGGCCTTGCGGTCGAGCGCGGCGCGCGCCGCGCGCTGCGCCTTCTTGGCGGCCGTCACGCAGGCTCCACGCGATAGAGGCCGTGCGTCTGCACGTAGTCGATCACCGCCGGCGGCACGCGGTAGACCAGCGAGCGTCCCTCACGCACGCGGCGGCGCAGGTCCGAGGCCGACAGCGGCAACGAGGTGGCGTGCACGATCAGCACGCCGCGCGCCGGCGGCGGCGCGCCGCCCGCGTGCACGAAGCCGCCCTCCACGCCGATCTCGTGCAGCACCTTCTGCGCGGCGGCGCCCTCGGTGTCGAACACGCTCCCCGCGCGCGGGATGACGACGAGGCGGGCGAGCGCGGCGACCTTGCGCGGTTCGCGCCACGTCAGGAGGTCGAGGAACGTCTCGGAGCCGACGATGTAATAGAGCTGGTCTCCGCCGGCGGCCAGCGCCGAGAGGGTGTCGACCGTGAACGAGGGCCCGGTGCGGCGCAGCTCCACGTCGGAGACGTCGAAGCGCGGGTGCTCCGCGATGGCGCGACGGACCATCTCGAAGCGGTCGGCGGCCGGCGCCAGCAGCGCGGCCGGCTTGTGCGGGGGGCTGCCGGCGGGCACGAACAGGACGCGGTCGAGGGCGAGCTGCTCGAGGACGTCCTCGGCCAGCAGCAGGTGTCCGTAGTG
The DNA here is from genome assembly GCA_046734515.1 of Candidatus Methylomirabilota bacterium. Taxonomy (GTDB): domain Bacteria; phylum Methylomirabilota; class Methylomirabilia; order Rokubacteriales; family CSP1-6; genus AR5. The sequence continues at coordinate 17,732 of JBKPRI010000121.1, read as the reverse complement.
GATGGGATTGAAGGAGCCGCCGAGCACCGCCACCCGGGCCAACGGTCAGTCCCGAACCTGCCCGTCGCCCTGCACGATGAACTTGGTCGTGGTCAGCTCGCGCACGCCCACGGGCCCTCGCGCGTGCACGCGCGAGGTGGAGATGCCCATCTCGGCGCCGAGCCCGAACTGGCTACCGTCCACCAGCCGCGTGGAGGCGTTGACCAGCACGGCGGCGGCGTCGACCTCGCGCGTGAATCGGCGCGCGCGCGCCAGGTCGTTGGTGACGATGGCCTCGGCGAGCTGCGTGGAGTGGCGGCGGATGTGCTCGAGCGCGGCGTCGAGGCCGTCCACCACGCGCACGGCCAGCACGAGGTCGAGGTATTCCTCGTCCCAGTCGGCCTCGCTGGCCGGGCGCGCGCTCGGCAGGCGGCGCAGGGTCTCCGGGCAGCCGCGCAGCTCGACGCCGGCCTCGGTGAGCCGGGCCGCCACCTGCGGCAGGAAGCGATCGGCCACCGCGCGGTCGACCAGCAGCGTCTCCAGCGCGTTGCACACGCTCGGCCGCTGCGCCTTGGCATTGACCACGATGCTGGTGGCCATGTCCAGGTCGGCGGCGGCGTCGACGAAGACGTGGACGAGCCCCTTGTCGTGCTTCAGCACGGGCACGCGGGAATGCTGGGCGACCCACGCGACGAACTCCTCGCCGCCGCGCGGGATGATGAGATCGAGCAGCTTGTCCTGCTCCAGCATGATGCCCACCGCGTCGCGATCGGTCACGTCCACGAACTGGATCGCCTCCGGCGGCGCGCCCGTCTTCTCCAGCGCCTTGGCCAGCACGGCGGCGATGAGCGCGTTGGACTCGATCGCCTCCTTGCCGCCGCGCAGCAGCACGGCGTTGCCGGACTTCACGCAGAGGCCGGCGGCGTCGGCGGTGACGTTGGGCCGGGCCTCGTAGATGAAGCCGATCACGCCCAGCGGCACCCGCACGCGGGCGATCTCGAGGCCCGTGGGCCGCCGCCAGGCTTCCACCGTCTCGCCGACGGGATCGGGCAGCATGGCGATCTCGCGCAGGCCGGTCGCCATCGTCTCGATGCGCGCGTCGGTGAGCGTGAGGCGATCGAGGAAGGCGCGCGGCACGCCGGTCGCCCGCGCGCGCTCGAGGTCGGCGCGATTGGCGTCGAGGATGGCCGGTGTCTTCTCCTCCAGCCCGCGCGCCATCTGCAGCAGCGCGTCGTTCTTGGTGCGCGTGCCGCAGAGCGCCAGCGCCCGCGCGGCCTCGCGCGCCGCCCGCGCCTTGCCGACGACGAGAGTCCTGATATCGAGAGCCACGCTAAGCCTTTCTGTGTGTAGGGGGGGAGCGACCGCCGCTCCCCCCCTAGACCCCCCCCAACGGGGACCCGTGAGTCCTGTCTAGGCACGCCCGAACGGTTGTTCGGTCCGCTCGCTCCCCATTTCGGCCGGGAGGCCGCCCATGCGCTTCGCGGTCCCCGTGGCCTGCCTAAACTGTTCGTGTTGCTCTGCTTCGTCGCACCGGGCCTGCTTCCTCGTCTTCTTACAGTATGACGAGGTTGTCGCGGTGGATGACTTCTTCGAAACTTTTGTAGCCCAGGCGGGGTTCGATTTCGCGCGTTTTGGCGCCCCGGATCTTGCCGAGCTCGGGGGCGTCGAAGTTCACCAGGCCCCGCGCGAACTCGCGGCCGTCCGCCTCGTCGCACACCGCCACCAGCTCACCCGCCGCGAAGTCGCCCTCCACCTTGACGACGCCCGAGGGCAGCAGGCTCTTGCCTCCCAGAGTTAAAGCCCTGACCGCGCCGGCGTCAACCGTGAGCCGGCCCTGGGGCGGAACGGCGAAGGCGATCCAGCGCTTGCGGGCGCCGAGCCGGTCAGCCTTGGGCGCGAAGTACGTGCCGAGCGGCTCGCCGTCGAGCAGCCGGGCCAGCACGTGCTCGGTGCGCCCGTGGGCGATGATCATCGGCACGCCGGCGGCTGCCGCCTTCTGGGCGGCCTGGAGCTTGGTGGCCATGCCGCCGACGGAGCCGGCGCCGGCCCCCGCCCACACCAGCCGCGTGACGTCCTCGGTGATCGCCTCCACCGTGTCCAGCTTGCGCGCGTCCGGGTGCGTGGTGGGATTGGTGGTGTAGAGGCCGTCAACGTCGGTGAGGAGCACCAGGAGGTCGGCCTCGATCAGCGAGGCCACCAGCGCGCTCAGGTTGTCGTTGTCGCCGACCTTGATCTCCTCCGTCGCCACCGTGTCGTTCTCGTTGACGATCGGCATCACGCCGAAGCCCAGCAGCGCCAGCAGCGTGTTACGCGCGTTCAGATAGCGCGCGCGGTCGCCGATGTCCTGCGCGGTCAGCAGCACCTGCCCCACCAGGATCTTGTGGCGCTTGAAGGCCGTCTCGTAGTGACGCATCAGCGCCGACTGGCCGACGGCGGCGGCCGCCTGTGTCTCGGGCATCGAGCGCGGCCGGCGCGGAAGCGCCAGGCGCGCCATGCCGGTGGCGATGGCGCCGGAGGAGACGAGGACCGTGCCCGGCGTGTCCTTGCGTACGGCGGCCAGGTCGGCGGCGAGCGCGGTGATCCGGCGGCGGTCGGGCCCGGCCTCGAGCGTGGTGATCATGCCGCTGCCGACCTTGACCACCAGCCGGCGGATGCGGCCTAGCTGGCGGCGCGTGCCCATCCCAGGTCGACGAGGCGCGCCGAGATCGCGCGCAGCAGTTCGGGGATGCCGCGCCCGGTGGCGGCGGAGATCGTGTGCAGCGGCTGGTCCGTCGCGACGCAGTGCCGGCGGATCCGCTCGAGCGCGGCGGCGATCTCGGGATCGCCCTCCACGAGATCGGCCTTGTTGGCGACCACGAGCTGCGGCCGCGCGGCCAGCTCCGGCGAGTAGGCCGCCAGCTCGGCGTTGATCACCTGCAGGTCGTCGAGCGGATCGCGCCCCGTGTTCGGGTCGAGGTCGAGCACGTGCAGCAAGAGCCGCGTGCGCTCGGTGTGGCGCAGGAACTGGTGGCCGAGGCCCTTGCCCTCGCTGGCACCGGGGATCAGGCCCGGCAGGTCGGCGATCACGAAAGCGCGCTCGCCGTCGACGGTGCGCACGATGCCGAGCGTGGGGGCGAGCGTCGTGAACGGATAGTCGGCGATCTTCGGCTTCGCGGCCGACACGCGCGAGATCAGCGTGGACTTGCCCGCGTTGGGAAACCCGATGATGCCGACGTCGGCCAGCAGCTTGAGCTCGAGGTGCAGCCAGCGCTCGGGCCCGGGCCGTCCGAGGTCGGCGCGGCGCGGCGCCTGGTTGATGGACGACGAGAAGCGCGCGTTGCCGCGGCCGCCGCGCGCGCCGCGGATCGCCAGCACGCGCTGGCCGGGCGCGGTGAGATCGCCGATGAGCTCGCCGCTGTCGCGATCGGTGGCCACGGTGCCCAGCGGCACGCGCAGCACGAGGTCACTGCCGCCGGCGCCGGAGCAGTTGCTGCCCTGGCCGTGCTGCCCGCGCTCGGCGTGGTAATGGCGCTTGTAGTGGAAGTCGAGCAGCGTGGTCAGGGCGGGATCCGCCTCGAGGTACACCGAGCCGCCGTCACCGCCGTCGCCGCCGTCGGGACCGCCGCGCGGCACGAACTTCTCGCGACGGAAGCTCACGCAGCCGGCGCCGCCGTCACCGCCCTTGACGAAGATGTCGATCTCGTCGACGAAGGTCATGGCTGCGAGCCGCTGGACGGCCGGGGCGGGACCCCCCGGCGTCGGACGCGGTCTAGTTCGACGGGGACGTCAGGATGCTGATGTAGCGAGAATCGCCGCGGCGCTCGAACTTCACGACGCCGTCCACCTTGGCGAACAGCGTGTCGTCCGAGCCCAGCCCGACGTTCGCGCCGGGCTTGAAGCGGGTGCCGCGCTGGCGGACCAGGATCGAGCCGCCCGTGACGAACTGCCCGCCGAACCGCTTCACACCGAGCATCTGCGGATTGGAGTCGCGCCCGTTACGCGAGCTGCCAACACCCTTCTTGTGCGCCATGTGGTTGTCCTGTTTGAAGGGAAACCCTCGCAGGGTTTCCCCTTCCCTTCCTAAACTTCGATCTTCGTGATGCGCACGGTGGTCGCCGCCTGCCGGTGGCCGCGGTTGCGCCGATAATTCTTGCGCCGCTTGAACTTCACGACCATGACCTTCTTGCCGCGCCCCTGCGACACGACGGTGCCCGAGACCTTTGCACTCTTCAGGCGGTCCGGCGCGCTGATGATCTCGCCGTCCCTGTTCACCAGCAGCACCGAGGCGAACGCGATCTCGGCGCCCTTGTCCCCGGGCAGCTTCTCGACCGAGATGACCTGCCCCTCGGCCACCCGGTACTGCTTGCCTCCGGTCGCGATGACGGCTTCCATTGCCTCAGAACTCCTCGACAACAATGATATGGCGAGCGCTTATAAGACCATACCCCGAGCACCCTGGTCAACTCGCGCGCGTCACCCTCGCGCGGGGGCAGTGTCCTTCAGGTAGTCCGCCAGCTTCTTGCGCACGAAGAGGCGCGACCGATGGACGCGCGACTTCACGGCGGGCAGGCTGATGCCGAGCGTCTCGGCGATGTCCGGATTCGACAGGCCCTCGACGTCGTGCATCACCAGCGCCGTGCGGTACTCGTCGGGCAGACCGTCGATGGCCTCCTGGAGCACCCGTCGCAGCTCGCCCTGCAGCGCCTGCTCGTCCACGCGATTGGACCAGTCGTCGATCGGCTCGAAGTGACGCCCGTCGTCTTCCAGCGAGGGCATCACGTCGTCGATGGCGATCTCCGCCGACTTCTGCCGGCGCGTGCGCAGCTTCTGGTACGCCGCGTTGGCCGTGATCCGGTAGATCCACGAGCCGAACGCCGACTCCCCCTTGAACATGCCGATCTTGCGCGCGGCCGTCCACAGCGCGTCCTGGGCCGCCTCCTCGGCGTCCTCGCGCGAGCCCGTGATGCGCATGGCCAGGCGATAGACCCGGTCGCCGAAGCGCTCGACCAGCCGCTCGGCGGCGTCGGGCGCCTCGCTGCGCAGGGCCGCGACGAGGTCGGCGTCGACGTCCACGCGCGCCTGCGGCGTCACGCTGCTCATGACCGCACCTCGTAGAGCGTGAGATAGCGCTTGAGCTCGCCCACGCACTGTTCCAGTACCGCGATGTCCTTTGAGACCTTGGTCAACAGGATGCCGCCCTCCAGCCCCGCCACCAGGAACTGCGCCGTCGCCTCCGGCCGGCACGACGGCCCGACCTCGCCACGGGCCTGGGCCTCGCCCAGCGCCGTGGTCAGACAGAGCCGCCACTTCGTAAACACCGTTGCCAGCCGTTCGCGAAATCCTTCGTGCACGTCGCTGAGCTCGCAGGCGAGGTTGCCCATGAAGCACCCGCCGACGCAATTGGACTTTCGTTGCGCCTCGAGCACGCGGTCCAGGAAGCAGCGAATCTGCCCCAGGCGCGCGGCGTCGGGGTCGGAGAAGCACGGCTCCAGCGTGCGCTCGACGAAGCGGCTGACGAGCTGGTCGAGGATCGCGAAGCCGAGGTCTTCCTTGCTCCGGAAGTGGTAGTAGAAGTTGCCTTTTCCGACTCCACTCTCCCGCAGCACGTCGTCCAGCGAGGTGTTCTGGTAACCGCCCACATGCATCAGCCGCGTCGCGGCCTCGATGATCGCCTCCCGGGTGGAGCGGCCGTCGCGGGGACGGCTCGTGGGGCCTGGTGTCTTGGTGGCGGTCATCTTATGTACCAACCGGTTGGTACAGGAAGATACGCCGCGATGCGCAGTGCGTCAAGTATCTCCACCCCCCAGAGCAAGACCAGATTGCGCCGGCAAAGCCGGCGCTCGAAGCGGAACTAGAAAAGGGGTGAGGCGACTCGCAGGGCGGCGAGGACGACAGCCTTGGGGTAGAGGCCGAGGATGACGACGCCGAGGGCGCAGAGGGCGACCGAGAGGGCCAGGGTGGCGGCGACGGGGACGCGGCCGGTGCGCTCGGGGGGCTCGATGTACATGCGCTTGGCCACGAGCAGGTAATAGAAGAGGGCGACGACGGTGAGGATGGCGCCCAGGAGCACCAGCCAGTAGAGGCCGCGCTCGGTCGCGGCCCAGAAGACGTAGAGCTTGGCCCAGAAGCCGGCCACGAACGGGATGCCCCCCAGCGAGAGCAGGAAGAGCAGCATCGCCAGCGCCAGCAGCGGCGAGCGCTGGGCGAGACCACGGAACGCCGTCGTCGCCTCGCTGCCCTCCGCGCGGGCCAGCGCCTCCACCACGAGGAAGGCGCCCATGTTGCCGAAGACGTAGGCCACCAGATAGAAGAGCACCATCGCGGTGCCGGACGCGGACGCGGCGGCGACGCCCACCAGCATGTAGCCGATCTGCGCGATGCCGGAGTAGGCCAGCAGCCGCTTGGTGTTCTGCTGGGGCAGCGCCATGAGATTGCCCGCCAGCATCGTCACGGTGGCGAGGAACGCCGCGATCGGCACCCAGGTCCCGGCGCGATCGCCGGCCCCCTCGAAGTACACGCGAAAGAGCGCGATGAAGCCCGCGGCCTTCGGCGCCACGCTCAGCCAGGCGACGAACGGCGTGGAGGCCGCCTCGTAGGTGTCGGGCACCCACATGTGGAACGGGAATGCGGCGATCTTGAACGCGATGCCGACCAGCGCGGCGACGAGCCCCAGCGTGAGCAGCGGATCACCGGCCTTGGCCACGGCGGCGATCTTGGCGAGATCGGTGGTGCGCGCGGCGCCGTACACGAACGACAGACCGTAGGCCATCACCGCCGAGGACACCGAGCCCACGAGGAAGAATTTCAGCGACGCCTCCACCGCCCCCGCGTCGCGCTTGAGGAAGCCGGCGAGGATGTAGAGCGGGATCGACATCAGCTCGAACGCCAGGAACAGGAGGATCAGATCGCGCGCCGAGGCCAGCACCAGCATGCCCAGCAGCGAGGCGAGGATCAGCAGGTGATACTCGCCCGCGCGCCGCGCGAAGACCCGGTCGGGCAGCGACAGGCCGGCCAGCAGGCCGATGAACGTCGCGGTCAGGAACAACCGCTTGGCGAAGATGGCCAGGCCGTCCTGCACGAACATGCCGCCGAGCGCCGGGCCCGCCGGCCGCGCGAACATCGACAAGACGCCGACCGCCAGCACGCCGACCGTGGCGAGCCACCCGAGCCCGCGCCGATCCTCCCCGCGCGCGAGCAGCGCGCCGGCGAAGACGACCAGCAGCACGACGCCGAGGGCCGCCTCGAGCGCCATCGGCGACGCCAGGCCCGGCATCACGGCTTCACCATCCTCGTCAGGATCGGCACCGTGGCGGTGTCCACCGGGCCGATGGCGATGGCCGGCATCAGCCCGAAGATCACGATGACGCCGGTCAGCAGCACGAGCGCCAGCCACTCGGGACCGCGCGCGTCCTCGAGATGGTCGAAGTGCGGCGAGGGCGGGCCCCAGAAGATCTGCTTGGTGACCCGCAGCACGTACACGGCGGTGAGGAACGTGCCGGCCACGGCGGGCACCAGCCACCACGGGTGCGCCGAGCGCCACGCCCCCATGAAGGTCAGGATCTCGGCGACGAAGCCGGAGGTGGCGGGGAGCCCGAGCGACGACAGGCCGCCGATGGTGAACGCGGTCGCGATGCCCGGCATCACGCGGCCGAACCCGCCCATGGTGAAGATGGCGCGCGAGTGCGCCTTCTCGTAGACGAGGCCGACCAGCGCGAAGAACAGGCCCGTCATCACGCCGTGCGCGAACATCTGGAACACCGAGCCGTTCAGGCCGGCCTCGGTCAGCGTGGCCGCGCCCAGCATGACCAGGCCCATGTGCGAGACCGAGGAGTAGGCGATGACGTACTTGAGATCGGTCTGCGCCATGGCCGACAGCGCGCCGTAGACCACGTTGATGCACGCGATGCCGCCCACGAGCCAGGCGAGCTCCACGGCGGCGTCGGGCAGCAGCCCCATGCCCACCCGGACCACACCGTAGGCGCCGAGCTTCATCAGCACGCCGGCGTGCAGCATGGAGACCGCCGTCGGCGCCGAGGCATGGCCGTCGGGCGACCAGGTGTGCAGCGGCCAGATGCCGGCCAGGATGCCGAAGCCGACGTAGAAGGCCAGGAAGACCCAGAACTGCGTGCGCGGATCGAAGGTGGCGGCCTCCAGCTCCAGGAACGAGAAGGAGCCGGTGCCGGCGCTCACGTAGAGCGCGAAGATGCCGACCAGGATGAAGGCCGAGCCGAACAGCAGGTACAGCGTCAGCTTCATCGCGGCGTACTCTTTGGTGCCGACGCCGGTCTCGCGGAACGCCCAGCCGAAGATCCCGCGCGGGCGGACCTCGCCCGACGAGCCCCAGATCCCGATGAGCAGGTACATCGGCAGCACGGCCAGCTCGTAGAACAGGAAGAACACGAAGAGGTCCAGCGAGACGAACACGCCGTAGACGCCGGTGACCAGCGCGAGCAGGAGCGCGTAGAACTCCTGGCTGCGCTCCTTGACCGTCCACGAGGCGAACACGCCGGCGAAGATGATGACGGAGGTCAGCAGCACCATCAGCAGCGACATGCCGTCCACCGCGATCTCGTAGGAGATCCCGAGCGGCGGCACCAGCGCGACCTTCTCGTAGAACTGGAAGCCCGCCGCCTCGCGGTCGTAGACCACGAAGATGAAGACCGACAGCACCGTGGAGACGGACGTCGTCACCAGCGCGATCAGCCGGACGGCCAGCGGCGAGTGCCGGGCCAGGAACATGATGAGCACGGCGCCCACCAGCGGCGCCCACGTGATGAGCGACAGCACGGGGAACGGAATCACCGCAGCCGCCACTGGGCGAGGACGAACAGGAGCAGAACGCCGAAGGCCACGCCGTACACGTAGTCCTGGGGCTGCCCGCTCTGCAGCCGGCGCGCGCGATCGCCCGCGCGCAGCGTCCACGCGCTGAGGACGTTGAGGATGCCGTCCACCACGTAGCGATCCAGCCAGCCGACCAGGCGCGAGAAGGCCAGCAGCGCGACGCGGTAGAGGCCGACGAACACCGCGTCGATGCCGTAGCGGCGGCGCGCGGCCCAGTCGAGCGGCGCCAGCGCGGCCGACAGCCGCGCGGGATCGAGGGCCTGCCGCTGGTACATGAGCCAGGCGAGCAGGATGCCGCCACCCGCCAGCGCCAGCGAGAAGGCCGGCAACCAGCCCGGCGCGTCCCCGTGGTGGCCGCCGCTCAGCACCTGGCGCGCCATGGCCACGCCGCTGGCGATCGTGAAGACGGTCAGCGTCCAGCACACCAGGCTCATGAGCGCCGGCACGTGGGGAGGCGCGTGGCTGTCGCCGAGCCCGGGCCGGAAGAACGTCAGGAACACGACGCGGAACATGTAGAAGGCCGTGAGGAACGCGGTGAGGGCGAGCATCGCGAAGGGCACCGTCAGATGCGCCTCGAGCACGCCGCCCAGGATCGCTTCCTTCGTGAAGAAGCCGGGCAGCGGCGGCACGCCGGCCAGCGCCAGCGTGGCCAACACGAACGGCACCCACACCAGGGGCTGCGTGCGCAGGCCGCCCATGCGGAAGACGTCATTGGTGTGGAAGATGTGGATGACCACGCCGGCCCCGAGGAACAGGAGCGCCTTGAACACGCCGTGCGCGAGCAGATGGTTGAAGCCGGCGGTCGGGCTCTCGGCGCCGGCCGCCGCCATCATGTAGCCGAGCTGCGAGACGGTCGAGTAGGCCAGCACGCGCTTGATGTCGTTCTCCACGCAGGCCATGCTCGCCGCCAGCAGCGCGGTGAAGGCGCCGACCCATGCGATGAGCGTGAGCACGTCGGGCACCAGCAGGAAGAGCGGGAACGCGCGCGTCACCATGAACACGCCGGCCGTGACCATCGTCGCGGCATGGATCAGCGCCGAGACCGGGGTGGGGCCTTCCATGGCGTCGGGCAGCCAGATGTGGAGCGGGAACTGCGCCGACTTGCCGACCGCGCCGAGGTAGATCAGGAACATGATGAGCGGCATGCTCTCGCGCGGCAGGCCGCCGGCGTTGGCGAGCCGGAACAGGTCCCAGAAGTCGAAGGTGCCGGCCGCCACCCACAGCATCACGATGCCGGTCACGAAGCCGAGGTCGCCGAGCTTGGTGATCCAGAAGGCCTTCACCGCCGCCCGCGCGGCCGAGGGCCGGTCGTACCAGAAGCCGATGAGCAGATAGGAACAGAGGCCGACCAGCTCCCAGAACACGAACATCTGGAGGAACGTCGGCGCCAGCACCAGGCCCAGCATCGAGAAGGCGAACAGCGAGTGGTACGCGTAGTAACGCCCCAGCGAGGTCCGCGGCTCGTCGTGCAGGTACGCCCACGAGTAGAGCTGCACCATGAGGGAGACGAAGGTGACGAGCATGCACATGGCCATGCTCTTCTCGTCCACCATCACGCCCACCGTGGCCATCGGCCCGCCGTCCGCGGGGATCCACGTCCAGGTGGTGGACGGGCTCTGCAACAGCGCGCGCGGCAGCGAGCGCCACGACAGCCAGAACGCGCCGGCCACCGCGGCCACCATGGCGGTGATGCTGGTCACGGCCGCCGCCACCGCCGAGCGGCGCAGCGGCCGCACGAGCGCCAGCAGCAGGAAGCTGGCGAAGGGCAGCGCGAGCACCAGCAAGGCGAGCTGGGCGGAGCCGACGCGCAGACTCATCCGCGCAGCAGGTCGAGGTGATCGGCCTCGACCGTCCTCCGGACGCGGAAGATCACGATGACGATGGCGAGCCCCACCGCCACCTCGGCCACCGTGATGGAGATCGTGAAGAGGGTGAAGATGATGCCGCCGAGGTCACCCCAGAAGCGCGCGAAGGCGACCAGGTTGATGTTGACCGCGTTCAGCATCAGCTCGATGCCGAGCAGGATCCCGACCGCGTTCCGGCGCGTCAGCACGCCGAAGAGGCCGATGGCGAACACCGCGGCCGCCAGCGTGAGGTAGGCGCCCAGCGACGGCATCAGGACTCGCTCCGCGCGAAGTAGAGGGCGCCGAGCAGCGCGACGACCAGCAGCACGGCCAGCAGCTCGAGCACCAGCGCGAAGGGGCCCACCAGGGCCCGGCCCACCGCCACGGTGAGATCGCCGGTGGCGTCGGGACGGCTGGTGACGGCGGGCACCTGCACGAGGAAGCCGACGATGCCGACGAAGACGGCGGCGCTCAGCACCGCGCCGTTGACCAGATACCGGCTGGCCTGGCGGATCGTCCGGCCGACGAGCCGCTCGGTCAGCATGATGGCGAACACCACGATCGTCACCACGCCGCCCGCGTAGAGCAGGAGCTGCACGCCGAAGAGGAACGGCGCGGCGAGCAGGAGGAACACGCCGCCGGTCGCCACCAGCGCCGCGGCCAGCCAGAGCACGGAGTGGAAGAGGTTCGGGGTGAGCACGACGCCGAGGCTGGACGCGAGCAGCACGACCGCCACTCCGGCGAACGCCACGGTCTCGAGCGTCACTCGGCGGGCTCCTTGGCTTCCGCTTTCCCCGCGTCTTTTGCCGCCTTGGGCGGCGCCTGCATGTCACGCAGGCGGTTGCCGGTGGCCCATGACGGCTCGTGCTCCAGGCCGAGGGCGTGCAGCCGATCCTTGTCGAGCAGCAGCTCGCGGCGGTCGCTGGTGGCCAGGTCGAACGTCTTCAGCATGATGATGGCGTCGGTCGGGCACACCTGCACGCAGAGCTCGCAGAACTCGCACGAGTAGAGCTCGAGCGTGAAGGTCTTGGCCCAGTTCCGCTTCTCGGCCTTCAGCATCTCGACCTTGATGACCTGGGGCGGACAGATGAACTCACACAGCCGGCAGCCGATGCAGTTCTCCTCGCCGGTGTCCTTGTCATAGGTCAGCGCGAGGATGCCGCGGAAGCGGTCGGGATAGACGCGCTTGACCGTCGGATAGCGCACCGTCACCGGGCGCCGGAAGAAGTTGCGCAGGGTCATCCCCATGGCGCGCCCCACGGCGCTCACGAGCTGGACCGTCTCGCCCAGGAAGGAGCCGTCAGGCGCCACCGGCGCTCCGGGCGACGAGGAAGGCGGTGACCATCAACAGGAGGAGCGTGAGCGGCAGCAGGAGCTTCCAGGAGATGGCCAGGATCTGGTCCACGCGGATGCGCACGAACGACCAGCGCACCCACGTGACGATCAGGAAGACGAACAGCGCCTTGAGCAGGAACCAGACCGGGCCCAGCCACGCCGGCCCCGGACCGAGCCAGCCGCCCAGGAAGAGCACCGCGCCCAGGAACGAGGTGCCGATCATGTGGGCGTACTCGCCGAGCATGATCAGCGAAAACTTCATGCCGCTGTATTCCACGCGAAAGCCCGCCACCAGCTCGGACTCGGCCTCGAGGATGTCGAAGGGCACGCGGTTCTCGGCCGCCAGCGTGGCCACCAGGAAAGCCAGGAACGCCAGCAGGCCCAGCCCGTACCACGCCCCCACGAACCAGAGCCCGCGCTGCGCGTCCACGATGGCGGACATCTGCAGCGACCCGGCCAGCACCACCGGCACGAGCGCCGCGAAGATGAACGGCAGGTCGTAGGAGATGATCTGGTTCACGGCCCGCATGGCGCTCAGCAGCGCGTACTTGTTGTTGGAGCCCCAGCCGCCCATGAACAGGCCGACGATCTCCAGCGACGAGACGGCCAGGAAGAACAGCACGCCGATGTTCAGGTCGGCCACGCCGAGGCCCGGCGCGAAGGGGATCGTCGCGAAGATGAGGATGCACGGGATCAGGAAGACCAGCGGCGCCAGGTTGTAGACCCAGCGGTCGGCCGCGGTGGGGACGATGTCCTCCTTCATCATGAGCTTGATGGCGTCGGCGATCGGCTGCAGCAGCCCATGCGGGCCGACGTAGTAGGGGCCGATGCGCGACTGCATGCGCGCCGCGAACTTCCGCTCGAGCAGGGTGACGTACGTCACCATGCCGATGACGGCGTTGAGCACGATGAAGCCCACCAGCGCGTGGTAGACGAACGGCGGCATCGGGCTAGCGGTCGACCTCCCCGAACACCGGATCGACCGAGCCCATGATGGCCACCACATCGGCCACCTTGTGACCCGGGATGATGTGCGGCAGCACCGCGAGGTTACAGAAGGAGGCGCCGCGCCACTTCAATCGGTACGGCTTGGCCCCGCCGTCGGCCACCACGTAGCAGCCCAGCTCGCCGCGCGCGCCCTCCACCCGCGTGTAGCCCTCGCCCTTGGGGATGCGCACCTGCCCGACGGATTTCACGCCGGGGCGCGAGGAGATCGGGCCCTCGGGCAGTCCGTCCAGCGCCTGGCGCACGATCTTGATCGACTCCCGGAACTCCACCATCCGCACGCGGTAGCGCGCGAAGCAGTCGCCCGCCGTCTCCACGGGCACGGTGAACTGGAAGTCCTGGTAGGACGAGTACGGCTCGGCGCGCCGCACGTCGTAGCCGACGCCGGAGCCGCGGATGAGCGGCCCGCACACGCCGACGTCGAGCGCCAGCTCGCGCGAGACCACGCCCACGCCCTGCGTGCGCACGAGGAAGAACGCGTTGCCCTCGAGCATCGACTCGTACTCGCCGATGCGGCGCTCGATCAGGTCCACCGTCTGGCGGCAGCGCTCGGCCCAGCCGACCGGCAGGTCGTAGCGCACCCCGCCGATCTGGTGAAAGCCATAGAGCAGGCGCGCGCCGGTGAGCGCCTCGAAGAGATCGAGGATCAGCTCGCGCTCGCGGATCGCGTACAGGAAGATGGTGGCGCCGCCGCCGAGCGCGCCGCCCATGTCCATGCACCAGGTCCCCAGCCACAGGCAGTGGGAGGCGATGCGCTGCAGCTCGGCCACCAGCACGCGCAGGTATTGCGCGCGCCGTGGCACATCGATCTTGCCGACCTTCTCGACGGCGGCCACGTACGCGAGCTCCGCCGTCATGGCCGACACGTAGTCGGTCTTCGAGGCGATCGTCGGATATTGAACGTACGTCAGGTTCTCGGCGAGCTTCTCGTGACACCGGTGCAGGTACCCGATCACCGCGTCGACGGCGACCACCGTCTCGCCTTCCAGCGTGAGGATCGCGCGGAACACGCCGTGAGCGGACGGGTGCTGCGGCCCCATGTTCATGATGAGGCGCTCGTTGCCCCCGTAGCCGATCTCGACGGTCTGCGTCGTCGCGGTTGACGCCATCGGTTATTTCATCGGCGAGACGGGGGTGGGGACGAGGACGACCGACTGCATGTTCACGAGCAGTGGGAGCGCCTTGCCGAGGAACGCCTGCCACTCGGGGTCGGCCAGCGCCTTCCCGCGCGCGGCGGCGCGCTCGTTGAGATCCTTGTAGACCCAGAGGTGGACGGCCTCGTTGAGCTGGCCGGCCTCGGTCTGCCAGTAGCAGACGTTGCGCGAGTACTTCTCGCGGCTCGGCAGCACACCCTTGGCCAGGCCGAGCCACTCGCCGAGCCGGCCCACCTGCGTGCGGTACCAGCGCAGCTCGTAGAGGTTGCCGCTGTCGGCCGGCGGCTTGAACGGCGTCACCGCCGTCAGCATCTTGTTCTCCTGCGCCAGCATGAGCGGCCGGATCTGCGGGATATATTCCTTCGTCCACGCATCGTTCTTGGCCAGCTCACCGCGCAGGCGATCGCGCTCGACGAGGTCGGGATAGCTCCAGAGGTGTACGTACTGGTTGAGCGTGCCGAACTCCGTCGTCCAGCCGCCCTCGAACTTCCCGTACTTGTCGCCGCGGATCTTGCGGCCGACCTCGGCGTTGAGCTTGAGGTACTCGGGCTGCTTGCCGGGGAGCAGCGTGTACGTGCGCAGCTCGTAGATCATCGGGTTCCCCTCCCCCTCCGGTTAGCGGTACGGCGCTTGAGGCGTGTCGACGGCGTAGTCCTTGCGGAGCGGGTACCCCTCCCAGTCGTCGGCGAGGAGGATGCGCCGCAGGTCGGGATGACCTTCGAAGATGACCCCGAACATGTCGTAGCACTCGCGCTCCATCCAGTTGGCGCCGCGGAAGAGGCCGGTCAGCGACGCACAGCGCGGGACGCCGGGCTCGAGCCGCGTGCGCAGCGTCACACCCACCACGGCGTCCACGTCGTCGAGCCGGACCAGCACCTCGAGCCCCTGGTCCTTGTAGTCCACCGCGGTCAGCCAGTTGAAGTAGCGGCAGCCGAGCGTCTCCTTCACGAAGCGCGCGGCCTCCACCCACCGCTCGCGCGGAACCGTGACGCCCACCTCGCTCCCGGCGACCGCCGGCGTGAGCCCGAGACGCTCCTGGATCTGTGCGCCCGCCGACGCGGCGGTCAGCGTCCCCGTCAATTCGGTCACGCCGGCTGGACCGGGGCGGGCCGTTCGCCGGTGGACTGGAAGTGGGCGACCTGATCCTGCAGCTTGAGCAGCCCGTACATCAGCGAGTCCGGCGTGGGCGGGCAGCCCGGCACGTAGACGTCCACGGGCACGACGCGATCCACGCCCTTGACGACGTGGTAGCCGTGGCGGAACGGCCCGCCGGAGTTGGCGCAGGATCCCATCGAGACGACCCACTTGGGATCCGGCATCTGGTCGTAGATGCGCTTGAGCATCGGCGCCATCTTGATGGTGACGGTGCCGGACACGATCATCAGATCGGAGTGGCGCGGGGAGGCCCACGGCACCATCCCGAAGCGCTCCACGTCGAAGCGCGAAGCGAACGTGGCCATCATCTCGATCGCGCAGCACGCCAGGCCGAACGTCACCGGCCAGATCGACGACTTCCGCGCCCAGTTGAAGATCTTCTCGGTCGAGGTGGTGACGATCCAGCCGCCCGGCATGTGGTGGATCGCGTCGGCGATGGAGGTCAGCGCCTCGGACGTCTTGTCATTGCCCTGGCGTTCCTGGTGGTACTTCTCCCATTCCTGGAGATCCTTGAACTCGGCCCACACCGGCGCCGGAATCTGGGGAACCGGCGGCTTCACTTCCACTCCAGCACTCCCTCCCGGTAGGCGTACAGCCAACCGAGCCCGATGATGCCGACGAAGGCCGCCATCACCCAGAAGGCCGGCATGCCGACGGTGCGCAGCACGAGCACCCACGGAAAGAGGAATACGGCCAGCGCATCGAAGACGATGAAGACGAGTGCAACCAGGTAAAAGCCGACGGGAAACTGGACCCACGCGCTGCCGATGGGCTCGGCGCCGCACTCGTAGTTGCTCAGCTTGACGGCGTCGGGCCGGCTGGGCCGGAGCACCCACGCCGCGGCGAGCGACACGACGCCGAAGCCCACGATGAGCGCGGCGAAGATCGCGACGGGCAGGTATCCGGACACAGAATTCTCCTCCCTATTTCGCTCGGTCCAAGGCGTGAGTATATCACGCGGTGGTCGGACCACATTCGGCACGGCGCTTGCCTATTCACGTCTGCGGACCATGAGCCCCGGCGGACATCTCGTGACCACCCTCGCCGCGTGCGCCGCGGCCGCCGTCACCACCGAGAGCTGGCCGCTCGTGGCCGGGCTGGCGGCGGGCGGCTTCTGGATCGACGTCGATCACGCCCTCGACTACGTGCTCGTCGAGCGCCAGACCGATCTACGGCCGGGCGCGTTCCTGCGCTACTACCTCGGCGGCCGCGTGCGGCGCACGGTGCTGGTCCTGCACTCCTACGAGCTGTTCGCGGTGCTCATCGCGCTGGCGTGGACGACCGGCAACCCGTGGCTGCTCGGGTATGTGGGCGGCGCGCTGATGCACCTGGCCCTCGATCTCGCCTTCAACGGCGAGTTCACGCCGCGCTCGATCGTGGCGTTCTACTCGTTCACCTACCGTGCCGTTCACAGGTTCGACGCTGCACATCTCTTGGGCAGTGGACCGCCGCGCCCGGTCGCCGCGAGCTTCTGGCGCGCCTTCTTCGGGAGCGGTGAGCCCGGGAAGGGCATGCTAAACTCACCGGGCAGTCATGCGAGTACTCATCGTCGAGGATGAACAGACTCTCGGCGAAGTGTTCCGCGACTTCCTCGCCGAGGTGGGGCACGACGCGATCGTCGTGCGCACCGCCGAGGCCGCCCTCGCCACGCTCGAACGCCAGCGCCCGGACGCCATCATCCTGGACATCAACCTGCCCGGCATGAGCGGCCTCGACTTCTTGCAGCTGCGCCCCGTGCGCGAGTCGGGCCTGCCCATCGTGGCCATCTCCGGCGTCGCCACCGAGAGCCAGGCCCGCGAGTGCCTGCGCCTGGGCGCGCTGGACTTCCTCGGCAAGCCGGTGGCGCTCGAGCGCCTCAACGAGGTGCTCACCTTCCTGGAGCCGCACGCGCTCACCCGGCGCGCCGAGCACGCCCGCCAGTCGGAGCGCCGGCGCGGTCCACGGGTGCAGATCGGCTTCCCGGTGCGGATCGTGGAGTACAAGGGCACCGCATGGGACGGCGTCTGCACCGAGCTGTCGGCCACCGGCATGAAGGTGCGGGCGGGGGCGACCCTGACCGAGGGCACGGCGGTGAAGCTGCTGTTCACGCCGCCCGACGGCGCCGTCGGCGTCGAGGTCATCTCGCTCGTGGTGCGGATCGACCGCG
Organism: Candidatus Methylomirabilota bacterium; assembly: GCA_046734515.1. Taxonomy (GTDB): domain Bacteria; phylum Methylomirabilota; class Methylomirabilia; order Rokubacteriales; family CSP1-6; genus AR5. The sequence goes on along the minus strand of JBKPRI010000121.1, from coordinate 294 downwards.
ACGCGACCGCGTTCTCGTTCGTGCACCTCGCCAACGCCGAGGCCAAGCGGCTCGGCGAGCTCGTTCAACGTCTGCAGCACCCCTGAAGCGGCGTCAGCCTCGTAACGCCGGAAAGAACTTGGAACATCTGGAGAGGCCCTTGCCCCCAGTCCGGTTCACCTCCCGCACGCGTCCCTCAGCACGACGCGCTGTTGTCGCGCGCCGGCCGTGGCAGGCTAAATGCTATTTCCCCGAGGGCGGAGGGGTTACGAGCTATGCGGTTCTTCCGGTCCGAGATCGAAACCGTGCTCAAGA
>JBKPRI010000120.1:0-3546 GCA_046734515.1 Candidatus Methylomirabilota bacterium | reverse complement strand
CGGGACATCGCGCGCGAGCAGGCGCTCGGCCACGTGTTCGGCTACACGATCATCAACGACGTCACCGCGCGCGACGTGCAGAAGCGCCACCAGCAGTGGTTCCACGGCAAGTCCATGGACACCTTCTGCCCGATGGGCCCGGTCCTCGTGACCGCCGACGAGATTCCCGATCCGCAGCAGCTCGACGTCGCCATGCGCATCAACGGCGAGACCCGTCAGTCGAGCAATACCTCCAAGATGATCTTCCCCATCGACGAGTGCATCGCCGTCCTCTCCCAGGGCTTCACGGTCCTGCCCGGCGACGTCATCGCCACCGGCACCCCCGAGGGCGTCGGCGCCGCGCTCGGCAAGTTCCTGAAGGCCGGGGACAAGATGGAGGCGGAGGTCGAGAAGATCGGCGTGCTCGCCAACAAGGTCGCCGCCCCGCCGGCGCAGGGCTGAGCCGGCCGACGAGGACCCACGGCGCGCGCCGGACTCCGGCGCGCGCCGTTGCTGTTTCAGGCTACTGAACGGCCGGCAGGAAGATCTGCGCAGACCGGCGCCGGGGCCAAACGAAGCTTATAATCCGCGCCATGAGCTTCGTCAGCCACGTCGAGTGCACGGTATGCGGCCATCGCCACGAGGCCAAGCGTCCGCTGAGCGTGTGCGAGAAGTGCGGGCAGATGCTGGCGGTCCGATATGACCTCGCGCGCGTGAAGGCGGCGGTCACCAAGGACGCGCTGCGCCAGCGGCCGCCCGGCATGTACCGCTTCCGCGAGCTGACGCCGCTCGACGAGCGCGAGAGCCCGGTGACGCTCGGCGAAGGCGGCACGCCGGTGCTCGAGCTGCCGCGGCTGGCCGCGCACTTCGGGGTGCGCACGATCTGGGGCAAGGACGAGGGCCAGAACCCGACCGGCTCGTTCAAGGCGCGCGGGCTCGGCATGGCCATCACGCGCGCACGTACCCTCGGCGCGCGCGGGTTCATCATTCCCTCGGCCGGCAACGCGGCTGGCGCCGCCGCGGTGTACGCCGCGCGCTGCGGGCTGCCGTGCGCCGTCATCGTGCCGCGCGCCACGCCGCGGGCGGCCATCGCCGAGGCGGCCATCGCCGGCGCGCACGTGTTCACGATCGACGGCACGATCGCCACCGCCGGCAAGGTGGTGGCGAAGGTCGCCCCGCAGATCGGCTGGTTCGATCTGTCCACGCTCAAGGAGCCGTACCGGCTCGAGGGCAAGAAGACCATGGGCCTCGAGCTGGCCGAGCAGCTCGACTGGACGCCGCCCGACTGGCTGCTCTATCCGACCGGCGGCGGCACCGGCCTGGTCGGCATCCCCAAGGCCTACGACGAGCTGCGGGCGATGGGCTGGATCAGCGGCCGCGGACCGCGCTACGTCGCCGTGCAGGGCGAGGGCTGCGCGCCCGTCGTCGACGCGTTTCATGCCGGGGCCGAGACCACGACCGGCATCGACAATCCGCCCGTCGTGGCCGCGGGCCTCCGCGTGCCGTCGCCGTTCGCCGGCCGCCAGATGCTCAGGATCCTGCGCGACTCCGACGGCGACGCCGTGGCGGTGAGCGAGCGCGCGATCACCGAGGCGCAGCGGCTGCTCGCGCGCCTCGAGGGCATCTGGACCTCGCCCGAGGGCGCCGCCCTCGTGGCCGCGCTCGGGAGCCTCAAGGATCGCGGCCGCATCACCGCCGAGGCGCGCGTGGTGATCATGCTCACCGGCGCCGGCATCAAGTACGAGGCGCCGGAGCTCCCCAGCCCCCACGACCTCAGCGGAGGCCCCGAGGACGTCCACGCCCAGGTGATCGCCGCCCTGTCGCGACACTAGACCTTAGGTCCAATACGCGTCGCCCTCCCGGGGGGCTAAGCTCCCGCCCATCTCGTCGGGAGGACCAGAATGAGACTTCAGGCGCTCCACTCCGCGCGGCGTCGTGTGATCGTGGCCACCACCGTCCTGACCGTGCTGGCGACCGTCGCGCTCGGTCGCGCGGCGGGGCCGTACGAAGAGCCGGCCGACCGGCCGGTTGCCGAGACGCTCACGCCGGATCTCGCCAAGAGTGTCTATCACACGGTGAAGGATCCGATCGCCGCGGACGGCTACATGCTGCACTACAACGTCAATTCCAAGTTCGGCCCCTACGAGGTCACCGGCACCGGCGCCCTGCGCAAGCTCGTGCGTGAGCTCTACGCCATCGGGGAGCTGCAGAAGATCAAGGCCACCTCAGCGTGGGCCAAGCAGGTGAAGGACTCCGCCACCTCGCCGCTGCAGTTCGCGTACAAGTTCATGACGTCGCCCGTGGACACGGCGTCCGGCCTCCCCAAGGGCCTCTACAAGGCCGGCGAGGCCGTGTACACCTCGGCCACGAACACGCGGGATCCGAGCCAGGATTCGCGGACGGCCACGCTGCTGCTCCAGTCGGGGAAGAAGCGCGAGTACGCGGCGCAGTTCGGCGTCGATCCCTACAGCACCAACGCCGTGCTCCAGAAGGAGCTCAACTCGGTGGCCTGGGCCGCCGCACTCGGCAGCTGGACCGTGACCGCCGCCACCGCGCCGATCAGCGGCGTCGCCAGCACGGTCATCTCCGTGACCAAGATGGGCGACGCCGTCGGCGACTATCTCAAGGCCGAGGGGCCCAGCGACCTGCGGGCGCGCAACGACAAGCGCCTGACCGAGATGGGCATCTCGGCCGCGGTCATCCAGAAGTACCTGGACCACAAGTCGTTCACCCCGCGCCACGACACGATCATCACCGAGGCGCTCGCCGGGCTCGACGGCGTCCGCGGCCGCCAGACCTTCCTGGAGGCGGCGCTGAAGGCCGAGGACGAGGTGGACGCCAACCTCTACATGACGATGGCGCAGATCCTCCGCGGCTATCACCTGGGGGTCTCGAAGCTGACCGAGATCCGCGAGATGTCGGGCCTGCTGATCGCCCAGTCGCAGGGCGGCACCGCGGTGATTCCGTTCCCGCTCGACTACGGGGTGTGGCGGCAGGCCGGCGACCGTCTCTCGGACCAGATCAAGGCCGGCTACGCCGCGCAAGGCTTCAACGGCAAGTTCGAGATCTGGGTGACGGGGAAGGTGTCGCCGCGCGCCCAGCAGGGCTACGCGGCCAAGAACATCACCATCGTCGAAGAGGTGGGCCGCCGGATCGAGATTCTCGACTAGCCCCGCCGGGGGCGCCGCCGCCCCCCCGAGGCGGCGGCGCCCGGGGCTTAACCCGGCCCGGGTTCGGTGGTACAGTCCCGTCCACCGCATCGCTCGTTCAGGAGGCCGGGTCAATGACGATCGAAATCGGCAAGATCCGCAACGTCGGTGTCGTCGGTCACGGCGGCGTGGGCAAGACCTCCCTGGTCGAAGCCATGCTGTTCGCCGCCGGCGCCGTGACGCGCCTTGGCAAGGTCGACGACGGCAGCACCACCACGGACTTCGATCCCGACGAGATCAAGCGGAAGATATCGATCAACACCTCGGTGGCCCACTGTGACTGGAAGGGCCATCGCGTGAACCTCGTCGACACGCCGGGCTACGGCGATTTCATCGCGGACGCGCGCGCCGGCCTGCG
>JBKPRI010000119.1:0-7082 GCA_046734515.1 Candidatus Methylomirabilota bacterium | reverse complement strand
CCTCCCGGCGGCGCGCGAGCGCGGCGAGGTTGAGCGTGCCGTCGGCGCTGCGCTCGACGCGCGCGGAGGGCTCGGTCAGCGTGAGGTCAGCCACGCGGAGGGTGGCCGGATAGGTGTACGCCAGGCCATGGGCGACCAGGCGCTTGATCCGCACCGGCGTGTGCTCCCCGTCCCTGACGCGGACCTTGTCGAGCGTGACGTCGCCCGTCACGCTGACGGCGAGCCTCTTGTCCTCCGTGGCCACCACGCGCACGTCCGCGGTGCCGACGCCGGCGATCAGCGCCTCGAAGGGCAGGTGGCGGCTCAGGAACGCCAGGTCGAGCGAGCGTGCACGCACGCGCAGGTCGGCGCGCCGCGGCGCCACGCCGGCAGTGCCCGTGATGTCGACCTCGCCGACACCGGGCAGCGTGCCGTAGATGGCGATCTTCGCCGGCCCCTTCATGGGCTGCTCGAGGTCGCTCGCGGTGGCGGTCACGTCCTTGAACTTGAGCGGCGTGGGCGGGGAGGTCGTGGGATCCCGCGCCGTGAGCTCGGCGGCCTCGAGGCTCGCGTAGCGCAGCGCGATCGAGCCCGGGCGCTGCCGCAGCTCACGCACGAGGAAGCGCACGGTGGGCGCGAGGATCTCGTCGCCGGCGATCTCGGGCCGGCCGATCGACAGCCGTTCCACCACGCCCTCCGCGCTCACCGTGAGCCCGTCCTTGGCGTCGAGATCGATGGCCACCGCGGCGTGGGCCACGCCGCTCTCGACCTCGGTCGGCGCGTTCGGCGGCAGGTAGAGATCGACGAGCGTGAGGTCGAGGTCGCGGATGTTGACGTCGGCGTGCAGGTGAATCGGGAACAGCCGCAGCTCGTTCACCCGCAGGGTGACCAGCGCGCCGGCGACGGTCGTGGAGGCGACCGCGGTGCCGCGCGCGGCGCTGGTGGTGAGATCGCGCGCGTCCAGCTGGACGTTCTCCGAACGCCACGTGCGCGCCGGCGTGAGCACGCGGTCCTCGAGGACGATCGTCCCGCCGCGGACCGCGAAGTGATCGAGCGTGATCGCGAAGCCACCGCTCGGCTCGCGCGGGCGATCGAGCATGTCGGAGATGTTGAAGCGGTCCGGCCCGGTGCGCACGATGCGCACGTCGCTGTTGGTGAGGACGAGGTCCTCGATCCACAGATGGCCCTGGAGGATCGAGCGGCGGTGGAAGCGGCCTTCGAGCGAATCAAAGCGCGCCAGCAGGCCGCCGTCCGGATCGTTCACGCGGAAGCCGCGCACGCTGAAGCGGCCGGTGCGCAGGCTCAGGTCGAGCGCCTCGATGGTGACCGGCCGGTTGGTCATCGCCTCGAGGCGCCAGATCGCCACCGTGCGGACGATGCGCGGCAGGGCGAGCACGGCCACCGTGCCGGCGATCACCAGGAGCACGAGGACCACGAGGAGGGAGCCCAGGACGATGCGGCGGGCGCGCACGCTCACGCCCCCAAGAATGCCAAGTCCGCGCGCCGCGCGCGAGTGGCTTGCTCGCGCCTGTCGCCGGCCGGTATCCTGCCCGCCATGACCTCAACCCCCATCGATCTCGACACCCTCCGCCACGGCGCCCGGCTGGCCGGCTTTGCCTGGAGCGACTCCGAGCTGGAGGCGATCCGTCCTCACGTCGAGGCGGCCCTGCGCCTCCTGCGCGCGCTCGAGGCGCTCCCGGTCGACGCCGAGCCCCCTACGCACTATCGGACGGTCTGAGATGCCCGACCTATTCTGGGCGTCCATGACCGAGCTGGCCGGGCTGATCGCCACCAAGGCGGTCTCGCCGGTGGAGGTCGTGCGCGTCCACCTGGAGCGCATTGCGGCATACGACCCGGGCCTCAAGGCCTACATCACGATCTGTGCCGACGGGGCTCTTGCCGCTGCCCGGGAGGCCGAGGCCGCCCTGATGGCCGGACGGCCCCTCGGCCTGCTGCACGGCGTGCCGTACGCGCTCAAGGACCTGTACGACACCGCGGGGATCAGGACCACGGGCGGCTCCAGAATCCTGGCCGACCGGGTGCCGGCCGTGGATGCCACGGTCACCCGCCGGCTCGCCGAGGCGGGCGCGGTGCTGCTGGGCAAGCTCAACATGGTGGAGTTCGCCTACGGGCCCGAGGGCCTCAACCCGCACTACGGCGCCGTCCGCAATCCGTGGGATCGCGCGGCGCATCGGCTCACGGGGGGCTCGTCGTCGGGCTCGGGCGCCGCGGTGGCCGCGGGCCTGGCGCCGGGCGCGCTGGGCTCCGACACCGGCGGCTCCATCCGCATCCCGGCCTCGCTCTGCGGCATCACCGGCCTCAAGCCGACGTACGGCCGCGTGAGCCGCGCGGGGGTGCTGCCGCTCGCGTGGTCGATGGACCACGTGGGGCCGATGACGCGCACCGCCGCGGACGCCGCGCTGATGCTGACGGCGATGGCGGGTTACGACGCCGCCGATCCGAGCACGAGCGTGCTGCCGGTGCCCGACTACCGCGTCGCGCTCACGGGGGACGTCAAGGGCCTGCGCGTCGGGCTGCTGCGGGGGTTCTTCCTCGATGGGGCCACGTCCGAGGTGCGCGGGGCGGTGGAGCAGGCCGCCAAGACGCTGGCCGCGGCCGGCGCCGTGGTGGACGAGGTGAGCCTCGCGCAGATGGCGAGCACGGCGCCGGCGGCACTGGCCATCGTGGGCTCCGAGGCGCTGGCCTATCACGCGGCCACGCTGCGCACGCGCGCAGCCGACTACGATCCCGAGGTCGCGCGGCGCCTGAAGGTGGCGGCCTTCATCGGCGGTCAGCACTACGTGGCCGCGCAGCGCGTGCGTGCGCTGATCCGCAGCGACGTCGACGCCGCGCTTGCCCACCGCGACGTGCTGCTGGCGCCGAGCACGCCGATGACCGCCCCCGCGCTCGAGGAGCGGCAGGTGACGCTGGGCGACGGGCCGAGCCCGGTGCGCCCCGCGCTGATCCGCTTCACGCAGCCGTTCAACCTCTCGGGCCATCCCGCGTGCTCGGTGCCGTGCGGCTTCACCGTGAGCGGCCTGCCCGTCGGCATGCAGATCGTCGGGCGGCCCTTCGACGAGGCCACCGTGCTGCGCGCGGCCGATGTGTTCCAGCGGCTGACCGACTTTCACGCGCGTCGGCCCGTGCTAGGATGACGCGCCGGAGGACCGAATGAGTGATCGCGATGTGACGGACCGCCTCGGCGGGCTGGAGGCGCGCCTGGGCCGGCTGGAGACGCTGCTCGGTGCGCTCAACGACAAGCTCGATCGCTCCAGCGCCGGTCTCGCCGAGTCCAAGGCGGGCCTCCAGGCCTGGGTCACCGAGTACGTGTCGCTGCGGCTGCAGCAGCTCGTCCCCGAGACGTGCGAGCACGAGCCGGACGCCGAGCCCGCGCACGAGGGGCCGGTGCTGCCCGGCACGCGCATTCGCTGCACGGACGAAGTGCTGCACCGCCTCGGCCGCATCCCGATTCCGTTCGTGCGGCAGATGGTGACGCAGAAGGTCGCCGAGACCGCGCGCCTCGAGAACGTGCCGATGGTCGACGTGCCCTTCTTCGAGCGCGCCGCCACGTTCTGACAGTGCAAGCTCTCGGGGGAGGATCTCTCGAGTTTCCAGCACTGGGCCCAGCATCTGGAGGCCGGTCCGCGCCTCTGATCCACGTTCCGATCGAAGACTCGCTCGACCTCCACTCGTTCCGGCCGCAGGACGTCCGCTCCGTCGTCGACGAATACCTGATCGCCGCCCACGCGCGCGGCTTCACCGAGGTCCGGCTCATTCACGGCCGCGGCATCGGCGTGCAGCGCGCCAACGTGCAGGCATTCCTGGCCACCCATCCGCTGGTCGCGGGCTACGTCGATGCGCCCGAGGAACGCGGCGGGCGCGGGGCCACGGTGGTCCGTCTGCGCCGGCCCTGATCCCGCATCGGCGGCATCCTGGTTGCTAGTTCTCCTGGTCAGTGGGCTTCTGCCCGCAGAAAGGAGATTGGCAACATGTCCACGAAGACACTCGCCGTCGTGGCGCTGACGCTCGCGTGCGCGGCGACCGGTTGCGCGCGGGTCTCGGATCGGGCGGCGACGCTCGATTCCCCGTCCGCCTCGATCCCCGACGCTTCTTCGGTGGCCGGGCACTGGCAGGGCGTCGTGAGCGAGACGGCCGGCTCCCTGGTGAGCGGCTCGTCGCCGATCGACCTCACGATCGCGCCGGACGGTACGTGGCGCGGCACCATCGCCAAGGCGCCGGCGACGGGGCGGGCCCGCCTCCGCGGCGAACGCCTGGTGCTCGAAGGCACCGCGGCCGCGCCCGATGGGCCGGCGCGGCCGGTGTACCTGGACCTCACAGGGAACGGCACACGGCGGTGGGGAGAGACGGTGGCCACCTTTGGCGGCCGCGATGACCGTGCGACCGTGTCGCTGAGAAGGGCGGAGTCCTAGTCGCGGTCGGCGCGCAGCAGCAGCATCCGGTCCGTGAACGACTCCACGCGGCCGGCGGCCACGACGAAGTCGAACGCCGCCCGGCACTTCTCCGGCGCGGCGAGCACGAAGGCCTCGAGCTCGCGACGGCCCTCGGGGGTCATGCGTGTGCGCGTGGTCCACTCGTCCCACGGCCGGCGCTTCGTCTTCAGCGTGCTGTCCATCACCGTGAGCCCGGCTGCGCGCAGGAACGCCTTCCACTCGACCTCGCGGTAGGCGCGGATGTGCGTGGGATCACGCCGGCGCTCGACCTCGGTGATGAAGGCGGCGGCCTCGCCGTCGTCATGGCCGAGGATGTCCTGTACCAGGAACGAGCCGCCCGGCCGTAGCACGCGTCGCACCTCGCGCACCGCGGCGGCGACGTCGGGAAAGTGGTGGGGCGCGATGCGACAGGTGACCACGTCGAAGGATCCTTCGCGGAACGGCAGCGTCGCTGCGTCGCCGGCCACGAAGGCGGCCTGAGCGCCGCGGTCACGCACGAGCCCGCGGGCGGCGCGCAGCATCGGCTCGGTGAGATCACAGGCGGTGACGTGGCCCGCCACGCCCGCGAAGGCGAGCGCGGTGTGGCCGCCGCCGGTGGCCACGTCGAGCACGCGGCGCGGTCTTAGCGCCCGGCCCCAAGCCACCAGGGTGTCGAGATCGTCGCCGGCGGCGTGGCCCGGGCTCGTCACGTACGCGGCGGCGCTGCCGCCGAACTGCTCCTGAACGCGCCGCGCCTGGTCGCTCACGGCTTCTGCGCGGTCCGGGCGCGCTCGGCCAGGTGACGGAACAGGAAGTCCGCGTCGACGGGGGAGAGGTCGAAGCGGCGCGAGGCCTCGTCCACGAGCTGCACGCGGTCGGCAGACGGCCGGTCGCGCAGCTCGTGCTCGAGCCACGCCACCGCCTGCTTGATCGGAGCTTCACCCGCCATGTTCTAGGGGTTCTCGCGCTCGAAGGCCGTCTTCCAGCTCTTGTTGTGGTCCTCGATGTCGGGAATGTACTTGATCGTCGACCACGCGGCGCGCGCGCGGCCGCGCATGGCGTACATCAGCGTCTCGCTGATCTCGTCCTCGGTGGCGCCGGCTTGCTTCGCAGCCGCGAAGCGTCCGGGCACTCAGCTGGTGCAGCCGGCGGCAGCCATCGCGGCCAGCGCGACCAGCTGCAGCGTCTTGGGATCGAGCGCGCCCTCGCGGTAGTACAGTCCGGCGAACTCCTTCATGTGCTTGGTGCTCTTCGCCTCGGCCATGGCAGCCCTCCTGGGACGGAATGACCGGATTATACGCCTCGCCGCCCACGCCAATCGGGACCAGGCCAATTGGCTCTTGACGATGGCCAATTCATGTCGAGAATGGCCTGGTATGCGAGAGGCCCGTCCCTGATGGACATCCCGCTCGACCGGGACAAGGCAATGCCGCTGGCCCGCCAGATCCAGGCGCACCTGGAGCGGCTGATCGGCGAGGGATTGCTGGGGCCCGGCGTGAAGCTGCCGGCCACCCGCGAGCTCGCCGCCGAGCTGCGCGTGAACCGCGCCACGGTGGCGCTGGCCTACGACGAGCTGGTGGCGGCGGGCCTGGCCCGCGCCCACGTCGGCCAGGGCACGTTCGTGGCCGGCTCGCCGGCCGGGCGGCGCGCCGCGGTCGCGACGGTGCCGGCCCCGATCGACTGGACGGCCCTGCTCTCTCGCGCCGCCCGCATCGCGGCGGCCGACGACGAGCGGCTCCGCGGCTTCGCCACCCCCAACGGCGGCAGCACCGTCATCTCCTTCGCGGGTGGCATGCCGGACAGCGCGCTCTTCCCGACCGAGGCCTTCCGCAAGGTGCTCAACCAGGTGGTGCGCGACGAGGGCGGCGCGCTGCTGCAGTACGCCGCGGTCGGCGGCTACGCGCCGCTGCGGCGCTATCTCGCCGGCTACCTCCTGCGCTTCGGCGTGGAGGCGCGACCCGAGGAGATCCTGATCGTCAACGGCGCCCAGCAGGGCTTCAACCTCATCGCGCGCACGCTGGTCGATCCCGGCGACGTGGTGGCCATCGAGCAGCCGACGTACACCGGCGCCATGCAGGGCTTCCGCGCCGCCGGCGCCCGCCTGCAGCCGGTGGAGTGGGACGCCGCCGGCCCGCGCCCCGACGTCTTCGAGCGGCTCTGCGAGCGCCAGGCGCCGAAGCTCTTCTACTGCCAGTCGAGCGCGCACAACCCGAGCGGGCTGTCGATCGAGCCGGAGACCGGGCGCCGCCTCGTGGCGGCGGCGGCGCGGCACCAGGTGCCGATCGTCGAGGATGGTTTCGACGGCAGCCTGCACTACGGGCCGCGGCCGGGCACGCCGCTGAAGGCGGCCGATCGCGCGGGGATCGTCATCCACATCGGGACGTTCTCGAAGATCCTGTTTCCCGGCCTGCGGGTGGGCTGGCTGGTGGCACCGCGCCCGCTCGTCGAGCGCCTGCAGGCGGCCAAGCAGCTCGCCGACCTGCACACGAGCGCGCTCCTGCAGGCCGCGGTGCATCGCTTCTGCGAGCGCCGGCTGCTCGACCGCCACGTGACCCGCGTGACCGCGGAGTACGCGCGGCGGCGCACGCTGTTGCTGGCCGCGCTGCGGCGGCGGATGCCCGAGGGCGTCACGTGGACGGAGCCGCACGGCGGTTTCTCGCTGCTGCTCACGCT
>JBKPRI010000118.1:0-6872 GCA_046734515.1 Candidatus Methylomirabilota bacterium | reverse complement strand
GCTCTACGTCGGCCGGTTCTCGCCCGAGAAGAACCTCGAGACGCTCGTGGCCGCGGCGGCGGACGTCGCCAGGCGCCGGCCGCTGCGGCTCGTGCTGGTCGGCGCCGGCCCGCTGGAGGCCCCGCTGCGCGAGCAGGCACGCGCGGCCGGACTCGAGGCGGACTTCCGCGGCGTGGTGCCGCAGGAACGGCTGCCGGAGGTCTATCGCGAGGCCGACGCCTTCGTGCTGGCCTCGTTCACCGAGGGCCACCCGAAGGTCCTCATCGAGGCCCTCGCCTCCGGCGTGCCGTGCGTGGCGTCCGACTGCGAGGGCAATCGCTCGCTCGTCACCGACGGGGTCACCGGGTTGCTCTTCGATCCGCACCGGGTTCCTGACCTCGCCGAGCGCCTCGGGCGTGTCCTGGACGACGAAGGGCTGGCCCAGGGGCTCGGCCAGGCCGGGCGAGCGCTGGCCGTGGCGCACTATGACCTGGGCGCCCTGGTGCAGAGTGAGATCACGCTGCTGCGGCGGGTCGCCGCAGTATAATCGCGAGAGCTTCGCATGATAGCGCTCGTCAACCCGCCGGGAATCAAGACCTTCTCCGGGCTGCAAATGCACACCCCGAACCCGCCGCTGGGGCTTGCCTACGTGGCGGCCGCGCTGCGGGAGGCGGGGTTTGCCTACCAGGTCATCGACGCCACCGGCGCTGCGCTCGACGCGGTGTCACCGTATCCCGATCGCAGCGACTTCATGATGCAGGGACTCACGGTGGAGGAGACCGTCGGGCGCATCCCGGCGGAGGCCGAGGTCATCGGCGTCTCCTGCATGTTCAGCACGCTGTGGCCGCTGACCCACCGCGTGGCCGATGCCATCCGCGCGCGCTTTCCGCGGGCGCTGCTCGTGCTGGGCGGCGAGCACGGCACCGCCGTCCCCGAGCACGTGCTGAGCACGAGCCCCTTCGACGTCGTCGTCCTCGGCGAGGGCGAGGAGACGTTCGTGGAGCTGCTGCGCGCCCGCGCGGCCGGCCGGCCGCTCTCGGAGGTCAAGGGGCTCGCGTACCGCGAGAACGGGCGCGTGGCGAGCACCGGGCTCTCACCGCGCCGCCGTGACGTCGATACCATTCCGCTGCCCGACTGGGCGTCGTTCCCGATCACCGAGTACATCGAGCGGCACCAGACCAACGGCATCAATCTCGGCCGCTCGATGCCCATCCTCGGCACCCGGGGCTGCCCGTTCCAGTGCACGTTCTGCTCGAACCCCGGCATGTGGACGCAGCGCTGGATCGCCCGCAATCCCGTCCAGCTCGCTGACGAGATGGAGCGCTACGTGCGCGAGTACGGCGTGACGAACTTCGACTTCCAGGACCTGACGGCCATCGTCAAGCGCCAGTGGATCGTGGACTTCTGCCGCGAGCTCATCCGGCGCGACCTCGGGATCACCTGGCAGATGCCGAGCGGCACGCGGGCCGAGGTGTTCGATACCGAGGTGGCCGACCTGCTCTACCGGTCGGGGTGCCGCGCGCTCGCCTTCGCGCCGGAGAGCGGCTCGCCGGAGATCCTCAAGGCCGTCAAGAAGCAGGTGGACCTCGGCCACATGCTCATCGCGATGCGGGCGGCCGTGCGGCGCGGGCTCAAGCTCTCGTGCTTCATCGTCATCGGCTTCCCCGACGACACGCCGGCCACGCTCCGCGCCACGCTCTCGCTCATCCGGCGCATGGCGGTGCTCGGCGTGTACGACATCGCGGTGTCGAAGTTCGTGCCCTATCCGGGCTCGGCGCTCTTCCGCCGGCTGCAGCAGGAGGGCAAGCTGCAGCTCGACGACCAGTTCTTCGTCTCGCCGATGGACTTCTACACGGCCAAGGCCCCGTCCTACGCCGACGCCGTGTCCTCGCGGCGCCTGTACTGGACCATGCTGTGGATGTTCGTCAACTTCTACGTGATCTCCTTCGCGCTGCGCCCGTGGCGCGTCGCCCGCGCGCTGGGCCGGGCGCTGCTGACCGGGCGCGAGGAGACGCGCTATGCCAAGTGGTTCGTGGACGTGCTGTTCACGCGGCGGCGCTGGCGCCGACTGGCGGGCGGAGCGGTCCGATAGAGTCCCGCACCCGTCTCGCCGCGCAGATCCGCGCCCTCGTCGAGCAGTACTTCGCGGCGGCGCCGCCCCCGCCGGCGCCGGGGGAGCCCCGGCTGCCGCTGCACGTGCCCTCCTACGGCGCCGACGAGGTGAACGAGGCGATCGAGTCGCTGCTGTCCACCCGCGTCACCATGGGCGAGAAGGTCCGCCGCTTCGAGAAGCTGTGGGCCGAGTACCTCGGCGTGGCCGAGGCGGTGATGGTCAACTCGGGCTCCTCGGCCAATCTCATCGCGGTGTCCGCGCTGGTGAACCCCGGGTTTCCGCGGCCGCTCAGCGCCGGCGACGAGGTCATCGTGCCGGCGGTGGCGTGGTCCACCACGTACTTCCCGCTGGTGAACGCCGGGCTGGTGCCGGTGCTCGTCGACGTGGACCTCGAGACCTTCACGATCGATCCCGAGGCCGCCGCGCGGGCGATCGGCCCGCGCACGCGGGCCATGCTGCCGGTCCACCTGCTCGGCAACGCCTGCGACATGCGGGCGCTGGGCGCGCTGGCCGACCGCCACGGGCTCGTGATGATCGAGGACAGCTGCGAGGCGCACGGCGCGCGCTTCGAGGGCAAGCCCGTCGGGACCTTCGGCGCCATGGGCATGTTCAGCTTCTACTTCTCGCACCACATCAGCACGATCGAGGGCGGCATGGTCGTCACCGACGACGGCGCGCTGGCCGACCTCGCCCGCATGCTCCGGGCGCACGGCTGGATCCGCGACGTCAAGAAGCGGCCGGCGGTGGCCGACGCGCCCATCGACGAGCGGTTCCTGTTCGTGAACCTCGGCTACAACCTGCGTCCCACCGAGCTGCACGGCGCCTTCGGCATCCACCAGATGCCCAAGCTCGAGCCCTACATCAAGATCCGCCGCGACAACGTCGAGTACTGGAACGCCGCGCTGCGGCGGCACGCGCGCTGGCTGCGCGAGTGCCCGGGGCGCGACACGGCCGGCTCGCGCTCGGTGTGGTTCGGGTACCCCATCACCGTGCGCCCCGAGGCGCCGTTCACGCGGGACGCGCTGGTAGAGTTCCTGGAAGGCCGGGGCATCGGCACGCGGCCCATCATGGCCGGCAACTTCCGCGACCAGCCGGCGATTCGCCTGTTCCCGCACCGCGTGGCGGGCTCGCTCGAGCGCGCCGAGCACGTGATGCGCCAATCGTTCTTCATCGGCAACCACCACGCCATCAGCGACGCCGACCGCGCCTACGTGGTGACGTGCGTCGACGAGTTCATGGCGCGCTGGGCATGAAGCTGGCGGGCGCGCGGGCGCTCGTGACCGGCGGCCGCGGCTTCCTCGGCCGCGTGCTGCTGGCCCAGCTCGAGGACGCCGGCGCCAAGACGGTGGCGCCGTCCCGCGCGGAGTACGACCTGCTGCGCGAGACCGACGTGGCGCGCATGTTCGCTGATCATCGCCCCGAGGTGGTGTTTCACCTGGCCGCCGACGTGGGCGGCATCGGCTACAACGTCGCCAACCCGGGCCGCACGCTCTTCGCCAACGCCACGATGAGCGCGCTCGTGATGGAGCACGCCCGGCTGACCGGCGTGGAGAAGTTCGTCGGGGCGGGCTCGGTGTGCGCGTATCCGGAGCACGCGGCCGTGCCGTTTCGCGAGGACGCGCTGTGGGACGGCTATCCCGAGCCCACCAACGGTCCTTACGGCCTGGCCAAGCGGATGATGCTGGCGCAGGGCCAGGCCTACCGCGCGCAGTACGGCTTCAACGCCATCCACCTGCTGATCATGAACCTCTACGGTCCCGGCGATCACTTCGAGCCGGACCGCTCGCACGTGGTCGCCGCGCTCATCCGCCGCATGCTGGAGGCGGGGGAGGCCGGCGCGCCGGAGCTGGTCGTGTGGGGCGACGGTCGCGCCACGCGCGAGTTCCTCTACGTCGACGACGCCGCGCGCGGCCTGCGGCTGGCCGCCGAGCGCTACGACGCCGCCGCGCCGGTGAACCTGGCCACCGGCGTCGAGATCTCCGTCCGGGAGCTCGCCACGCTGCTGGCCGAGCTGACCGGCTACCGCGGGCGACTCGTCTTCGACGCCGCGCGCCCGAGCGGTCAGCAGCGCCGCAGCGCGGACGTCTCGCGCGCCCGCGCGGCGTTCGACTTCACGGCGCGCGTGAGCCTGCGCGACGGCCTGACCCGCATGATCGAGTGGTATCGGAGCCACCGCGCCGGGACACCCCGGTGACCGGCGTCACGCTCGTCGTCCTCACGCTCAACGAGATCGACGGCGTGACGGCGATGATCCCGAAGCTGCCCATGCAGTGCCTGGACGAGATCCTCGTGGTCGACGGCGGCTCCACCGACGGCACGCTGGAGTTCTTCGCGACCCGCGGCATGCGCGTGATCCGCCAGGCGCGGCGGGGCCGCGGCGAGGCGTTCCGGCTGGCCGTCGAGCAGGCGCGCCACGAGCGGCTGATCTTCTTCAGCCCCGACGGCAACGAGGACCCGGCCGACATCCCGCGCATCGTCGAGGGCCTCGCCGCCGGCCACGACATGGTCATCGCCTCGCGGTTCATGCCGGGCGCCCGCTCGGAGGACGACGACAAGTTCCTCTTCGCGAGCCGCCGCTGGGGCAACCTGCTCTTCACGTGGCTGGTGAACGTGCTGTGCAGTCGCGGCGGGACCCACATCCACGACACGATCAACGGCTACCGCGGCATCACGCGCGCCGCCTTCCGGCGGCTGGCGCCCGACGCCGAGGGGTACGCCATCGAGTTCCAGATGTCCATCCGGGCGCTGCAGCTCGGCCTGCGCGTGCTGGAGTTCCCGACGCAGGAGTCGCCCCGCATCGGCCGCGGCGTCTCCAAGCTCAACGCGATCCCGGTGGGCCTGAAGTTCGTGGGCCTCCTGGTCCGCGAGTGGGCCCGCCCGCGCGTCCGCCGCTGAGCGCCGCCCGCCGCGCCGGCGAGGCGGTGGTCGTCGTGGTGGTGGCCCTCGCGCTGGCCGGGGGGCTCGTGCTGCTGGGCGATCCCGATCTGCGCGGCGACCAGAACGCCTACAACCTGCTCGTCGCCAAGAAGCTGGCGCCCGATCTCTTCGCGCGCGACGCGCTCTATCGCTTCGACCCCGACGTGCTCCACGTGCCGTGGTTCCTCGCGGCGCAGGCGGCGCTCGCGCGCCGGCTCGGCGGCAACGTCGAAGGCGCGCTGGCCTGGCTCGGCTGGCTCATGGGTGCGCTCTTCATCGGCGGCCACTACGTGTTCTTCCGCGTGGTGAGCGGGCGGCCGCTGCCGGCCGCCCTGGCGACCCTCGGCGCGCTCACCATCCGCAACGCGCTCGGCGGCGAAGTGTGGGGCTTCGACGGCATGTCCTCGGCGGCGACGCGCACCATCCTGGCCGGCCTCACGCCGCTGCTGCTGCTGCTCTTTCTCTGGTGGCGCGGGCGCCCGGCGCTGGCCGGGTACTGGGCGCTGCTCGGCGTGCTCTTCAACGTGCACCCGGTGTCGGCCTACCAGCTCGCCCAGGTGACGGCGGTCGCCCACCTCTGGCGCGAGCGGAGCCTGCGCGCGCTGGGGCAGGTGGCGCTCGGCGCCGGGCTCTTCGTGATCGGCGCGCTGCCGTACGTGGTGCCGTTCTTCAGCGCGCGCATCGGCGGCGGCGAGCCGGCCACGGTGCGTGCGGCGCTCGACTACCGGTTTCCCTACCTGCTCTATCCGATCGCGCCGAACGCGCTCTTCTCCGTGGCCTTCCACATGGCGCTGCCGCTGGGCGTGTGGCTGGCCTGGCGACGGCTGCGCCAGCCGCACCCGGTGCTGACACCGCTGGCGCCGGTCATGGCGGCGGCGGTGGTGCTGGGCTTCGGCGCCACCGCGCTGATCCAGGTCGCGGGCGTGGCCCTCGACCGGCCGTACGCCGACATCCAGGAGCTGCGGATCGTGCGGCTGCTTTACCCGATCGCGCTCGGCGCGCTGGCGCTGACGTACGCCCGCTGGCTCGAGCGCGGCACCGTCGCGGCGCGCGCGGCGGTGGTGCTGCTCGTGCTGCTGTCCCTGGTGCCGCCGGCCGAGGTGATCCACGCGTTCTCCTCGCAGACGCGGGCCGTCGTCAAGCACGCGCTCGGGATGGGGCCGGCGCCGGCCCCCGTCGTGGCCGCCGACGTCTCCGCGCGTCCGGCGCTCTGGCGCTGGGCGTCGGCGTCGACGGAACCATCGGCGCTCTTCATGACCGACGATGGCGAGTTCCGTCTGCGCACGCGCCGCTCGATCACCGGATCGTGGAAGGACGGCGCGCTCATGTTCCTGGCGGGCAGCGGGCCGCTCACGGAGTGGTACGCGCTCGACCGCGAGCGCACGGCGTGCCGCGCGACGGGCGCCTCCGACTGCTGGTTCGCGCTGGGCCGGCGGCTCGGCAGCGACTACGTCATCGTCGATCCCGCGCTCGCCCGCGGCACGCCGCCTCCGGACTTCGAGCGAGTCTGGGCCGATGGCGCGTGGTCGGCCTGGCGGCGGCGCTGATGCTCGCGTACTACTCGGCCACGGCGCACGCGGATTTCTGGACGGAGCACTGGGGCGGCCACAGCGTCGCGGAGCTGCTCGCGGTGGCGCGGCGCTCGCCGCTGACCACACTCATCGTGGATGCGCTCCCGGCGGCCGGCGTGGTGCTGGAGGCGGGCTGCGGCCTCGGCCAGTACGTGATCCTGCTGCGCGAGCGCGGCTGGCGCGTGGCCGGCGTGGATGGCAGCCTGGAGGCGCTGGCCGCGTGCCGCCGCGTGGCCGCGGTGCCGCTGGCCGCCGCCGACCTCCGCGCGCTGGCGATCCGCACCGGCGCGGTC
>JBKPRI010000117.1:0-16016 GCA_046734515.1 Candidatus Methylomirabilota bacterium | reverse complement strand
GGCGCGTGCTCCGTGCATCTCAACGGCGGGCTCGTGCGCTCGTGCTCCCTGCCCGTCGACAGCGTGAAGCCCACCGACAAGATCGTCACGATCGAGGGGCTGTCGCCCACCAGCTCGCATCCCGTGCAGAAAGCGTGGGCGGCGCTCGATGTGCCCCAGTGCGGCTATTGCCAGTCGGGGCAGATCATGGCCGCCGCGGCGTTGCTGAAGAGCAACCCGAAGCCGACCGACCGGGACATCGACGAGGCGATGTCGAACATCTGCCGCTGCGGGACCTACCAGCGCATCCGGGCCGCGGTGCACATGGCCGCCTCGCAGAAGGGGGCCTGACCATGACGCTCTCACGCCGCAGCTTCATCGTCGGCACGGCCGCCGCCGGCGGCGGCCTGGCCGTTGGAATGCGTCTGCCGTTCGGATCCGGATCGGCCGAGGCCAAGGCCGCGACGGACGCGGGCGCCGAGATCGGTGCCTGGGTCGTCGTGAAGCCGGACGACACCTGCGTGATCCGCATCGCGCGCTCGGAGATGGGGCAAGGCACGCTCACCGGCCTGGCCCAGCTCGTCGCCGAGGAGCTCGAGTGCGACTGGAACAAGGTGACGACGGAGTCCATCACCCCCGGCCAGAATCTCGCGCGCAAGCGCGTCTGGGGCGAGATGGGCACCGGCGGCAGCCGCGGCATCCGCACCTCGGAGGATTACGTGCGCCGGGGCGGCGCCGTCGCGCGCACCATGCTGCTGCAGGCGGCGGCCGACCAGTGGAACGTGCCGGTCGGCGAGCTCCGCGTGAGCGACGGGGTCATCACGCACGCGGGCTCCGGGCGCCGCACGACGTACGGCAAGGTGGCCGAGGCCGCCGCCAAGCTCACCCCGCCGGATCCCAAGAGCATCACGCTCAAGAATCCGAAAGACTGGAAGATCGCCGGCAAGCCGGTGAAGCGGCTGGACACCGCCGACAAGCTCAACGGCAGCAAGGTCTACGCGATCGACGTCAAGCTCCCCGGCATGCTTCACGCGGCCGTCAAGGCCTGCCCGGTGTTCGGCGGGACGCTCGTGAGCTTCGACGAGTCGAAGATCGCCGGCCGACCCGGTGTGCGCCGCGCCGTGAAGGTGAACGAGTCGACGGTCGCGGTCGTCGCCGACACGTGGTGGCACGCCAAGCGCGCGCTCGACGCGCTGCCCATCGTGTGGGACGAGGGGGCCGGCGCCACCCAGTCGAGCGCGACGATCGCCGCCCACCTGGCGGAGGGCCTGGGCGCCAGCGAGGCCTACGCCTTCCGCAAGGAAGGCGACGCGCCCACGGCGATCCAGTCGGCCGCGAAGAAAGTCGAAGCCGTCTACAGCACGCCGTTCCTCGCGCACGCGACGATGGAGCCGATGACCTGCACGGT
Source organism: Candidatus Methylomirabilota bacterium (assembly GCA_046734515.1). Lineage (GTDB taxonomy): Bacteria > Methylomirabilota > Methylomirabilia > Rokubacteriales > CSP1-6 > AR5. The sequence continues at coordinate 14,629 of JBKPRI010000117.1, read as the reverse complement.
GAAGATCTCGGCCGACAAGGCCGAGTGCTGGGTGCCGACGCAGAACGGCGAAGCCTCGCTGGCCGCGCTGTCCGAGCAGTCGGGAATTCCGCTGGCCAAGTGCGAGGTCTACAAGCACGACCTCGGCGGCGGCTTCGGCCGGCGCGGCGGAACGCAGGACTTCGTCCGCCAGGCCACGCTCATCGCCAAGCAGTTCCCGGACGTCCCCGTCAAGATGATCTGGTCGCGTGAAGAAGACATGGGGCACGACTTCTACCGGCCGATCTCGCAGTGCAAGCTGGCCGCGGGCCTCGACGACAAGGGCGCCCTGGTCGGCCTGCACGTGCGCATCGCCGGCCAGTCGATCAACGCCTTCTCGAATCCGTCGGCCATCGGCCCCAACGGCGGCGACGCCCGCCAGCTCCAGGGCTACACCGACAAGCCGGGCGACGCCCAGCTCGGCTACACCGTGCCGAATCTCCTCATCGAGTACGCGATGCGCAACACGCACGTGCCGGTCGGCCCGTGGCGCGGCGTCAACACGAACCAGAACGCCGTGTACATGGAGTGCTTCATCGAGGAGGTCGCGCAGGCGGCCGGGGCCGACTCACTGGAGTTCCGTCGCCGTCTCATGGCCAAGCACCCCAAGCATCTCGCCGTCCTCAACGCCGCTGCGGACAAGGGCGACTGGGGCAAGCCCCTGCCCCCCAGCGTGCACCGCGGCATCGCGCAGTTCATGGGGTACGGTAGCTACTCGGCCGCCGTCGCCGAGGTCTCGGTGAACAGCGAGGGCAAGGTGCGGGTGCATCGCATGGTGCTGGCGCTCGACTGCGGCCACGCGGTCAACCCCGATCAGATCGCCGCGCAGGTCGAGGGCTCGGTGGCCTACGGCCTGAGCGCGGCGTTCTACGGGGAGAACACGGTCGAGAAGGGGCGGATGACGGAGCTGAACTTCGACCGCTACCAGATCTTGAAGCTGGCCGAGATGCCGAAGGTGGAGACGGTGATCGTGCCGTCCTACGATTTCTGGGGCGGCGTCGGCGAGCCGACGATCTGTGTCGTCACGCCGGCGGTGCTCAATGCCATCTTCGCGGCGACCGGCAAGCCGGTGCGCAGCCTGCCGCTGAAGAACGTCAAGCTCGTGTAGCGACGGAGCTCGCGCTCACTCGATCACGAGATCGGCGCGCATCAGGATGTCGGGGGGAAGCGCCACGCCGATCGTGCGTGCGGTCTTCACGTTCACGATCAGCTCGAACTTCTTTGGCCCCTCCATCGGGAGATCTCCCGGCCTGGCGCCCTTGAAGATCTTGTCCACGTAGCCTGCGGCGCGGCGGTACAGATCGGCGCCGTCGGCGCCGTAGCCCAACAAGCCGCCCGCCCGCCCGAAGATCGGCGATCCGATCGAGGGCAGCCGGTGCGTGACCGCGAGGCCGGCGATCTGGCCGCCGACTGGATTGAGCAGCGAGGTGTTGGGCACCACCACCGCGTGCACGCCGCGTCGTGTCAGCGCCTCGAAGGCGGCCGGCAGATCGTCCGCTCCTCGCACGACAACCCGGTGGATCGAGAGCCCTCGCGACGCCGCCGCCCCGTCCTCGTCTCGGCGCTGGGCGGCCGCCGCCTGCGCCTCCTCGATCCCGGGCACGTCGAGCCATCCGAGCAGCGACGCCGCCGGCAGCAACTGCTTCACGAGCTCGAGCGATCGCACCGTCGACTCGAACTCGCCCAGGACGAGCCCCGTGACGTTGCGGCCCGGACGAGCGAGGCTGGCGACCACCCCATTGGCGACGGGATCACCCACGACGGCGATGACGATGGGAATCTCGTCCGTCGCCCGCTTCGCCGCGCGGGACCCCGGTGAACCATGGGTCACGATGACGTCGACCTTCGCCGCCACGAGCTCGGCGGCCAGCGCGGGCAAGCGGCCGAGCTTCCGCTCAGCCCAGCGATACTCGAGGACGAGGTTCTGTCCTTCCTGGTAACCCAGCTCGCGGAGTCCCTGTCGTAGTGCACCGATCTGGCGGTCGAGATCCCCAGCCGAGGTCTGGCCGAGAAAGCCCACGCGATAGACGCGTGCCGGCGCCTGGGCCTTGGCGGCCGGCGCACCGGCGCCGAGGACGAGGACCGCCAACATCAGAAGTCCCGTGCGCCTCATCACGGCACGCTAGTGGAAGAACGCGCCGCCGTCCAGGACGAGCACCTGGCCGGTGACGCTGTCGGCGCGGCAGAAGGTCACGATCTGCTCGGCGATGTCGGCCAGCGCCGTGGTCCGCCCCAGCACCGCGTGCTCACGCGCCCGCTCGGCCACCGCGGTCGGCAGCCGCTGGGCCATGCGCGTACCCTCGATGAGCCCGGGCGCGACGCAGTTGACGGTGATCGCGGGGGCCAGCGCCACGGCCAGGCAGCGCGTGAGATGGATGAGCGCGGCCTTGCTGGAGGCGTACGCGATCGAGCTGCCGTCGGGTTTCAGTCCCGCCACCGACGCGACGTTGACGATGCGGCCGGCGCCCGCCTTCTTCATGTGCGCCGCGGCCGCGCGCGCGAGCTGGAACGGGCCGCGCACGTTGGTGTCGAAGATGCGGTCCCAGATCTCCACGGTGAGCTTGTCGAGCTCGGGGAACGGGATGCCGATGTTCCAGGCGGCGTTGTTGACGAGCACGTCGAGCCGGCCCAGCTCGCCGGCCGCGCGCGCGACCGCGGCGTCGATCGCGGAGGCGTCGGCCTGGTCGACCTGGACCGTGCACGCCCGCCGGCCGAGGCCCTCGACGAGCCGCGCGGTCTTCACCGCTCCCTCGCGGTTACCGACGTAGCCGACCGCCACGTCGCAGCCGGCACGCGCCAGCGCCTCGCAGGCGGCGGTGCCGAGATCGCCGGAGCCGCCCGTCACCAGCGCGGCTTTCCCCTGCAGCTCCATCACGCGCGGACGATGTCGGCGGCGAAAGCCTCCAGCGCCTCCCAGTCGTAGGGCCCGTTACGAAACGCGATGCTCAAACGCGTGCAGCCGAGCGCGCGGAACTCGTCGACCATCGGCCGTGCGTCCTTCACCGTGCCTCGCAGGTAGCCCGTGCGCTCGGCGCGCCCGGGGCTGCCGCCGAAGTGGCTCTGGAAGACCTCCTCGGCGCGGGCCGCGCCCCGGGCGTCGACCCCCAGGTAGAAGCCGAGGTTCACCGTGCGCATGATCGTCTTCGGGTCGCGCCCCTCGGTCTCGCACCAGCGATCGAGCACCTGGCTCTTGTGCTTCCAGTCGTCGGGACCGATGTAGGCGCCGTTCCAGCCGTCGGCGTACTTGGCGGCGGCCCGGAGCGTGCGCTTCTCGCCGCGCCCGCCGATCCAGATGGGAATGCGCGGCTGCAGCGGCTTGGGATTGTTGGGCGCGTCGACCACGCGGAAGTACGTGCCCTCGAAGCTCGCGCGCCGCCGCTCGGGATCGAGGAGCAGGCGCATGATCTGCGCGTACTCCTCCAGCATGTCCTCCCGCGGGCCGATCGACGGAAAGGCGTAGCCGTAGGCCTTGGCCTCGACGTCGTGCCAGCCGGCGCCGAGCCCGCAGTCGACCCGCCCGCCGGAGAGATGGTCGATGGTGGTGAGCGACTTCGCGAGCAGCCCGGGGTTGCGGTAGGCGACGCAGTAGACGCCGCTGCCGAGCCGTACGCGCGTGGTGTCCATGGCGGCCGCCGTCAGCGTGGCGATCGCCTCGTAGCAGTCCATGTCACCGCCGCGCGGCGGCGACTCCTGGAAATGGTCGGAGACCGAGAACCAGTCAAAGCCCTTGGCGTCGGCGAACTTCCACAGCTTGCGCATCTCGTCCAGCGGCCCGCCCATGTGACCGATGTGGATCCCGAATTTCATGGCTGGGCTCCGGCGAGGGTGGAGACGTGGGCGCTCACGACCTTCCAGCCGAGCTGCGGGAAGCGCACCCACGTCTGGCTCTGACGCCCGATCAGGTCCTTGCCTCGCACCTTGAATTCCAGGTTCACGGTGGCGAGATCGCGGCCGAGCGTGAGGATCTCCAGGCGAATGCGCTTCTCCTTGGTGCCCGGCCCCGGCGGCCGCGCCACGCGGTGCGCGTGGATCTCGTCGAAGCCATAGCCGTTCTCGTGGAAGGCGTAGCGGATCGTGTGCGGGCTGTTCCAGAACGTCGCGTCGAGCACCTCGACGTTCTTGTGGACGAGCGCCTGCTCGTACCGCTCGAACAGCGCGCGCACCTCGGCCACCACGTCCGGAATATTCTCGGTCACGTCCATCATCGGCGCGCCTCCATCGCCTGCGCCACCGCCACCAGCGTCGCGTCGCTGCCGCGCGCGCCGAGGATCGACAGTCCCACCGGCAGCCCGTCCACCGTCGCACCCGGGATGCTGATTTGCGGGAATCCCGCCAGCCCCCCGTGGGCCGCCAGTCCGAGGATGCGCGCCCGCACCGGCTCCAGCTCGGGCAGCGGCAATCCCTTGGGCGGCGCCGGGAACGGGGTGGTCGGCATGCAGAGGATCGTGCCCGGCGGCAGCAGCCAGGTCATCCGGGCGCGCGCCTCGCTGCGCGCGAGCGCCGCCCACTGCCGCTCGCTCTCGGGCGTGGCCGAGGCGAGCGCCAGGTTGCGCGCGACGCTGTATTGCAGGCGCGGATTGACGCGGTCGATCCACGGCTTGAACGTCTGCCACGCCTCCCACGGCTGCAGGGTGCGCTGCGCGCGCGCCCACGCCGTCAGGCCGGCCGGCGCCAGCAGGTCCTCGCGCGTCTCCTTCATCAGCGCGCCGAGCGCGCGCACCAGCGGCTGCAGTGCGGCCGCCGTGTCGGCATCGGCGAAGCCGAAGGTGTCCACGGCCACCACCAGCCGCGTCGGCAGCGTGGCCGGGATCGGCTCGCCCAGCATCACCGACGACACGCGCGCGAACGTGCTCGCATCCCGCGCGAACCATCCAATGGTGTCGGAGCTCGGCGCCTGGACCAGCATCCCGCTGAGATCGAGCCGCCCGTGCGTGGGCCGGATGCCATAGAGGCCGCAGAAGCTCGCGGGCACGCGCACCGAGCCGCCGCTGTCCGTGCCGAGCGCGGTGTCGCAGAGTCCCTGCGCGACGGCCGAGGCCGAGCCCGACGACGAGCCACCGGGCACGCGGTCGGGGGCGTTCGGATTCAGCGGCGTTCCGTCGAACGGGTTCTCGCCGAGGATCCCGAGCGAGACCTCGTCGGTGATCGTCTTGCCGATCAGCGTGGCCCCGGCATCCAGCAGCTGCTGCACCGCCCACGCATGGCGCGTCGGCACCGGGTGCGACCGCGCCCAGTCGGGATTGCCGCCGCCGGTCGGATGGCCGGCGACGTCGAACAGGTCCTTGGCGGCGAACGTGAGGCCGGCGAGCGGGCCGTTCGGCGCTCCGGGAATGCGTACGGCGGGGCCCGCGATGAAGGGGCTGGTCACGGGCGGGCTCAGCGGACCTCGACCAGCTCCAGGGCCTCGCGGCTCGGCCCCTCGATCATCACCGCGCGGGTGTCGCCCAGGCGATAGGGCCCGTCGAGAAATCTCACGCCGTCGCCGCGCAGCTTGGCGATCCAGGCATCGAGGTCGGCGACGCTCAGCGCGATGTGATCGTAGAGCTGGCCGCGCGAGCTCGCCAGCGGCGCGTCGCCCTGCCGCACGTACGACGGCAGCGCCACGTCGCCGAACACGACCGCGGCCGCCGGCGCGCGGTACATGCCCTCGCGGTTGAGCGCGGGCCAGCTCCGATCGGGCGTGCGCGGCACGCGGCAGGTCGTCTCCGTCACCGGCTCGCGCGGCGTGCGGCCGGCGACGACGGGCGCGTTCAGATGCTCCTGGTACCAGAGCTGGGCGCAGAACGGGTCGTCGTGGAACATGTGCACGTGGTTGAACCGCTCGGCTGGATGGTCGCCGGCGTACTCCACGAGCGCGTCGTCGGGCCCGCGCATGTAACCGAAGCCGCCCTTGCGACTCGGCTGCACGCCGGTGGCGATGGCCTCGGCGATCTGCGCCTTCGTGCGGCCGGGCACGCCGCCCGTCCCCGGCCACGAATCGCTGCTGACCAGCACGGAGCCGCCTTCGTCAGTCGTATAGAGCGGTAACAGCTCGAGGTCGCGGCGCGCCCGGTACGTCTCGAGGCTCGCGCGCGTGTCGGTGACGTGCCAGCCGAAGTGCCAGATGGCGGACTGCGGCGAGGTCGGCGGCGGTGAGGCCACCTCTGTGAAGAGCACCAGCACGTCGTTCGGCGCGGCGAGCGCGGGCAGCCCGCCCCATGTCGCGCGTGCGGAGCGCGGGAAGTGGCGGACGTAGAAGTCGATCGCCGCCTCGGGATCGACGGAGTTCAGGTGCAGATGATGGAACCCGGGCGCCGGAAGCATGGTAGATATGCGCGGAGCCTAGCATGACTTCGCGGCCGATTTCCCTCGCGCACCTGACCGTGCTGGACACTACCCCGCCCGAGCTCGTCACGGTCGCCGCCGCCGCCGGCTTCCGCACCATCGGCATCCGGCTGACTGCCACACCGAGCGTCGGGGTGCCGCCCTACGACATGCTGCGCGAGGGGCCCATGCTGCGCGAGACGCTGGCCCGCATGGCCGACACCGGCGTGTCGGTGCTCGACACCGAGTTCCTGCGCTTCGAGCCGGACCAGCCCATCGGTGTCCCCGAGGGCTTCCTCGAGGTCTCGGCGCGGCTGGGTGCGCGCTACGTGCTGGTGATGAGTGCGGAGCCCGCGGAGTCACGCACGCTGGAGCGCTTCGGCGAGCTGTGCGACCAGGCGGCCGCCTATGGCTTGCAGGTTGGTTTGGAGTTCGCCGTCTACACGGGCGTGCGCACGCTGGCCCACGCGGCCGAGATGATCGCGCGCTCGAAGCGCACGAACGCGTCCATCCTGATCGACGCCCTGCACTTCAGCCGCTCGGGCGGGCTGCCGGCCCACGTCGCCCAGGTCGATCCAAAGCTGCTGCGGTACGCACAGATCTGCGATGCGGGCCCCGATATGCCGCGGCCCGACGACACGCCCTCGCTCATCCGGGAGGCGCGCACGGGGCGGCTGCTGCCGGGCGACGGTGTGCTGCCGCTGCGCGAGCTGGTCGCCGCGCTGCCGCCGGGATTACCGCTGGCCATCGAAGCCCCGGATCGCACGACCGCCCACCTGCCCGCGCTCGAGCGCGCCAAGCGCGCGCATCGCGCGCTGACCGCCCTGCTCGCGCCCGCCTAGACGCGCGCCACCCGCATCCGGATGCCGGGCTCCGGCCGCAGCGTCACGTACGGCGTCGGCGTGATGCTCTGACCGGGGACGAGCGCCAGCCGCACGCGCTGGGCGACGGCGGCCAGGATCAACGTCGCCTCCATCAGCGCGAAGGCGTTGCCGATGCACTGGCGCGGTCCACCGCCGAACGGAAAGTACGCGAAGCGCGGCAGCCGCTTGGCGAGATCGCCGTCCCAGCGCTCCGGGAGGAAGTCGTCCGGCTTGTCGAACCAGCGGCGGTCGCGATGGATGACCCACGCCGGCGCCAGTACGATGTCGCCGCGCGCGACGGGATAGCCGCCTAGCTCACTCGCGACCAGGGCCTGGCGCCCGAGGGCATACGCCGGGGGAAACAGACGCAGTGACTCCGACACGACACCGGCCGTGTACGTGAGTCTCGGCAGATCGGCAACGCCCGGCGCGCGGCCGCCGAGCACCTCGCGCAGCTCTTTCTCGAGCCGCCCGGTCGCCTCGGCGTGCTGCGCGAGGAGATACCAGGCCCACGACAGCGTGACGGCGGTCGTCTCGTGGCCGGCGAGGAAGAGCGTCATCACCTCGTCGCGGAGCTGGCGCGGCGTCATCCGCGTCCCGTCGTCGGCGTCCTGGGCCGCCACCAGCATCGACAGCAAGTCGCCGCGGTCCTCACCGCCCGCGCGCCGCTCGCCGATGATGCGGCCGACGATCGCGTCCAGCCGGCGAATGGCCCGGCGCGCCCTGAGGTTCGCGGGCGTCGGCACCCAGAGCGGCAGGGTGAAGCGCGCGATCCGCGCGCCGAAGTCCTCGGCCAGCACCTTCGCGGCGCCGGCGGCCTCGTGGGCGTCGCCGGAGACGTCGGCGTCGAAGAGCGTCTTGCCGACGATCGCCTGCGTCACCGTCATCATCTCGCCGTGCAGCTCGACGACGCCGCCGTCGCGCCAGCCGGCCACGTGCCGCTCGGCGAGATCCGTCATCACCGCGCCGTAGCCCGCCACGCGCTGGCGATGGAACGCGGGCTGGGCGAGCCGCCGCTGGCGCAGCCAGACGTCACCCTCGGAGAGCAGCAGCCCCTCGCCGAGCAGCGGACGCAGGCTCCGCCGCACGCCCGGCGTCTTGATGAAGTCGCGCGCGCGCGTCACCAGCATCTCCTCGATGGCGTCGGGGTGGTAGATGAGCCGGATCCGATAGGGGCCGGCGCGCAGCCCCACCACGTCGCCGTACTCGCGGGCGCACGCCTCGTAGAAGCCGAGCTGATCGCGCCTCAGCGCCCTGGCGGCCGCGGAGAAGAAGCCGCCCTTGGGGCCGGGCGGGGCGCTCACGGGAACGCGCCCGTCAGCGGTTGCTGGGCGGCGTCGCGCGCGCCGAGCGGCGCCACGCTCCAGCGAGCCTCGATGAGCGCGAGGATGGCGGTGGTGTCGTAGCGGGTGTGATCCACGTGCCCGCGCTTGACGAGCGGCGAGACGAAGACGGTCGGCACGCGTGTGCCCGGCCCCCAGCGATCCACCACCGGCGGCGCCACGTGGTCCCAGCGCCCGCCGTTCTCGTCGTAGGTGATGACGATCAGCGTGCGCGGCCACTGCGGGCCGGCGCGCACCGCGTCGACCAGCGCCGCCATGTGCCGCTGCCCCGTCAGCGGCTCGCTGGAGTTCGGGTGCTCGTTGTTGATGCCCAGCGGCTTGACGAAGCTCACGGCGGGCAGGCGGCCGGCGGCGACGTCGGCCAGGAACTCCGCCTCGTCACGCAGGTGCCGGGCCTTGGCGGGCGCGCCGTCCGACCACTTCGCGAAATAGGCGAACGGCTGGTGGTGATACGCGAACCGCGCGTGCGGGCGGCCGGCGAGCGCGTCGTTCCAGCCGCCCGAATACCACGCCCACGACACCCCCTTGTCGTCGAGGCGGTCGCCGATCGTCGGCAGCGTCAGACGCGGCACGAGATGATGGGGATCCGTGATCCGCGCGGGGTGCGGCGTGTTGATCGTGTACGCCGTGTTCACGATGTAGCCGTCGGGCGTGACCTCGCCGTCCTTGACCATGCGGCCCGCGGCGTCGACCTCGGCGCGCAGGTCGGCGGGCGCGTCGGGCCAGTGCGGCGTGCACCCGCAGATCAGCCACATGTGGTTCAGGAAGGAGCCGCCGAAGGCGGCGTGGAAGAAGTTGTCGGCCAGCGTGAACTCCCGCGCCAGCCGGCCGAGCGGCATGTCGGTCGCATCGTAGTGGCTCATCACGAGGCCGCCGACGTTCGTCCACGCCACGAAGCGGTCCATGCGCCCGCCGTTGATCTGGTTCTGCTGGTGGTAGAAGCGATGGACGGGGTTGCCCGTGCGCGAGGTCGGCGGCACGTACGGCGCCAGGTCGAACGGCGCCACCGGCAGGTCGTGCGGAATGCGTGCGTCGGGCACCGGCGGCTGCACGCGCGTGTCCATCGAGGGCGGCAGCGTGGCGTAGGGCTTGCCGTCCTTGTCGGTCTGCGCGATCGAGGCGGGGCTCGCGCCGGCGATCCCGTTGGCGCCGGGGAACTTGCCGAGGAGACCGTCGAACGACCAGTTCTCCTGGTAGATGACGATGAGGTGCTCGATCGCCGCCAGGCTCGCCGGCGGCGTGCGCGGGCTCGTCGTCGCGCACGCGACGGCGAGGAGCGCGGCGACGAGGACGGCGAGGCCGCCGCGCCTCACGCGACCTTGACCAGCTTCTGTAAACTGCGCAGGCCGGGCGGGATCGGGCCGCGGCGGCCCCAATTGGTGTACGACACCTCGCCCACGTAGATGTCACCGCGCGAGTCCACGGCCAGGCCGTGAGGCGAGATGAACTGCCCCGCCTCGAGCCCGGCCGGCCGGTTGCCGAGCCGCGCCAGCAGGTCGCCCTTGGCGCCGTAGATGCTCACGCGCGGGCCGATGTTCGGCATCTCGATGTTGACGGCCACGCCGCCGCCGATCTCGCCGACGTAGAAGCGCGCGGCGCGGCGCTCGAGGAAGAGGCCGGAGGGCCGGTGCATGTTGATCCACTGCGTCTCGAACTTCCCTCGCCCGTCGAAGACCTGCACCCGGTGGTTCTCGCGGTCGGCCACGTACACCCAGCCCTCGGCGTCGCACGCGATGTTGTGCGGGATGTTGAACTGGCCCGGATCGGTACCGGGCTCCCCCCACGAGCGGAGCAGCCGGCCGTCCGGCGAGTACACGTGGATGCGCGCGTTGCCGTAGCCGTCGGACACGTAGAGCTCGCCCTGGGGGGAGAGCGCGGTGTGCGTGCAGCGGTGGAAGGGCTCGCCGCTCATGTAGCCGGTCGGCTTGCCGGGCACGCCGAGCGTGAGCAGCACCTTGCCGTCGAGCGTGCAGTGGCGGACGGTGTGATCGCCGTCGTCGGTGAGCCACAGCGTGTCGTCCGGCGCCATGTGGACGCCGTGCGCGCGCTTGAAGACCCCCTCGCCCCACGAGCGCAGGAAGTTGCCGTCGCGGTCGAGGACCACCATCGGGTGCGCGCCGCGATTGAACGCGTACACGCGGTCCTGCCGGTCGATGCCGACCGCGGCCACGTCGGCGTTGAACTCCTGCCCCGGCGGCAGCTTGGCCCAGCTCTCGACCACTTCGTAGCGATAGGCGCCCGTGCCCAGGATCACCGGCATCACGCGGTCCTCCTTCTGCGTGGGCCGATTATAGGGCGCGGGCGCCGCGACCGCTCAGCGCCGGCCGAGGAACGCCCTGGCGTACGTCGTTTCCGGACGCACCGTGTCGGCCTTGCTCGCGAGCGCCACGAGCTTCTCGAAGTACGCGGTGGCCCGCGCGCGGTCACCGGCCGCCTCGGCCGCCCGCGCGGCGCCGTAGAGGCCGCGGAAGCGATTGGGGTTCTCCGTGTTCGCGCTCTCGAACTCCCGCAGCGCGGCCGCCGCCTGCCCGCTCTGCAGCAGCAGCTCGCCCAGCAGCTCCCGCATCGGATAGAGGCGATTCTCCATCGCCACGTGCTTGATGCTGCCGTCCTCGCCGTCGGCGGCGGCGCGCATGTCCTTCAGCGCCTGCTCGCGCGCGCCGTCCGCCGCGGCCACCCACGCGGACACGGCGAGAATCTGCTCGTCCGTACGCTCCGCCCAGTACGGCTGGCTCGCCTTCTCCAGGGCGGCGCGGAGCTCGCGGAGCGCCTGGATCTCGCGACGGGCGCCGGCCAGGTCACCACTGCGCGCCATGCCGAGGCCGCGGGCGAAGCGGACGAGGCCGTCGGCCATCGGACGCCCGGTCGTGGCGATCGGCAGCGCAGCGGCGGCCGCCCAGTCGCCGCGCTCGAGCGGATACCGCGCCGGCACGACGGCGACGGCCGTGTGATTCGCGAGGAGCGGAGAGTCGGTGCGGGCCGCCGCGGTCGCCTCGGCCAGCGTCCGGGCCTTCGCGTCCTGGGCCAGCTGGAGATGCGCATAGACCATGAAATCGGTGGCGTGGTGGTAGTCAGGCTGGACCTCGAGGGCCGCACGGTTGGAGGCGATGGACTCCTCCCACAGGCCCACCATGGAGTAGATGTGCGAGGGCATGTGCCGCGCGTGCGGCGCCGCCGGCGCGATGCGCGCGTACTCGCGCGCGACGGCGATGCCCTTCTCCGCGAGCGGCGGGTAGTCGTAGGCGTGGACGAGGTAGTGCGCGACCCCGGGGTGCTCGGGATTCTGCTTGAACAGCCGCTCCAGGATCGCCGCCGACTTGAGCTGGCTCGCGTAGGTCTTGTCGTTCTTCGGCGCCGAGGCCTGCAGGGTGAGCGCGTAGTACGTCCACGCCTCGAAGTCCTCGGGATACCGCTGCGTCATCCGCTCCATCGCCGCGGTATATGCCGCGAGGCGGGTCCCCAGCGGCACCGTCTCGTAGCCGCGGTAGTACGCGCCGATCGCCTCGAGCCAGTCGCGCTCGCGCGGCGTCGGGGCGCCGAGCGCACGCGCGCGGTCGAGCGCGTCCGAGGCCGCGGAGGCGTCCTTGGGCGATGGCGCAGAGGCGAGCGAGTTGGCGAGGTGATTGACGGCCAGTCCCCAGTACGCCATCGCGCAGCCCGGGTCATGGTGCAGGACGGCGTCGAAGACCTTGCGCGCCTCGGTGAACCAGTAGGAGTGCAGCATGGCGACCCCGCGCTCGAACTGGGCCTGCACCTTGCTGTCGCAGGACGTGGGGAAGCTGACCTTGCCGAGCTTGTCCGACTGGGCGACGCTCGACGCCGGCAGCGCGACGGCCAGGAGCAGCGCGCCGAGGGCACACGTGGCTTTCATGGTGACGTCCTCCTTGCCCGGCCAGCCTAGGCAAACAGTCGCTCATGTGTCCAATGCATTTCAGGATCTATAATCCATGCGCAAGGTGCATGAGCGATGGACCTGCGACACCTGCACGCCTTCGTGAGCGTCGTCGACGCGGGCGGCCTCGGCCGGGCGGTCGCGCGGCTGAAGCTGAGCCAGCCGGCCCTGTCACGGCAGATTCGCGCGCTCGAAGCCGCGCTGGACGTCCGCCTCTTCGACCGTGTCGGGCGCCGGGTGAAGCTCACCGCCGAGGGCGAGGATCTCCTGCGGCGCGCCCGCGGACTGCTGGCCGACGCGGAGTCGCTGCGGGAGCGAGCGCGCGCGCTCAAGCGCGGACACACCGGCGTGCTGCGCGTGGGTGCGACGCCGCAGGCGATGGAGACCCTGCTCGCCGGCTTCCTGCCCCTCTACTGGCGGAAGCACCCCGGCGTCGAGGTGCACCTCGTCGAGGATGGCGGTGTCCGGCTCGGCGCCCGCCTCGAGCAGGGCGACGTGCACCTGTCCCTCACGGCGCTCACGGACGCGCGCTTCCGCTGGCGGCCGCTGCTGCCGCTCTACCTGCTCGCGGTACTGCCGCCGTCGTACCGCCGGGTGCGCGGCGCCGCGCTGGAGCTCGGGGAGCTGGCGGAGGCGCCACTGCTGCTGCCGCGCCGCGATTTCGCCTCACGCGAGTGGTTCGAGGCCGCGGCGCAGGCGGCGCAGCTACGGCCGCGGGTGCTGCTGGAGAGCGGAGCGCCGTCCACGCTGGTGGCCCTGGCACGGGCCGGCTACGGCGTCGCCATCGTCCCCTCCAACGTGCGGCTGACCGATCCCGGGCTCCGGATCCTGCCCCTGCTGCAGGGCGGCGCGCCGATCGGCCGCTGGGTCAACATCGTGTGGGACCCGCGGCGCTTTCTGGCGCCCTACGCGGAGCAGTTCGTCGACGAGCTGATCATCCATGCGCGGCGCGCTGCCGCCACACCCGCCTTCATCCGGCGCGCCCCGCCACTGCCCCGTCCCAGGCAGCCGGCTCAGGCTGCGCTCGCGCGGTAGACGCGCAGGAAGTTGCCGCCGAGCAGCTTGCCGACGTCCTCGCGCGAGTGCCCCTCGGCGAGCAGCGCGGCGGCCAGCGACGGCCACTCCGAATAGTCGGTCCAGGACACGAAGCTCGCCGGCGAGATCCCGTCCATGTCCGTGCCGATGCCGACGTGATCGACGCCGACGGCCTTGATCATGCGCTCGATGTGCTGCACGTAGCCGCTGAAGCCGTGGTAGCCGCCGGAATTCACCGGGAAGATGCCGATGACCCCGCCGCTGCCGGCGACCAGCCGCGCGTGCTCGGCGGAGATCGAGCGCGCGAAGTTGGTCTGGAGCACGGTGTGGGACAGCAGCAGCGGCTTGCGGGTCACCTCCACCGCCTGCCGCACGCCGTCGAGCGTGAGATGCGCGACGTCGACGACCATGCCGAGGCGGTTCAGCTCGCGGATCACATCCCGGCCGAACGGCGTGAGGCCGCCGTGCACGGGCGCCTCCGTCTGGATGTCGCCGAGCTCGTTGACGCGATAGTGCGTGAGCTGGATGGAGCGCACGCCGCGCTCGTACGCTTCCTGCACGCGCTCGAGGCGCCCCTCGAGGAAGTCGCCGCCCTCGACGGCCAGGATCACGCCGGGCTTGCCCTGCGCCCGCGGTGTGTCGAGATCGGCCATCGACTGGATCAGCACGGCCTTGCCGTCGCTCGCGCGCGCGCGAATCCTGTCGAGCGAGCGATAGGTGGCGGCGTACAGCTCGCCCGGCCGCGGCGCGCGCGCGGCGTAGAGCCCGCCCGAGGGGCGGCGGCCGATCACGGGCCCGTCGGCGACCGCGGCGAACAGCGCCGCGCGCACCTTGCCCGTGCGCATGCGCTCGAGCTGGCCCTCGGTGCTGAGGGGCGAGCCCGGGAGCATGCCGGGATGGCTGTGCAGGTCGACCGATGTCGATTCTTCGGCCAGGCGCAGCGCGGCCTCGTTGTGCTCCGGCTTGACCGTCGCGCATCCGGCCGCGGCGAGCGCGGCCAGCGCCATCAGCGCTTGGCGCCGGTCGAGCCGAGCGGCCATCCAGCCCTCACTGCATCCACACCACATGGTCCGGCTCCTGTTGGAGGGGAACCCGAGAGGGTTCCCCTCGAAGCCCTCCGGGCGGTCGGGCGCGGGCCCGCGGCGTGGAGTATAACTAGGCGCCGAACTTCAGGG
>JBKPRI010000116.1:0-4669 GCA_046734515.1 Candidatus Methylomirabilota bacterium | reverse complement strand
CGCCGAGGGTGTTGTCGCGGGCCGCGGCGACGCCGGCGATCGCCGTGCCGCGGCAGCCATCACCCAGCACCGCGCCGAGCAGCGCCGGGTTACACGGGATCAGCTGAAGCGGCGCGGCCGACCCCAGGGGCGTGGCGGTGCTGGCGTTGAAGCCCGTCGAGAGTGTCAGGCTGAGGTTCGGCGCCAGGTCGGGGTGCGTGAGCTGCACGCCGTCGTCCACGATGCCGATGACGACGCCGAGCCCGCGCGTCGTCGACCATGCGTCGAGCACGTTGGCGCCGGCCGGCTCCGTCGCGCGGTCGCGCAGATGCCACTGCTGCGCGAGCAAGGGATCCTGAGCAGCGGCGGTCCCGACGAGAGTGAGAAGAGCGAGGCCCACGGCGAGGGCGACTGCGGTGCCCCGCCTGCTTCGAAGCCGAAACAGCGCTAGCACACCGCCCCCACGACCTTCCTGCCTCGAGTCCCGGAAACCCCCGGGTGGGTTCGGTCTCATGACCGATGACGCCGTCGGATCTTCCGGTGCCGGGCCAAGCCAAGTCAAGCACGATCACCGCCGCGGGGTTGTCAACGCGGCCGGGCGCGCGGTAGGCTGCCCGAACCATGGGTATGCGGATCGGGATCCTCGGCGCCGGCGCGATCGGCTGCGTGGTGGGCGGGCTGCTGACGAAGGCGGGCCACGACGTCACGCTGATGGACCAGTGGCCCGAGCACGTGGAGACGCTCAAGCGCCAGGGTCTGCGCCTGTCGGGCACGTGCGGCGATCACCACATCCAGGTGAAAGCCCTCCACCTGCACGAGATGCAGCGGATCACGGAGCCCTTCGAGGCGCTGTTCGTGGCCGTGAAGTCCTACGACACGGAGTGGGCCACCGCGCTCGGCCTCGCCTATCTGGCGCGGCCGGACGGCGTGGTGGTGGACTTCCAGAACGGCATCAACGACGAGCGCGTCGCCGCCGTCGCCGGCCGCGCGCGCACGCTGGGCTGCGTGATCCTGATCGCCGCGGGCATGTACGAGGCCGGCCACGCGCAGCGCACGGACGCGGGGCACGCGGGCTTCAAGATCGGCGAGCTCGACGGCCGCGACACCCCGCGAGCGCGCGCGCTGGCCAAGGTCATGAGCGTGGTGGCGCCGACCAGCGTCACGACGAACCTCTTCGGCGAGCGCTGGTCGAAGCTCGCGATCAACTGCATGGCGAATCCGATCGCCGGCCTCAGCGGGCTCGGCACGGCCGAGCTGCGGGTGGAGCCCGGGCCGCGCCGGCTGGCCGTCCACCTGGGCGCCGAGGTGATTCGCGTGGGCCGGGCGCGCGGCTTCGAGGTCGAGCCCATCTGGGGTATCGCGCCACAGCGCTTCCTCGACGCGGTCGAGGGCCGCGGGATGGCCGAGGTCGAGGCGGACATCAGCCGCGACGCGAAGTCACGCGTGGGCGGCCGGCCCTCGCTCTTACAGGACGTCATGCGCGGCCGTCGCACGGAGATCGACTACCTGAACGGCTACGTCGTGGCCGAGGGGAAGAAGGCCGGCGTGCCGACCCCGGTGAACGAAGCGATCGTCGAGCTCTACCGGCGCCACGGCGTCGGCACGCTCCGTCCCGACCCCAAGAACCTGGAGCCCCTCATCAGGCTGGTCGGCGCGTAAGACTTGCATCCCTTGCGTGCCGCTTCCCTGGCACGCGCCTCGCTATGGTCCCGGGTATGGCCAGAAAACCCCGTGATCAGCAGCGCACCGACGCTCAGCGCGTGCCCGCCGCCGGCTCCGGCAAGCTCGACGCGACCCGACCCGCGGCGAGCCCGCCGCCGCGCAAGCGAGCGGCGCCAGTGCGCCGGGCGAGTACCCGGCGGGTCCACGAGCAATTATTGAGCGAGCGCGCGGCGGCGATCGCCGAGCTGGCGCGGCTCGGCGCCGCCTTCGAGCGTGACGACAGCGTCGGCCCGGGCGAGAGCGCGTTCGAAGAGGGCGACGTCGCCCAGGCCAGCGAGCAGCGCGACATGGCGTTCCTCCAGCGCGAGCGGCTTGCCCAGCGCATCAACCGCCTGACGCGCGCCCTGGAGCGGCTGGCCGCCGGCACGTATGGGGTGTGCGAGGAGTGCGGCACGGACATCGACCCGGCGCGGCTGGCCGCCATGCCGGAGGTCAGCCGGTGCCGCGACTGCCAGGAGCGGCGCGAGCGCGAGCGGGCAGCCTGAGCGTAGGTAGATCTACGTAGCGCACGGTACGGGGCTTGCTTGAGCGGTCTGGTATGGGCCAGCCGCGAGAGAAGCCGGAGAGCGCAGGCGATCGCTGTTTCGCCTGCTCCGGCGCCATTTCCGCGCCCGACCTGGCCGTCTACCTCTACGGCGCCTGGTTTCACCTGCCGTGCTACCAGCGTGAGAACAATTTCCCTATTGATGCTCCGGCGGTGCCGCGGGCCATCCAGCCTGTCAGGCGCCTCATCGAATGGATCACGGACCGCACCCCCGGTCTCCCCTCCACGAAGGACCCCGTCGCGGTCGAGCTCGGCCGCCGCGGAGGCCTGAAGGGCGGCAAGGCGCGGGCGGCGAAACTCAGTCCCGCCCAGCGCGTGGCGATCGCGCGCCGGGCCGCGCGGGCCCGCTGGGCCGCGACAAAGGAACGGTAGCGACCATGCTGTCCAAGGCTGTCGTGCTCATGCTCTTCGCCGTCACCGGCACCCCCAGCGGTGACCTGTCCGCCACCGCGCCATCGGCCCTGGCCGCCAGCGCCGTCCCGCTGCGCGCCGACCTGGCGCTCGGGGCCTGGCGCGGCACGCTGGTCGACGCGACCGGTGCGCGCCGGGGCCTCGAGATGTCGGTCGCCGATGGGCTCCGCCGGGACACGGTCTTCGGCTATTTCACGCTCGCCGCGCAGAGCGGGGAGACGACCGTCCGCCGTCTGGGCCGCGTGGTCGGTGACGACCTCGTGTTCGACCTGCGGGACGGCGGACGCATCGCGCTGCGCCTGCTGTCCGGCCGCCTCGTCGGTGAGGTGGTGGACCCTGCGGGGCAGCTCACGGCGGGTCGCAGCACGCTGGATCTCGGTCGCACGCGCCCCTAGCTCGACCACGAAAAGAGGGCCGATCCACCGCGCTCGTGTATACTGGTTCGCGTCTGGTTCGATCGTCGGTTCATTCGGGAGCCTCCGCTTCAACCTAGACCGCGTTTCCCGGCCACTTCCGCTTCGTGGGGCGTGCTCGCAATTCCTTCGCGGAAGACTGAACGGGCCCAGCTGCGCCCACACGAGGAACTCTCACTGATGTCGTTCACGTCGTTCGATCTCCACCCTGACTTGCTGCGCGCGGTCGACGCGCTCGGCTACACGCTGCCCACCCCCATCCAGAAGGACGCGATCCCGCCGGCCATCGCCGGCCGCGACGTGTTCGCCTGCGCGATGACGGGCAGCGGCAAGACGGCCGCCTTCATGCTGCCGATCCTCCAGCGCCTGCTGAGCCGCGCCGCCGTCAACAACGGCACCCGCGTGCTGGTGCTGGCGCCCACGCGCGAGCTCGCCGCGCAGATCGACGAGCAGCGCCGTGTGCTCGGCCGCTTCACGCGCATCGGGGGCGCCGTCGTCGTCGGCGGCATGTCGATGGGCCCGCAAGAGACCGCCCTGCGCCGGGGCACCGAGGTGCTGGTGGCCACGCCGGGCCGGCTGCTCGACCACCTGCAGCGCGGCACCGCGCGCCTCGGTCTGATCGAGACGCTGGTGCTCGACGAGGCCGATCGCATGCTGGACATGGGCTTCCTGCCGGACATCCGGCGGATCCTGAAATACGTGCCGGTGGCGCGGCAGACGCTGCTGTTCTCGGCCACCATGCCGCCGGCGATCGTCGCCCTGGCGCGGGAGCTGCTGTGCCAGCCGGTGATGCTCGACATCGAGCGGCCGTCGGCGCCCGCGGTCGGCGTCAGTCACGCCGCCTACCCTGTGGCCTCCGAGCTGAAGCTGCCCTTGCTGATCGAGCTGCTGCGCCAGCCGGGCGTGCGCAACGCGCTGGTGTTCACGCGCACCAAGCACCGCGCCAACCGGCTGGCCGACGGCCTCATGCGCCGCGGCGTCGCCGCCGACCGGATTCACGGCAACCGCAGCCAGTCGCAGCGGACCCAGGCCCTGGCCGCGTTCAAGGACGGCCGTTGCCGCGTGCTCGTCGCCACCGACATCGCCGCACGCGGGATCGACGTCACCGGGCTCAGCCACGTGGTGAACTTCGACGTCCCCCCGGCGGCCGAGGACTACATCCACCGTGTGGGCCGCACGGCGCGCGCGGAGGCGGTGGGCGACGCGCTCACCCTGGTGTCGCCGGCCGAGGAAGCCGACCTTCGTTCGATCGAGCGCGCCGTCGGCACGCGCATCCCGCGCGTGACGCTGGCGAGCTTCGACTACACGGCGCGCACGGCCGAGCGCCTGGAGATTCCGCTGGCGCAGCGGCTGGCCGCGCATCGCGCCCAGCGCCGCGGCTCGGCTTCATACCGCCGGCATTGATCAAATGGGGGGCCACGAAATGGCCCCCCAAACCCCCCAATGTTCGGAGCGCCCCGGCGGAGCCGTGGCGCTCCTCTATCACGGACCGCAGCCTCCCGCCGTGGCACTCCTCTATTAACCTGCGCGTGGCGCTCCTCTATCCCGAGCGGCTAGAATCGCGGGCGTGGCTTCGGCGATCGTTGCGGCGTTGCATTAC
>JBKPRI010000115.1:0-4338 GCA_046734515.1 Candidatus Methylomirabilota bacterium | reverse complement strand
GGACCGCATCCGGGCCGCCACCGACCGCCTCGCCGCGCTGCTCGATGCCGGCCACGCGGAGCGGCCCGCACCCGCGGCAAGCGACGAGGCCGGAATGCGCGCGAGCTCGGGACCCGCGGCGCCGCGGCCCGTCATCCTGGTCGTCGACGATAACGATGACAACCGCGACATGCTGGCCCGCCGCCTGCGCCGCCAGGGCTACGACGTGGAGACGGCGGCCGGTGGACGTGCGGCGCTCGCCGCACTCGGGCGGGCGCCCGTCGATCTCGTGCTCCTCGATGTGATGATGCCCGACCTCGACGGCTACGCCGTGCTCCAGCAGCTCAAGGCCGACCCCGACCGGCGCGCCATCCCGGTGCTGATGATCTCGGCGCTCGACGAACTCGACAGCGTGGTGCGCTGCATCCAGCTCGGCGCCGAGGACTATCTCGGCAAGCCGTTCGATCCCGTCCTGCTTCAGGCGCGCATCGGCGCTTGCCTCGAGAAGAAGCGGCTGTACGACGAGCAGGCGCGTCATCGCCGCCAGCTGGCCGAGCTGAACGCCACGCTCGAGCGGCGCGTGGCCGAGCAGGTCGCGCAGCTCGAGCGGCTCGGTCGGCTCAAGCGATTCTTCTCGCCGCAACTGGCGGAGGCCATCGTGGCCGGCGGTGCCGGCGATCCGCTGGTGACGCACCGGCGGGAGGTCACGGTCGTCTTCCTCGACCTGCGCGGCTTCACGGCCTTCGCGGAGACGGCGGAGCCCGAGGAGGTCATGGGCGTGCTGCGCCAGTATCACGCCGAGATGGGGCGATTGATCGTCGAGCACGAGGGCACGCTCGAACGGTTCACCGGCGACGGGATGATGATCTTCTTCAACGATCCGGTCGAGGTGCCGAACCCGGCGGAGCGTGCGATCCGCATGGCCGTCGCCATGCGCGACCGGGTGGCCGGCCTGGCCGAGGGCTGGCGCAAGCGGGGCTGGGAGCTGGCCCTCGGCGTCGGGATCGCGCAGGGCTACGCCACCATCGGCGCCATCGGCTTCGAGGGACGCCTCGACTATGGCGCCATCGGCACCGTGACGAACCTGGCCTCGCGGCTGTGCGGAGAGGCCGGCGGGGGACAGATCCTCATCTCGGCGCGTGTGGCGGCCTCGGTCGAGTCGCTGATCGACGCCGAGGACATCGGCGCGCTCGCGCTGAAGGGGCTGGCCCGGCCGGTCCCGATCTGGCGCCTGCGCGGTCTCAAGGGCTGACGACCTCTTGCCTTCACCGCGCTGTTAGGGAATAGTCTGCGCACCGCAACCCCCTTGGGAAGGAGCCGCAATGGCACGCTTGACGATCAACGGCAAGACCAGTGAGGTGAACGTCGACCCCAGCACGCCGCTGCTGTGGGCGATCCGGGAGCAGGTCGGTCTCACCGGCACCAAGTACGGGTGCGGGGTGGCGGTCTGCGGGGCCTGCACCGTGCACGTGGACGGCAAGGCGACGCGCTCGTGCGTGATGCCGGTCTCCGCTGCGGTGGGCAAGAAGATCACCACCATCGAGGGGCTCAGCAACGGCGCGCTCCACAAGGTGCAGAAGGCGTGGGTGGACCACGAGGTCCCCCAGTGCGGCTACTGCCAGTCGGGGATGATCATGGCGGTGGCGGCGCTCTTGAAGGACAAGCCCAAGCCCACCGACGCCGACATCGACAAGACCATCACGAACATCTGCCGGTGCGGGACGTTCCAGCAAGTGCGCGAAGCCATTCACGCCGCGGCGAAGGCATAGGGGGCGGCCATGATCACCAATCCCAAGATGGACCGCCGCTCGTTCGTCATCGGCAGCGCCGCCGTCGGCGCCGGCCTCGCCCTCGGCCTCAAGATTCCGTTCGGCACCGCCGTCGTGCGCGCGCAGGACGGCTCGCCCGAGATCAACGCGTGGGTCGTCGTCCGGCCCGACGAGACGGTGGTGATCCGCGTGGCCCGCTCCGAGATGGGCCAGGGCACGATCACGGGCCTCGCACAGATGGTCGCGGAAGAGCTGGAGTGCGACTGGTCGAAGGTGACCACCGAGTACCCGACGCCCGGCCAGTCCGTCGCGCGCAAGCGCGCGTGGGGCGACTTCTCCACGGGCGGCAGCCGCGGCATCCGCCAGTCCAACGAGTACGTGCGCAAGGGCGGCGCCGCCGCGCGCATGATGCTGGTGCAGGCCGCCGCCAACGGCTGGGGCGTGCCCGTTGCCGAGTGCTCGGCCGCCAACAGCGTGATCACGCACACGCCCACCGGACGCACGGTCACGTACGGCAAGGTGGCGGAAGCCGCCGCCAAGCTCCCGGCGCCCGCCGCCGCCGAGGTGCCGCTGAAGGATCCGACCACCTGGAAGCTCATCGGCAAGCCCGTGAAGCGGCTGGACACGCTGGGCAAGGTGAACGGTTCGCAGGTCTACGGCGCCGACCTGAAGCTGCCTGGGATGCTGAACGCGGCCATCAAGGAGTGCCCCGTCTTCGGCGGCAAGGTGAAGAGCTTCGAGGCCGACAAGGTCACGGGCATGCCGGGCGTCAAGCACGTGCTGAAGGTCGGCGAGACCGCGGTCTCGGTCGTTGCCGAGACGTGGTGGCAGGCCAAGACCGCGCTCGACGCGCTGCCGATCACCTGGGACGAGGGCCCGAACGCGCAGGTGTCGAGCGCCAGCATCGCGGAGATCCTGAAGGCCGGTCTCGACGCGGATCAGGCCTTCGTGCGCACGCAGACCGGCGACGTCAAGGGCGCGATCGCCGGCGCCGCCAAGAAGGTCGAGGCGGTCTACGCCTACCCGTTCCAGAACCACGCGCCGATGGAGCCGATGAACGCGACGGCGCGCTACACGCCGGAGCGCTGCGAGGTGTGGGTACCGACGCAGAACGGTGAGGCGGCGTTCGCGGCCACCACGGCGGCCTCGGGCCTGCCGGCCGACAAGTGCGACGTCTACAAGATCAACCTCGGCGGCGGCTTCGGCCGCCGCGGCGCCTTCCACGATTACGTCACGCAGGCGGTCCTCATCGCCAAGCAGGTGCCGGGCACGCCCGTGAAGCTCCTGTGGACGCGCGAGGAGGACATGACGCAGGGCCGGTATCACCCGGTCATGCAGTCGAAGCTGGTCGGGGCGCTGGACG
Organism: Candidatus Methylomirabilota bacterium; assembly: GCA_046734515.1. GTDB lineage: Bacteria > Methylomirabilota > Methylomirabilia > Rokubacteriales > CSP1-6 > AR5. The sequence goes on along the minus strand of JBKPRI010000115.1, from coordinate 1,227 downwards.
CCGGCGGCAACCTCACCGGCCTGCACCTGCGCCTGTCGGGGCAGTCGATCCTCGCCGCCGTGTTCCCGCAAAATCTCCAGGACGGGCGCGACAACGCGACCTTCCAGGGGCTCGACCCGAGCGGTGACTTCACGCTCGGGTACACGGTGCCGAACCTCCTGATCGATCACGCCATGCGCAACACGCACGTGCCGCCCGGCTTCTGGCGCGGCGTGAACATCAACCAGAACGCGATCTTCCTCGAGTGCTTCCTGGATGAGCTGGCGCAGGCGGCCGGCAAGGATCCGCTCGAGTTCCGTCGCGCGCTCATGACCAAGCATCCCAAGCACCTGGCCGTGCTCAACGCGGTGGCCGACCGCGCGGGCTGGGGCAAGCCGGCGCCGCAGGGCGTCCACCGCGGGCTGGCGCAGATGATGGCGTTCGGCAGCTACGTGGCCGCGTGCGCCGAGGTCTCGGTCACCGGCGGCGACAAGGTCAAGGTGCACCGCATCGTGTGCGCAACGGACCCGGGCTACGCGGTCAACCCGGCGCAGATCGAGCGCCAGATCGCCGGCTCGTTCGTCTACGGGCTCTCCGCGGTCTTCATGGAGGAGTGCACGGTCAAGGACGGCCGCATCGAGCAGACCAACTTCCACAGCTACGATTCCATGCGCATCGCGCAGATGCCGAAGGTCGAGTCGATCATCATGCCGTCCGGCGGATTCTGGGGCGGCGTCGGCGAGCCGACCATCTGCGTGGCCGCGCCCGCCGTGCTGAACGCGTTTGCCGCGGCGACCGGCAAGCGAATCCGTACGTTCCCGCTCAAGAACCACGGCATCACGATGGTGTAGCGCCGTGGGGAAGGCTCTGGCCGCGGCGATCGGGCTCGTCTCGATCGCCGCGGCCGTGACCGCGTCCACCGCGTCTGGGCAGCCGCCGCCGGGCGCTGCTGCTTGCTCCGGCTGTCATCCCGCCTCGGCCCGCGTCACCTCGCCGGTGGTGCGGCTGGCGGGGCTCGAGCGGGACGCGATCGTGCGGGCCCTGCAGGAGTTCCGCTCGGGCCAGCGCGCCGGCACGATCATGGACCGCATCGCGAAGGGATTCACCGACGAGGAGATCCAGGCGCTGGCCGCCTGGTTCGCCGCGCAACCGAAATGAGACTCACGCGTCGCACCTTCCTCGGGCTCGCCAGCGCGGCCGCGCTCTGTCCTGCGCCGGCGCGCGCGCAAGCCGCCGGCCCCCGCGTGG
>JBKPRI010000114.1:0-4951 GCA_046734515.1 Candidatus Methylomirabilota bacterium | reverse complement strand
TTCAAGCGTGCGCTGGAGGCCGGCTGCAAGGTGATCGCGCCGGTCATGGACATGTTCTGGGGTGACCGTTTCGGCAAGGTGGAGGATCCCTTCGGGAATCAGTGGAGCATGGCGACGCACAAGGAAGACGTGAGCCCTGCGGAGATGGCGCAGCGCGCGCAGGCCTTCATGGCCAAGATGGGCGGTGCCTCGTGAGAGACGTCCACGTCTCGGCCATCACGGACGCCGTCAAGAAGCTCTGCATGGAGGCCAACGTCAGCCTGGAGCCCGACGTGCTGCGCGCCTTCGATCGCGCGCTGGGGACCGAGCGCTCGCCGGCCGGCAAGCAGGTGCTGCAGATCCTCAAGGACAACGCCGAGCTGGCCCGCACCCGCCGCATCCCGTACTGCCAGGACACCGGCATGGTCGTGTGCTTCGTGGAGCTGGGGCAGGACGTGCACGTGACCGGCGGCGGCCTCGAGGACGCCATCAACGAGGGCGTTCGCCAGGGCTACAAGGAAGGCTACCTGCGCGCCTCCATCGTGCGCTCGCCGTTCGACCGCGTGAACACCGGGGACAACACGCCGGCGGTGATCCACACCGAGGTCGCCCCCGGCGCCACGCTCAAGATCAGCATCATGGCCAAGGGCGGCGGCTGCGAGAACCGCTCGAAGTACACGATGCTCACGCCGGCCGCGGGCCTGCCCGCGGTGAAGGACTTCATCATCGAGTGCGTGAAGACCGCGGGGCCCGATGCCTGCCCGCCGCTGATCCTCGGCGTCGGCATCGGCGGCACGTTCGAGAAGGCGGCCATCCTGTCCAAGAAGGCGCTCTTCCGCGAGCTGGGCAGCCCGAACCCCGACGCGATGCTGGACGGCCTCGAGCGCGAGCTGCTCGAGCGTGCGAACCGCCTGGGCATCGGCCCGCAGGGCTACGGCGGCGACACAACATCCCTCGGCATCCACGTGATCGCCTTCCCGTGTCACATCACATCCTTGCCGGTGGCAGTCACCATCGAATGCCACGCGCATCGTCACAAGGAAGCGACGCTTTGATGACCCTTCACAAGGAGACGACACTGTGATGAACCTCCGTTCGAGCGCCGGCTTTGCCGGCGCAATCCTGCTGCTGGGGGGAGGCACGGAGGAGCACGCCGCCAGGCATGCGACGACGGTCGGAAGGGGGGCAACGCCCCCCTCCGAGGAGGTTACGCTGTGACCGCGGCTCCCGGGAAGATCGTGTGGACGGAAATCGACGAAGCGCCGGCCCTGGCCACCTACTCACTGCTGCCGATCATCCGGAAATTCACGGCGGGCACCGGCATCAGCATCGAGACCGCGGACATCTCGCTGTCCGGACGGATCCTCGCCAATTTCCCGGAGAACCTGACCCCGGCCCAGCGGGTGCCGGACTGGCTGACCCAGCTCGGCGAGCTGGCCAAGCGGCCCGAGGCCAACATCGTCAAGCTGCCGAACATCAGCGCCTCGGTGCCGCAGCTCAAGGCGGCGATCAAGGAGCTGCAGGGGCAGGGGTACCAGGTGCCCGACTACCCCGAGAATCCGACGACGCCCGCGGAGCAGGCGATCAAGACCCGCTACGCCAAGGTGCTCGGCAGCGCCGTCAACCCGGTGCTGCGGGAAGGCAACTCCGACCGGCGGGCCGCGGCTGCGGTGAAGCAGTACGCGAAGAAGCACCCGCACAAGCTGGGCCGCTGGACGGCCGAGGCGAAGACGCACGTGGCGACCATGAGCCGCGGGGACTTCGCCGCCAACGAGAAGTCGGTGACGGTCCCCGAGGCCACCACCGTGCGGATCGAGTTCACCGACACCAAGGGTGCGGTCACGGTCCTGAAGGACAAGATCGCGCTGAAGGCCGGCGAGGTGATCGACGGCACCTTCATGAGCCGCGCGGCGCTGGAGAGCTTCCTCGACGCCCAGATGGAGGACGCGAAGGCGCAGGGCCTGCTGTTCTCCATTCACCTCAAGGCCACGATGATGAAGGTCTCCGACCCCATCATCTTCGGCGCGGCGGTGCGGACGTTCTTCCGGGACGTGTTCGACAAGCACGCGGCCACCTTCAAGGAGATCGGCGTCGATCCCAACAACGGCCTGGGCGACCTGTACGCGGCGCTCAAGCGCCTGCCGGCGGCCAAGCAGGCGGAGATCGAGGCGGACATCCAGGCGGCGTACGCCAGGCGGCCCGCGCTGGCGATGGTCAACTCCGACAAGGGCATCACCAACCTGCACGTGCCGAGCGACGTGATCATCGACGCCTCGATCCCGCCGATGATCCGCGATTCCGGACAGATGTGGGGTCCCGACGGCAAGCTGCGCGAGACCAAGGCGGTCATCCCCGACCACAGCTATGCGCCGCTCTACCACGAGGCCATCGAGCACTGTAAGCGTCACGGCGCCTTCGATCCGAAGACCATGGGCACCGTGCCCAACGTGGGTCTGATGGCGCAGCAGGCCGAGGAGTACGGCTCGCACGACAAGACGTTCCAGATGACGGCGGCCGGCACCGTGCGCGTCGTCGACGACAAGGGCAAGACGCTCATCGAGCACCAGGTCGAGGAAGGCGACATCTGGCGCGCGTGCCAGGTGAAGGACGCGCCCATCCGCGACTGGGTCAAGCTCGCCGTCACCCGCGCGCGCATCACCGGCGCGCCGGCGGTCTTCTGGCTCGACAAGAACCGCGCTCACGACGCCCAGCTCATCGAGAAGGTGACCCTGTACCTGAAAGACCACGACACCAGCGGCCTGGACATCCGCATCATGTCGGTCGCCGAGGCCGCCCGCTTCTCGCTCGAGCGCATGCGCGAGGGCAAGGACACGATCTCCGTGACCGGCAACGTGCTGCGCGACTACAACACGGACCTCTTCCCCATCCTGGAGCTCGGCACCAGCGCCAAGATGCTGTCGATCGTCCCGCTCATGGACGGCGGCGCGCTGTTCGAAACGGGCGCCGGCGGCTCCGCGCCCAAGCACGTGGAGCAGTTCATCGAGGAGGGCCACCTCCGGTGGGACTCGCTGGGCGAGTTCCTGGCCCTGGCGGAGTCGCTCGATCACATGGCGCGCGCGTCCAGCCACGCCAAGGCCAAGGTGTTCGCTGAGGCGCTGCACAAGGCCAACACCAAGTTCCTGGATACCGACAAGTCGCCCTCCCGCAAGGTGGGCGAGCTCGACACCCGCGGCAGCCACTTCTACCTCGCGCTCTACTGGGCCGAGGCGCTGGCGGCCCAGACCGAGGACAAGGAGCTGCAGGCGCGCTTCGCCAAGGTGGCCAAGCAGCTCCAGGACAACGAGGCCAAGATCGTGGCCGAGCTGAACGGCGCGCAGGGACACCCCGTCGACATCGGCGGCTACTTCCGGCCGAATCCGGTGCTGACCTCGAAGGCGATGCGCCCCAGCCCCACGCTCAACGCCATCGTGGACGCCATCGCCTGATGAGCGTCACCACCGCCGCCGACGGCATCAAGAACGTGACCACGCCTCTGACGGACGCCGACGTGGTGGCGCTGAAGGCGGGGGACCGCGTGCGCATCACCGGCGTGATCTACACGGCGCGCGACGCCGCGCACGGCCGGCTGCTGCCGCTCATCGAGAAGGGCGAGACGCTGCCGATCGACGTCAAGGGCGCGATCATCTACTACACGGGGCCGACGCCGCCCCAGCCGGGCCAGGTGATCGGGGCGATCGGCCCCACCACGGCGAGCCGGATGGACAAGTTCACGCCGGCCCTGCTCAAGCTGGGGCTCAAGGCCACGATGGGCAAGGGCTATCGGGGCCAGCCGGTGAAGGACGCGCTGCGCGAGTACAAGGGCGTCTACTTCGGCGCCATCGGGGGCGCCGGGGCGGTGCTCTCGCGGCACATCACGAAGGCGGAGTTCGTGGCCTACGAGGATCTCGGCACCGAGGCGATCCGGCGGCTGGAGGTCGAGGGCTTCCCGGCCATCGTCGTCAACGACTGCCACGGCGGCGATCTCTATCAGGACGGACAGAAGCAGTACGCGCGGGAGTAGCCGACCCACGGGAGGGCTCATGATCGCGAGGCTCGGGAGGATTCTGCGGAACCAGCGGGGCCAGGTCGTCACCGGCCGGGCGGCGGCGCGACCGCCCATCAAGGCGTCCACGCTGCGCAAGGACGCGTGGTGGGCGCTGCCGCTGACGGTGGTGCTGGTGCTGGGCAGCTTCATCGTGTACTCGACGTGGGCCGCGCTACAGAACGCCAACTACTGGGCGCCGCCGTATCTCTCGCCCTTCTACTCGCCGTGCCTGTCGGCCAAGTGCCTGCACGTGACGTTCGGCTACGGCCTGCCCGACATCTCGCTGCCGATCATCGGGATCCTGTCGCCGGCCTTTTTGATCCTGTGGGGCCCGGGCCTGTTCCGGCTGACGTGCTACTACTACCGCAAGGCGTACTACCGCTCGTTCTGGCTCTCGCCGCCCGCCTGCGCCGTGGCCGACGTCAAGTCGAAGTACACCGGCGAGACGCGCTTTCCGCTGCTCGTGCAGAACATGCATCGCTATGCCTGGTACGTGGCCGTGATCTTCATCATCCTGCTCACCTGGGACGCGCTCCTCGCCTTTCGGTTTCCGACGCCCGATGGCGGGCATCGCTTCGGGATCGGCGTCGGCACCATCGTGATGTGGATCAACGTCATCCTCCTGGGCGGCTACACGTTCTCCTGCCACTCCTGCCGCCACGTGTGCGGCGGTCACGTCGACGTGTTCTCACGTGCGAAGACGCGCCACTCGCTCTGGCACGTCGTCACCCGCCTGAACGAGCGGCATCCGACCTTCGCGTGGCTCTCGCTGTTCAGCGTGGGCCTGACCGACCTCTCCATCCGCCTGGTGGCGATGGGCATCATCCGCGACCTGAGGATTCTCTAATGGCCAAGTCCGAGTACGAGACACACGAGCACGACGTCATCGTCATCGGGGCCGGGGGCGCCGGCCTCTGCGCGGCGATC
>JBKPRI010000113.1:0-9946 GCA_046734515.1 Candidatus Methylomirabilota bacterium | reverse complement strand
GCCCGAACTCGAGCGACCACGCCAGCCGGGGCGTCGCCGTGAGGTTGGGCCCGGTGTAATGCAGCGTGCGCGGCATGTGGACGGTGACGTCACCGGCGCGCAGCGGGCAGGCCACCGCGCGGCTGACGTCCACGTCCTCCGCTTCGAGCGCGTGCGCGTGCCGCAGGTGCTGCAGGCGATGATGCGCCACACGCTCCCGGTGGCTACCGGGGATGAACTGCATGCAGCCCATCTCCACCGACACGTCGTGCATGGGCACCCAGAAGTGCGCAGTCACCAGGTGCGGGTCGAGGGTGTAGGCCTCGTCCTGGTGCCAGGCGGTCGCGCGCCCGTTGAACGCCGGCTTGTAGATCGCGTGGTCGAAGCGGTACTCGACCGGGCGGCCCAGCAGCGCCTCGGCCAGCGCCCGACAGTGCCGGAACGTCAGCGTGGCCTCGAGCTCGGGCTCGAGGTCGATCGTCTGGTTGATCTCGAGGATCTCCGGCAGCTCGCCGGCTCCCCCGGTGCCGGTACCGAGATCCCAGGCCCGCCGCATCCGGGCGAGCGTGTTGTACCGGCGGTAGAGCCGGGCCATTACCCGGCTGATCTGTTCGAGGTCCGCGGGGGTCGTCACCTGCTCGACGACGGTGAAGCCGTCGCGCTGGAACGTCTCGACCGCGGCTGCGGAGAGGAACGGAAGACTCGGCGCCGTCTCGATGAGCATCATGGCGTGGCTCCCACTGCACGCGTGTGCAAGGCGCGCGCCGCACCCTCAACACCGCGCGACAGCGGAAAAAATCCCTCGGCGCTCACCGCCCGCGCCCGGCCGCGGCCGCGCGGTACGCAACGGTCGACATGGTTGTGTTGCAGGAAGAGAGCAAAGCGTTGCGCTACCGCGTCAGCACGAGGCGTCGGGGGGCGAGGCACCGGCCGCTCGCCACGCCCGTCGCAGCCAGCGGAGCGCGCCCGCGACGTCGGCGTCGCTCTCGATCAGGACCTCCACCCAGCCCTGGCGCGCGAAGCGGCGATGCGGGCGGACGCCCGGCTCGCGGAGGGCACGGGCCTGGTCGTCCGGTGTCAGCCTGACCCACAGGTCCCGGTCCTTGTCCCGCAGCGGAAAGCAGGCGAACAGCCGCTCGCCGACGAAGTAGCCCCAGCGGCCGAACATCGGCGTGATCCGGACGCCGTCCCAGTCGCCCAGGGTGGCGTTCAGCGCGCGGGCGGGCCCGGTGCCGCCCCGCGAGAGCGAGCGCCGGAGCTTGCGCCCGTGGCCGAGACTGCGCACGCGCGGCGTGCGGGGTGAGCCCTTCGAATTCTTCATCTGTTGGGTAGGGGAACCCTAGCAGGGTTCCCCTCTTTTTGCGTGCCTTGACACGCGTCCGTCGGACGTGCGAAATGGAGCGCGCAATCGGCCCGACGCCCTCAGGAGATCCCATGACCGACGCCCGTTTTCGTTACGAGCCCGTGGAAGGCGCCCAGGCGCTCTTCACCGACCGCTTCGTCGAGTACCTGCTGGCGCTGCACGACCGTCTGGCGCCGCAGATCGCGACCGTGCTGGCGCATCGGGCCGAAGCCGTCCGCCGTGCCGTGACCCAGGGTGCCCTGCCGGGACATCCGCCGCGCGGAGCCGCCGGCTCCGGGGACTGGAAGGTCCCTCCGGTGCCCGCCGATCTCCTGAAGCCCGGCATCGAGATCTCCGGCCCCTGCTCGATCACCTCGATGTTCATCAACGCGCTCAACCCCGGTCCCGAGGGCGAGCGGGCCGAGGGCGACCTCGACGACGACGAGGACTCCGGCGGCCACCGGCTGATCGACACCGTGCGCTCGGCGCACAACCGGGTGGCGGCCGTGCAGCGGGAGCTCTATTTCCGCGACGCCGAGCGCAACCGCGAGTACAAGATCGCCGAGGGCGAGCTGCCGTTCTTCATGCATCGCGAGCGCGGCATCCACCTGGACGAGCCCGACGTCACCGTGGACGGCAAGCCCGTCAACGCCGCCGTGCTGGGCACCGCGCTCACGCTCTTCCACGCCGGCCGGGCGCAGGCCGAGCGCGGGCAGGGCATTTACTTCTACCTGCCCAAGCTGGAGTTCGCCGCCGAGGCGCGCGTGTATCGGGACCTCTTCGACCTGAGCCGCGAGCGGCTCCCCTGGCTGCGCACGGCCACGCTGCGCGGCATCGTGCTCGTCGAGTCACTGCCGTGCGTCTACGAGATGGAGGAGATGCTGTACGAGCTCGGGCCCTATGCGGCCGGCCTCAACGCCGCGCGCTGGGACCTGAAGGCGTCGATGTTCGAGTACGTCATGGGCGATCCCAAGCAGGTGTGGCCGGACCGCTTCGGCGTGGACATCAAGACCACCCCGTTCCTGGCCAACATCTTCCGCCGGCTCGTCGCCATCTGCCTCAAGCGCGGCGCGGTACCGATCGGCGGCATGGCGACGGCGCTGCCGAGCCAGGATCCCGAGGTCAACCGCGCGGCGGCCGAGTCGATCCGCAAGGACAAGGAGTGGGAGGCGCAGCAGGGCTTCATCCGCGCCTGGGTCGCTCACATCTTCCACATGAAGACGGCGGCCGATCCGTTCCGGCAGCTCATCGCCTCGGGCTGGAAGCCCACGCGCGAGATGAGCGACCCGGAGCGCTACCCGGTGAAGCTCGAGGTGCCGGCGGGGCCGATCACCGTCGAGGGCACGCGGCGCAACGCGCGCATGCTGATCGAATACGTCGAGGGCTGGCTCAACGGCCGCGGCGCCAAGGGCATCGACAGCCTGGAGGGCAAGCCGGGCATTCACCCGGCGCTGATGGAGGACCTCGCCACCGGCCGCATGTCGGTGGCCCAGATCGCCCAGCGCATCCGCCACGCGGCGCGCACCACCGACGGCCCCACCGCCACGCACGACTTCGCGCTGGTCAAGCGCCTGCTGCAGGACGAGCTGACGGACATCCTGGGGCGGAGGCCGGCCGAGGCCGCCGAGCGTTATCGCAAGTCGGTGAAGATCGCCATGCGATGGATCAAGAACTACACCGACCTCGACTTCCGCTCGCTCGGCTCCTACACGCGCAAGGACCTCGACGCGATCGCGAGCGCGCCGGACGCGTTCTAGCCGGCGCGCGGCTCCCGGCCGCACTGCCAGCACACGGTCCACGCCCAGCCGCCGAGCTTGCCGCGGTGCACTTCGGAGACGAACAGGCGCGCGTAGTGCGGGTTGCCGGCCATCGCGTTGCGCTCGACGACGGCCGCGCGATAGGAGCGCCAGTTGTAGAACTCGTGGCGATTTGGATGGTCGCAGACGTGCGCCGGCCGTTCGGGGAGAGTCCGGGACGCCGGGGACCCGCCTGAGAGGCCCATGCTGGGCCTAAGTGTGCGGCAGGCTCAGCCGCTACGCCAGCTTTTGTCGACGTAGCGCCGGCCGGCCACCGTCGAGACCTGGATCGCCGCGCGGTAGTTCCCCGCCCCGGTCGTGTATGTGACCGTCTCCGCCGGCACCTCCTCGGGGTCCGGCCCCTCGGTCAGCGCCTCGTCCAGCACCCGGCCATCGAGTCCCTCGGCCTCCAGTCCCAGCATGGCCAGGATGGTGGGAGCGACATCCACGTTGCCGGCGGGCAGGGCCACCCGCACCCCCCGCTTGAAGTGGGGGCCCCAGGCCAGCAGCGTGTTGCGCACGTTCCACGGGCTCATGCTGCCGTGATCGCTGGCGTAGGGGCGTCCGCCGGCGGCGACGTTGGCCAGGTCCGTGCCCCGCACGCCGAAGGTGTTGACCGCCGAGGTCCACGGAAACGTCAGCAGCACGTCCACGCCGCGCTCGGCGTTGGCCGCATGGACCAGCGCGAGCGAGAACGTGCCGGCCACGGCGCCCTGCACCTCGCCGGGCGCGCGGCCGGCGGTGAACGCCACGCCGCCCCACGCGCGCGCCTGCGCCAGACGCACGATGCCCGCGATGCGGTCGTGATCGCGCACGTGGAGGCCGACGGCCTGGCCGCTGCTGGCCAGCACCACGTCGTCGGAGTCGCGCGAGGCCTTGAGGCCGGCGGCCACCAGCTCACCGGTGACGTCCACGCCGGCGGTGTTCACCGTGAAGCCGTGGTCCGAGGCGACGATGACATCGGTGATGTCGGCGAGCCGCAGCGTGACGAGCGTCTCCAGCAGCGTGGCCACCTCGTGGTCGGCGTGGCGGATGGCGGCGCGCGCCGAGGGCGTGCCGATGCCGATCGCGTGCTGCGTGTGGTCCGGCTCCGTCAGCCACGCGAAGACGACGTCCGGCTCGAGCGCCGGCAGGACGTGCTCGCGCAGCACCCGCTGCGTCCACGACACGACGGCGTCGTAGCGCTCGCTCCCCTTGGCCGGCGCCGGCCCGAACCGCTCGAGGATCGCCGCGTTGAGATCGGCCGGATAGGCCACGGTCCGGCCCGCGTCGAAGAACCCGTTGACGAGCGCCCCCACGCCCGAGGCGGCACGCGGGTTCAGCAGCCACGCGCTGCCCGTCGAACCCGAGCTCACGGCGGCCAGCGTGAGCCCGCGCGCGTGCAGTCGCTCGGCGAGCGTGGGCACCAGGATCAGTCGTCCGCCCGTGACCTCGTCCAGGCGCGCGAGCCGCCGGTAGTCCTGCGTGCTGAACGCGCGCGCCGGGTCGACGGCCGCCACGTACATCTCGTTGCCGACGATGCCGTGGGTCCCCGGCTGCGCGCCCGTCACCAGCGTGGCGGCGTTCACGCGAGTCACCGTGGGAAAGACCGAGTGGCTGTTGGTGAAGTCCACGCCTTCCCGGCGCAGTCGCGCCAGCGTGGGCGCGTCCTCGGGCGTGATCGCGTCGGGCCGGAGCCCGTCCACGACCAGCACGATCACGCGCGGCGTCGATCCCGTCCGGTCGCCGCGCGTCAGGGGAACATGTAGCGGCTGATGTGCAGGTGGACGCCGTGGCTGCCCGCGGGCTCGACGGTGACCTCGCCGGTGCCGTCCAGGCGGGGCGTCCCCGCTCGGCGCAGCGCGGCCGTGAGCGCGAAGAAATCCTCGGCGACGCAGGAGAGCGCGACCATGCCCGCGGTCCCGCCGACCTCGTGGGCCGGCACCACGAGCAGCGCCCCGCGGCCCACCGCCAGCATCGTGCGCGGCCCGCCGTTCATGGCGACTTCCTGGAAGCCGAACAGGCCCTGGAAGAGCCCGACGGTCTGCTTCACGTCGTCGGCGCCGATCACCAGCCGCTTGAGCCGCAGCGGCGAGGGCTGCTCCTCGTGCGGGCCCGGCGGCGTCGCCACCTCCACGAGCACGCCCGAGCACGCCCGTGGGTGCAGGAAGCCGATGCGGCCGGCCAGCCCCTCGCGCGGCGTCCGGTCGAGAAGCTCGACGCCGCGCCGCTCCAGGCTCGCCAGCTCGCCGGCCACGTCCGGCGTCTCGAAGCAGAGATGGTGCAGGCCCTCGCCCCGCTTGGCCAGGAAGCGTCCGACCGGCGTCGTCGGCCCGAGCGGCTCGAGCAGCTCGATCTCGCTGTCACCGGCGGCGAGCAGCGCGGCCTTCACGCCCTGCTCGGTGATCTCGGCCTCGCGCAGCAGCGGCAGTCCGAGCACGTCGCGGTAGAACGTGTAGGCGTCGGTGAGACGCTTCACCACGATTCCAACGTGATGAATCCGTCGGATCACCTCTCGGCCCTCCTATCGGATGAACTCCGCAGCGCGCGAAGGGGCGCGTCGCGAAGTCGAATGCGGTGATTGGCCAGCCGCGTGGCGGGCTCTCGTGACGCCGCGGCCACCGTACCCGACGCCCGCGACGTCTGCAAGGCTCAGCCCTCGCTGAACAGGCGCTTGACCTGCTCGCCGCCGAGCGGCGGCACCGCCGCCACCGCGACGTTGTCGCCGACGTGGGCGGCCGTCTTCATGCCGACCAGCGCGGTGCCGATGCCCGGCGTCGAGCGCACGAACTGGATCGCCCGCTGGGCGTCGGTGGCGAGGCCGGGCACGAGATCGGCGAACGGCGCGGGCAGCCCCTGCGTGAGCTTGCCCTGCAGCACCGAGGCGGACGCCATCACGTAGACGCCGAGCTGGCGCGCGGCCTCCACCGTGCTGAAGAAGCCGGTGTCGAGCTTCTGGTTGGCGCGCGTGAAGGCCTCGGGCATCGCGAGGTTGTACGGGAGCTGGATGACCCGGAAGTGGTGGTGGTACGAGCCTCCGACCTCGCGCGCCAGGCCGACCAACTCGGCCAGCGAGAGATAGCCGGGCTCGCCCGGGTCGACGCGGAGGCCGTTCCAGGTGGCCGCGCCGTAGTACCGGATCTTGCCGTCGGCGACGGCGCCCTCCAGCGCGGTGAAGGCGTGGCGCAGACGCGTGAGCAGGGTCGGGCGATCCACCTCGTCGAGCTGCTGCTCGGGATTGTGCACGTAGTAGACATCGAGCGTCTCGAGGCCGAGGTTGGCCCGGCTGCGGTCGAGCTGGTCGAGGAGATAGCGCGGGGTGATGCAGTGAGAGCCGACGACCTCGCCGGGCTGGATGATGCCGGTCTTGACGTACGTCGCCACGAAGTACGCGCGGGGGTCGGCCGGCACCTCGCCGTCGAACGCGAGATAGCCGCCCTTGCTGGCCACGACGACCTCGTCGCGCTGCACGGTGCCCGCGGTGACGGCGGCGGCGAGCGCCGCGCCCACCGCGCGCTCGCTGCGCTGATGGCGATAGTTGACGGCGGTGTCGAGCACGTTCACACCGCGCTCGAGCGCGAGGGCCACGGCCTTGCGGTAGAGACCGTCGGTGACGTCGTCCTCGCGGCCGAGATACGTCCCGAGGCCGAGCGTGGAGGCGTGGACGCCGCCCGGCATCTCCCGGAAGTGCTCGGCGGGCATGCGGCCTTCGAACCGCTGCACGTAGCGCGACGTCCCGTCCTTGGTGGCGTGGCCGGCGAGCATCCTGCCCATTATGCCGCGGTCACGCTCACGCCTCGCGATAAACGACGAGAATCAGGCCCACGGCTGTCAAGCAGAGCGTGGAGAGCCAGCCGGGCGTCCGGCCCGCCTCGGGCAAGCGCAGCTCCACCCACCGCCCCCAGCCGGAGAAGGCGCCGAGCACGCCGATCGGCGCGTGCGTCACCTCGCTGAGGAACTCGGCCTTGAGGTTGAACATCGCGTGCGAGTGCGTGAGCAGCAGGCCGCCGCCCGCCGCGCACAGCAGCGGGAAGACGTAGCCCCAGGGCCGGCGCGCCAGCCGCTCGGTGCGCACCATCCACTCGAAGATCCCGAAGGCCACGACCAGCAGCACGAAGGTCCGGTGCTGCAGCACGTCGGGCAGCGTGAAGCTCTCCCAGAATCCCGCCGGGCCGAGCGGCCACGCGCGCGGATCGTTGCGCACGAACATGAACGCGGCCATGCCGAAGAACACGAGCGGCCAGTGGCGGGCTGCGCGCACGCCGAGCCGCTCGAGGCAGCCGAGCACGCCCATCGTCAGCACGAAGATGCCGGCCCAGTGGTGGTTGTACTCCGACCACGCGCGCTCGACGGCGTCACGCCGCGTGGCCACACCCATCAGCGGCTCAGCCTTGGCGATGAGCTCGGCCACCGGCGGGCTGGTGAGCCGCGGCGGCGCCGGTACGAAGCGGGCGGCGACCTCGGCGACCGTGGCGCGGTCGGCGGCGACATCGACGGCGGGCGGCAGCGAGGTCAGCGAGGCCGCGGCGAAGAGCACGGTGATGCCGAGCCCGAGCTCCACCTCGACGAAGCGCAGCAGGCGCGGGCTCGACGCCGCGGTGACGCTGCGCACGGCGCGCAGGTTGGCGGCGCCCAGCGCGAGGATGGCGACGAGCAGGATCGTCTTGCTGAGCACCATCACGCCGTACGCGGTGCCCACGTAGGCGGCGAGGTCGCCGACGTAGCGCCACGAGAGCACGATCCCGGCCGCGAGGAGCGTGACCACCGAGGCGAGCGCCAGGTTGGAGAAGCGCTTCAGGAGGACGGCGCCCGCAGCCGGCGTCTCGTCGCCGCGCCGCGCCGCCCAGATCGTCAGGTGCGCGAGGCCGCCGATCCACACCGCGGCCGCCACCTGGTGCAGCGCGTCGAGGAGAATCAGCGTGGCCCGGCTGTCCACGCGCGCGACGGCGTGGCTCAGCACGGCGGAGGTCACCACGAAGGCCAGCGCCAGTCCCCCGAGCGCGTTCCAGGCGGCGGACCCCGCCGCACGCCGCGCGAGCGGGACGGCGACGGCCACGATGGCCAGCGCGAGCGCCACGCGCAGGACGGCCGCGCGCGCGAACGTGGTCGCCAGGAAGGCGCCGACCGGCCAGCCCTCGGGGCCGGCGATCTCCGAGAGCGCCACGAGCAGCGTGGCGCTCTGCGCGACGGCGGCGGCCGCCGCCGCCAGCGCGACGACGCGCAATGACCGCGCGGTGGCCGGCGCCGGCTTGGCGTGCGGCTCGGCGCGCAGCACCCAGCGGGTCCACACCACGCCGCCCAGCACGATGCTGGCGAGGACGAGGATCGCGCCCCGCAGCACGACATCGATGAAGCCAGCCATTTAGCTGATGGCAGTCACGCCGCGATCAGGGCGCGATCTGGAAATCGAAGCGGCCGGAGACCACGTGGCCGTCGGTGGACAGGACCTGCCACTCCACGCGCCACCGGCCCGGGCCCAGCGCGGGCAGCGGCGCCCGCAGCCAGTCGGGGGGCACGCCGTCGTTCGTCAGCTCGACGCTCTGCGTGGCGCCGCGGCTGTCGAGCAGGCGCACCTTCGAGAGCGGCTTCTCGATGCGGTTGTTGAAGCGCAGCCGGAGCTCGCGCGGCGCGGCGGGCAGTGTCGAGCCGGCGGCCGGTGTCGATTCCAGGAGCAGCGAGTGGGCGGCGGCGGCGGGCGCGATCACCAGCGCCGCGAGGCCGGCGATCGCCAGGTACGGCAGGACTCTCAACGCCAGTCGTCGAGGACGAGGTCGGCCGCGTCCTCGTAATCCTCCGGCTTGCCCTTCTGCATCCGCACCATCGTGAAGTCGATCTGGTACCCGCACTTCACCAGAGTGCTGTAGGCGAGCCAGTACCGCAAGTACACCGGCAGGATCACGCGCGAGAGTCCCTGCTCCTGGGCCAGCTCCTCGATGGCGCTCACGAACTGCTCCAGGTGCTCGGGCTTGCGCTGGCGCGGGTCGATGGCCAGGTACTTCACGTAGAGGGCGCCGGTGGGTGCCTCGCTGACCCCGGGCGCGTGGTAGATCGCGAAGCCGATCAGGTCGGGGCCGCGCTCGAGCAGCAGCGTGTCGCCCAGCGCCAGGCCCTCGACGATCTCGACTTCCTTGGCCAGCTCGAGGCCGCGGCACACGCCGTTGGTGATCTTGTGGAAGCGGGCGAGCGCCGCCTTCTTCTTCGTCTCCTCCAGCGTGGAGTAGCGGCGCAGCGTGAGAGCGCCCTTGACGACCGGCGGCTTGACCACGCCCGGGCGCGCGGCCGGCCGGTCCAGCGCGCGGCTCATCACCGCGGTCAGCGACTTCGGCTTGTAGCCGAACTTGTGATAGAGCCCGAGGTGCTTCGAGCTGGTCGGATAGGTGACGGCGCCGTGCAGCGTGGCCTTGTTCTCGTCGAAGAACTCCTGGACCGCGCGTATGAGCTGCTGGGCGATGGACTGGTTGTGGTAGTGCGTGAGCACCGCCACCGGGCCGAGCAGGCCCACCGTGCCCCACGTCGCCGCCAGCGCGGCGCCGACGATCTTGGCGTTGTCCTCCTCGGCCACGAAGCAGCCCCACGGCTCCATCAGCCAGCGGTGGTGCACGTACTGGGCGCCGTTGAACGCCTGCCGGGGGCGCGTGCCGAGCTGGCGCTCGAGGAAATCCCCGAAGCTCTGCTCGAAGACGTCCTTGACCTTGGAGAGGTCGCCCTTGCGGACGCGCCGGATCTGCACCTTCGGCAGGCGCCCTTGCGGATCGAGGCCCGCGCGATCGACCGTGGCCCTCACGAGGCGCCCGCGAGGTCTTCGAGGAGGGTGATGACCCCCGAGTGGTCGAGGCCGCCGCGGCCCTTC
>JBKPRI010000112.1:0-7208 GCA_046734515.1 Candidatus Methylomirabilota bacterium | reverse complement strand
CCCGGGCGCCGCCGACGAGCACGCCGAAATGCAGGTGCGGTCCGGTCGCCCGTCCCGTCGCGCCCACCGTCCCCACGATCTGACCGCGGTCGACGCTGTCCCCCTCGGCGACCGCCAGGGTGTCGAGGTGGAAGTAGAGCGTGTAGACGCCGAGGCCATGGTCGAGGACGACGAGGCGGCCGGGGAAGAAGAAGTCGCCCACCAGCGCCACGCGCGCGCTGTTCACTGCCACCACCGGCGTGCCGCGTGGCGCGGCGTAGTCCGCGCCGCTGTGCGGCGCGCGTGGCTTGCCGTTGATCACTCGCCGGGCGCCGAACCCGGTCGGCGCCTCCGTGCCCGCCACGGGGCGGACGAACGGTCCCCGCCACAGCCGCTCGGACGTGACCGTCCGGTAGAGCGTCGAGAGCCGCTCGCTCTCGGACACGGCGCGGCGCTCCGTCTCCGGATCGAGGTCGACCATGGCCGGCGGCAGCGTGAGCCGCTGGACATGGAAGTCGCGCTTGTGGATCGTCAGCTCGCCGCTGAGGCTCCTGGGCTCTCGCCCGGGCTCCAGCACGGCCACGTTCCAGAGCTGGGTGCCCGCTGGTACCTCCAGATCGACGCCCACCACGGCGGCCTGGCCTCCCGCATAGGGAAAGAACACCAGCGTGCGTCGGCCCAGCGAGCCCTCGAGCGCGGCGGCGTCGGCCACCCCGCGGACGTGGACCCACGCAACGTCGCCCGGGTGAACACGCTTGGGGTGCCAGGCGACCCTGGGATGGTCGGTGGCGTGGGCGGCGAGAGGAACGGCCAGCAGCAGGCCGGCCAGGACGGCGGCGGCCAGGCGGCCGCGGGTCACTCGGGTCGCTGCTGCCGCAGGAACTGCTCCATCTCCTCGACGAGCTCGGCGGCGGGCGGCAGGTCGCTGGCGGCCGGCTCGGGCTCCTCGTCGGCGTCGCGCGACTCGAGCTTGGCCACATAGGCCTTGATCTTGGCGTTCTGAGCCACGATCTCCGAGAGGTTCTGCTCGAACTGCTTGGTGGCGTCCTCGAGATCCGTGAGGTCGGCCTCGGCGTTGAGCAGCATGAGCACGCGCTGCACGATGGCCAGCGCGGCCTTCGGGTTCTCGATGCCGGAGATGTAGTGCGGAACGTTGGCCCACACGCTGGCGGTGGCCAGCCCCTGCTCCCGGCAGGCCGTGTTCAGGACGCCCACGATACCCGTCGGGCCCTCGTAGCGGGAGGCCTTGACGCCCAGGCGGGCGGCCAGCTCGGGATCGGAGGCCCCGCCGGAGATGCGGATGGGCCGCGTGTGCGGCACCTCGGCCAGCAGCGCCCCCAGCGTGAGCACGAGCGAGATGTCGCAGCGCTTGGCCAGCTCGAGGATGGCCGCGCAGTAGGTCCGCCACTTGAGGTGCGGCTCGCCCGCCACCGCGATGATCAGGTCGCGTGAGAGCCCGGGCGCCACCGCCACGGAGAAGTCGGTGGTCGGCCAGACGATCTCGCGCTCCGTCTCCGAGCCGGCCTTGTAGCGCACGTAGGGCCGGGACAGGCCGAAATGGTAGAACTCTTCCGGATCGATCTCGGCGAACTTCTCGGCCCCGAACGCGGTGCCGAGGTAGCGCGCCGCGGTGGTGGCCGACTCGGCCGCGTCGTTCCAGCCGCTGAACGCAGTGATCAGGACGGGCCGGCGCAGGCCCTCGGGCTGGCGATGGATCGTGAGCGGATTCATGACGTGATCGCGATCTCCGCGGGCTGTTTGCCTGAAGTCTACCACGGTTGAAACAGCGACCCTCCGCGAGTACTCTGTGGCTGCACCGCTGCAGTGCACGATCGCCGCCGGAGGAAGACCGCGATGCGCAGGACTCACCTCAGACTCCTGTTCGGATTGGGCGCGCTTGTCCTGTTTACGGGCTGCGCCACGAGCGAAGAGTGGCAGACGTGGAAGGAACACCCCACGCATTTCGCGTCGGGTGACCATCTGTTCTTCTCGACCCGCAACCGGGAGGGGTCCAGCCCGAAGGTGACGCGACAGGACATCGCCATGGCGCGCGATCAGGGGTGGTGGGGTAAGCCCATCACGGTCAGCCAGGAAGCGATCCTGGAGCGCTGATCCGGCCGTCACGGCGTCGACGCCGGGTGTCAGTCCGGCGTCGACACCCGGTCTGCAGTGCCGCCGAAGCCACGGACATTACAGAGGGGACGAGGCATGGCACTGGCTGTGCACATCGGGGGCGCCCATGGACATTGAACGAAACGCCCGTCGGATGGCCACGACGTTACGCCGCGGACTGGCCGCGGTCACGCTCGCTACGCTCGCACTGACGGCGCCGCCGACGGCGCTCTCCGCGCCCTCCGACGACAGCGTGCTGCCCGTGGACCAGCACACCACCGAGAAGGGCAAGCGCCTGGCGACGCGCTACACGCCGGCGCTGCGGGAGATGAGCGCCAAGATCTACCACTGCATGCCCTGGGTGGAGGTCAAGCGCAACGGCATCGGCTTCTTCCGGCCCAAGCATCTCGAGGGCGACGTTCGCTATCTCTCGATCAACCTCTACATCGACCAGCAACCCTCGCCGGAGTTCGCCGCCTACTCCATCGAGGAGCGGGCGTCCCGGATGTTCTCGCGCTACGTCGGCCCGATGGTGAAGCGGATGGCCGCCTCGCCGGGCCTGCTGACCGACAGCTCGCTGGACGGATTCACCGTCATCCTGGAGTGGCTCAAGCAGGTGCCGGCGACGCCGAACGCGCGGCCGGTGCACGAGACCATCGCGAGCTTCCTCGATCGCGGCACCGCCACCGAGTACGTCGCGGGACGCGTGCCGGCGCGCGACCTCGCGACCCGCGCGCGCATCCTGGCCTGGGACGGCGAGACCTCGCTCGGCCCGATCCGCCTGACCTCGTGGGACGACGACTTCGTGTCGACGTACAAGGTCGCCAACTATCAGCTTGCACCGGGAGTCTCCTGCCCATAGCCACTCGGAGGGGGGCGTCGCCCCCCTTCCGACGCGCGGCGCGGGCCTGACGGCCCGCGCTCGCGCTGCCTAACTCGGTGATCCACGAAACCTTCTGGGGGCCCACGCTGCATCCATCGCTTCGGTGGCATTGCGAGCCGGCGCGATGGCGTGTGGGGGGTGGGTGGCTGGCGATCGAGCCGGAGGCGGGGACGGACTTCTGGCAGCGCACGCACTACGGCTTCGAGGCGGACAACGGGCACGCGCTGCTGGCGCCGGTGGGCGACGACTTCGTGGTCAGCACTCGCGTGCGGTTTCGCGCCGTGCACCAGTACGACCAGGCGGGGCTCATGGTGCGGATCTCGCCGGCGTGCTGGCTCAAGACGTCCGTCGAGCACGAGCCGGGGCGCGCCGGCCGGCTCGGTGTCGTGGTCACGAACGCCGGCTACTCCGACTGGTCGACCCAGCCGTACGCCGCGAACGACGTCTCCCTACGGATACGCCGCGAGGGACAGGATTACATCGTGGACGCCTCGCCCGACGGGCGTGAGTGGGAGCAGATCCGCATGGCGCGCCTGCACGACGATCGCCCGGCGCTGGACGTCGGCTGCGGGCTCTACGCCTGCAGCCCGAAGGGCGCAGGCTTCGTGGCGGAGTTCGGCTATCTGGACGTCGCCCGCGGCCGGCTGAAGTAACCGCGCAGCAGGCGCCGGACGCCGCGAAATGCGATCTCACCGTACGGCAGCTCGCGCGGCCTGAACCAGCGCACCTCGGCGACGTCGTCCTGCGCGCGCACGCGGCGTGTGGTCGGCGTCACGCGGTAGACGACCGTGAGCACGGCAACACCACCGGGACCGTAGCGGTCGCTAGCGAAGCCCACGAACGACGCGCGCCGGATGCCGACGGCGAGCTCTTCCCGGAGCTCGCGGCGCAATCCCGGGAGCGGGAGCTCGTCCTCCTCGAGGAAGCCGCCGGGCAGATCCCACGTCCCCGCGTATGGATCGCGCGCGCGGCGCGCGAGCAGCACGCGGCCGCCGTGGATCACGATGGCCACCGCGGCGGCCGCGGGATTCGCGTAGTACGTCCAGCCGCAGCGCGGACAGCGCCGGCGGCGCCGCCCGTCCTCGCTGATGACGCGCAGGCGGCGGCCGCAGCGCAGACAGAACCGGACGATCACGCGCGGTTGGCGAGCAGTGTGTCGCTCAGGCGCGCGGCGATGGCCGTCAGCGCGCGGGCGGCCGGTGCCTCGGGCGCCACGGCGACGTAGGGCTCGCCGCGGTCGGCGGCGGCGGCCAGCGCCGGATCGAAGGGCACCCGGCCCAGGAAGTCCACGCCGGCCTGGCGGGCGAGCGTCTCGCCGTCGGGCCCCTGGAACATCCCGGCCATGTTCTCGACGAGGCCGAGCACGGGCGCCGGCGACCGGCGCGCCACGGTGATGGACTTGCGCACGACGAGATGCGAGACGTCGGACGGGATGGTGACGACCACCGTGCCCGCCAGCGCCGGTACCAGCCCGGCGATCGTGGCGAGGCGATCGGTGCCGGGTGGCAGGTCGATCAGCAGAATGTCGAGCGGGCCCCAGCCGGTATCGGCCAGGAACTCGCGCAGCGCATTGACCTCCATGGTGCCGCGCCAGGTGTGAGCCTCGGCCTGGCTCGGCGCGTCCCACGTCAGCGGCGCCGCGTCGTCGGCCAGCAGCAGGTCCATGGACATCACGCGAATGCCGAGCGCGCCGGCCGGCGGCTCCACGCCGTCGGCGCCGACCACCAGCGTGCGGCCGCGCACGCCGAGCATCTTGGCCATGCTGGGTCCGTTGAGGTCGGCGTCGAGCACGCCGACGCGGGCGCCGCCGAGCGCGAAGGCGCCGGCCAGGTTCGCCGTCACCGACGACTTGCCGACGCCGCCCTTGCCCGAGACGACCGCGAGGATGGCGCGAACGTTCTTCAGCCGCGCGACGAGCCGGGCCTGCTGCGCCTCGACCTGGCCGACGATGTTGGAGCCGCCATCGCCGGCGATGTCGCGGTAGCGCTTCACGCCTGCGGCTCCGCGTGCCAGGCGGCGCGCGCGACGAACACCAGCGCGACGATCGTCACCAGCAGGAACACGAGCGCACCCGCGCGGAACGTGAGCACGCCGCCCCACGGCGCGGCGACCGCCGCGGTCTCCCCGCGCAGGGCGACGTGGGCCACCTTGAACGCGCGGTACGCCATGAAGAGCGCCAGGATCCGCGCGAAGTCGCGGCGGGACACCACCCAGCGCTCGAACCACGCCCGCGGCCGGCGCAGGAGGTACGGCACACCGAGCAGCGGCACCAGTCCCACGATCGCCCAGAAGACCGCATAGATCGCGCGCCCTCGGGCGCCGGCGCCGGAGGGCACGCCGATCCCCTGCGAGACCAGGTAGACGCCGCCGATCTCGTAGAGCAGCGCGTAGCCGAGATACGTGCGGGCCGCCGTGCGGAATCGATCGTCGTCGGTGACCGGCGCCGACGCCGGGATCATGCTTGCGGGCGGAACCGGCCGCCCCACGAGCTGCGCACCTGGGCCAGCAGCTCGCGGGTGACCACGCGCTCTCCGCGCCCGCGCGCGTAGGCCTCCACCGCCTTCACCACCATGCCGCGCGCGAACGAGGGGATCGCGTCCAGCCGCTCGCGGGCTCCCGACTCCCACGTGAGCTCGTAGTCGACCGGGAGGCCGAACGTCAGCGTCGCGGGCAGGTCGATCAGCGCGCCGCCGTGGCCGCCGGGCTGGTAGCCGCACGCGGGATCCTCGGCGAGGTAGTCGCCGTGGGTCGCGTAGGCGCGGCAGCGGCAGCCGCCGCACACCTTCGAGAACTCGCAGGCGCCGCACCGTCCACCGAGCTTGGGATCCCGCAGCGCCGCGAACGCCGGCGCCGAGCGCCACAGCTCGTCGAAGGCGGTGGCGCGCAGGTTGCCGACCGAGACCGGCATGTAGGGGCACGGGGTGACGTCGCCGCCCGGCGTGATGCGGCAGTAGTACTTGCCGGCCGGACACGAGCCGTGGGCGTAGTTGCGCAGGAGCGGCGAGGCCGGGTTGAGCTCGTAGAGGATCCGGCGGAAGTGCGGCGCGCACTTGGCGCGGATCAGGAGGCCATCGGCCTTGCCCACCGGTGTCGACCACGGGTCCTCGAACGCGGGCGCGGCGGGCCGGGCCGGGGCCAGTCCGAGCATCTGGCGCACGAAGCTCGGCGGTCCGGTGCCCACGCCCTGGGCTTTCGCGAGATACGTCAGAATGCGCTCGTAGGCCGCCGCGTCGATGTCGGTGAGGTCCTTGCCCCGCCCGGTCCGCACGAGGAAGAAGAAGTTCAGCACCTTCGCGCCGAGATCCTTCGCGAGATCGATCATCGCCGGCACCTCGCCGACGTTCCAGTCCGTCACCGACATGTGCAGCGAGAAGTCCAGGCCCGTGTCGGTCAGCACCTTCGTGGCGCGAATCGCCCCGTCCCACGACCCGGCCAGGTGCCGGAAGGCGTCGTGCTTCACGCGGTCGGTCGAGTCCAGGCTGATCGATGCCCCCAGGACCCCGTGCTCGCGCATCAGCCGCGCTTCCTTCTCGCGCAGCAGCACGCCGTTCGTCCCCAGCACCGTCGTGAAGCCCTTGCCCGTCGCGTATCCCGCGACGTCGAAGATATCGCGCCGCAGCAGCGGCTCACCCCCCGTGAGGATCAGGAACACGTTCGGATTGACCCGCGCGATCTCGTCGATCACGCGCCGGCACTCCTCCGTGCTCAGCTCCCCCCGCGTATCCGCCCCCGCATGCGCCGACATATAGCAATGCGCACACTCCAAATTGCACCGCTGCGTCAGATTCCACGACACCGAGTACGCCATATACGGCGAGACGGAGGTCGACACGCTGGAGGATGACGAGCTCACGCCAGGCTTTCTTCAGAGAGGGACAAGGACAGCCTCGGCGACTCCGTCGACGACATCACAGGCTTCGTCCGAATGAGAATTGTGCGAGCCGGGAGCGGCGCCGGGCGGCGGGCGGGGCGGGGTCCGCCGACCCATTTCCCGCCCCGCTTGTGGCGGCTCTCGGAACGAAGGCTTGCGCCAAACGCTCTACGCCCGAAACCTTGTGGTCGCCGGACCCCGCCCCGCCCGCCGCCCGGCGCTGCGCATGTGCTACCGCGGCTTCTTGTTCGAAACGTACCCCGCGATGACTTCGTTCATGGTCTCGCGGGCATGCCCGATCCCTTCTTCGCAGAGCGCCAGATCGATATGCGTGACCCCCTTCGCCGACGCGACCTTCTCCAC
>JBKPRI010000111.1:0-6582 GCA_046734515.1 Candidatus Methylomirabilota bacterium | reverse complement strand
TCGCGCAGGCGCAGGTCGGCGAGCGACGGCGCCGCCACGGCGTACACGGCGGCATCGAGCGGCGCCTCGACGAACGCGCGGCCGCCCGCGGCGGGCACCGCGATGGGACGGCGCGTCGTCCACGCCTCCGGCGGGTCGGTCGCCGCCGGTGCCGCCGCCAGCGCCACGAGGAGCAGGGCCATCATGAGGTCAAGCGCTCGCGGTAGCGCGTGTAGAGGAACGAGGCCAGGATGAGCAGGCCCCCCAGCACGACGAACGACAGGATGCGATAGCCCGCGTCCAGCCGCCCGAGATCCACCAGGAACACCTTGGCGACCGTGAGCGCGAAGAGGCCGATGGCGCCGAAGCGCAGCGCGCTGTGCCGGCGCTGCAGCCCGATGCCCATCGCGGCGAACGCGTAGAGCGTCCACAGGATCGACAGGCCCATGTGATGCGCCATCGTGACCTCGCCCGGTGTCGCGCCCTCGAGGGGCAGCAGCACGATCTCCACGCTGAGGTGCCAGAGCAGGAACAGCGCGGCGGCGCCCACCGCGCCGGCGTGCAGCGCCCGCGTCTGATCGGCGGGCAGCCCGCGCGCGGCGACGGCGCGGGCGTGGAGCGCGTAGACGGCGGTGATCAGCAGCCCGGTGAGGAAGCGCAGGTTGACGATCGGCGTCAGCGTCCGCTCCGCGTGCCAGCGCTCGCCGTCGCCGCCCATCGCGAGCAGGCCCACGAGGCCCAGCATGATGGTGGCGGCGGTGAAGAGGACCGCGGTGCGATCGGTCCCGGCCAGGCCGAGGGTCAGTACGCCCGCCGCCAGCCAGACCAGCGTGACCACCAGCGCGAGCGTGAAGCGGTCGAGCCCCAGCGCGGCGTGACGCTGGAGCTCCACGGTGACGAACGCCGTAGCGCCGAGGACCGCGGTCAGCGCCAGCGCCGGCTCCACGAAGCGCTCGCCGTCGCGCAGCCCGCGGCCGCCCGCATGGTAGGCCACCGCGGCCAGCGCGCTCGCGGCCACGAGGGCGATCGTGGCGGGCAGCGCGCGATGGTCGAGCAGGAAGGCGCCGTCGTGCGCCGCCCGGCTGTCGAGCAGGGTGACCCAGCGGGCGACGGCGAGCCCCAGCACGACGAGGCCGCCGAGCCGCAGCGGCCGCGCGTCCAGCCGCAGCCCGCCCCACACGATCGCCAGGCCCTCCACGCTCCAGGCGATCGCCAGCCCGTGCTCGGCGAACTGCACGGGGAAGGTGAGCGTGAGGAACGCGAGCGAGACGCCGCCGTGGATCATCAGCAGGTGCGGCCCGACGCCCGGCGCCTCGGCGGTGGCATAGGCGAGCACGAGGTAGTAGGCGGCGAGGACGAGACAGGCCAGCGCCAGCGCGCTGGCGTGCGCGGGATAGAGGACCTGGCGCGCCACGATGAACGCCGCGACCGGCGCGGCCAGCGCGAGGATGCCCGGCCCGTGCCAGAGCTGCTCGGCGCGCGTGGGCCGCCGGCGCGCGAGCGCCTCGGCCGGCGCCACCAGCGAGAAGAGGACGAGGAAGACGCCGGCGGCGACCAGCGCCACGCCCTGCTGCGGGGGCACCGAGTGATACCAGCGATCGAACCACGCGGTGTACAGCGCCTGCGTGAAGACGAAGCTCATCAGCCCCAGCTCGGGCCAGCGGCGATACCACGCGACCACGAGCATCCCGGCATCGAGCACCGCCAGGTACGTGAAGAGCGCGGTGCCGGCGTCGCGGTTGGTCGACAACAGGATGGGCGTGAGGAAGCCGCCGAGGTTGGCCAGCACGGCGACCGCGCGCGCCTCGTGGTACAGCGCCAGCGCGGCCGCGGTCGCCGTCACCAGCACCATGAAGGCGAAGGCGGCAGGCTGCGTCACGAGCTGGTAGAACGCGAACGCCGCATACACGCTGAGATAGAGGGCCGCGATGCCGACGGCGACGACACCCTGCGCCGGCGCGCGGTACGCCGCGCGCTGCAGCCGCTCGCCGACGAGCAGCAGCGCGACGCCGGTGATCAGCCCGAGCGCGACGCGCCCGGCCGGCTGGATCCACTGATTGTCGAAGGCGTACTTCAGGAAGAACGCGATGCCGAGCGTGAGCACGAGCGCACCCACGCGGTTGAGCCATGTGCCGCCGAGCCGCTGCTCGAGCGATTTCCATTCGGACGGCGGGGCGGCGACCGCCGGACGGGCCGCCACGCGAACCGGCTCAGGTGCGGGCGGGTGGACGGGCGTGCGCGGTGCGATCGGTTCTGGAGGTGGCGCAAGGACGGGCGCCGGCGCCGCGGGCTCGGCTGCCCGGCCCCCGCGCGCGCGCTCGTTCTCCAGGAGCAGCAGGCGCAGCTCCAGCTCGCGTACGCGGCGGCGCAGGGTGAGCGAGAGGACGATCCCCGTGAGGGGGGCCACGACCACCAGGAGCACGACCAGGCCGATCAAGGCTTCCATCGCAGGCCTCGCGTTGACCACGCCGCTCCCCGGGATCCGGGGCTCGATGTTAGAGTCGTGCCACTCCAAAACTTAGATGTTCCAATACCTCGTTCGCAAGGTTTTCCATACGCTGTTCGTCGCCCTCGGCGTCGTCACGCTGGTCTTCGTGGCGCTGCGGCTGAGCGGCGATCCGGCCGCCACCATGCTGCCCGGCGACGCCACCGTGGACGAGCTCGCCGCGCTGCGTCGCACGCTGGGCCTCGATCGCCCGCTGCACCTGCAGTACGTCGCGTTCCTGGGCGGCGCCGTGAGCGGCGACTTCGGCGAGTCGTTCCGCCACCAGCAGCCGGCCTTCGGCCTGGTGCTGGAGCGTTTGCCTGCCACGCTGGAGCTGGCCTTCGCTGCGCTGGTGCTGGCCGTGGTGGTGGCGCTGCCGCTGGGGATCCTGGCCGCGGTCTACCGCGGCCGCACCACGGACGTGCTGGCCATGAGCTTTGCCGTCGTCGGCCAGGCCACGCCGTACTTCTGGATGGGCATCATGCTGATCCTGGTCGTCTCGGTGGAGCTCGGCTGGCTGCCCACCTCCGGCCGCGGCGGCTGGCAGCACCTGATCCTGCCGGCGATCACGCTCGGCACGCACTTCGCCGCGTCGCTGGCGCGGCTCACGCGCACGAGCCTGCTCGAGGTGCTCGGCCAGAACTTCGTGACGACGGCGCGGGCCAAGGGGCTGGCCGAGGGCAGCGTGATCCTGCGGCACGCGCTCAAGAACGCCGCGGTGCCGGTGGTGACCCTGATCGGGCTGCAGTTCGGCACGCTGCTCGGCGGCGCCGTGGTGACCGAGACGATCTTCGCGTGGCCGGGCGTGGGCCGGCTGGCCGTGCAGTCGATCTTCGTGCGCGACTATCCGGTCGTCCAGGCCGGTGTGCTGGTGCTGGCCCTCTCGTTCGTCGCGCTCAACCTCCTCGTCGATCTCCTGTACGGTGCGCTCGACCCGCGCATTCGCGATGAGTAAGGCCTCGGCCGTGCCGCTCGAGACCGCGCTGGCGCCGCCGGCCGCGCGCGCCGCCCGGGGACGCCGCGTCCGCTGGGCGCTCTGGCTGCCTGCGATTCCGGTCGCGCTGGCCATCATTGCCGCGCTGGTGGCGCCCTGGCTGGCACCGATCTCCCCGACGACCGGCAAGCTGGCCGCGCGGCTCAAGCCGCCGGCCTGGCAGGCCGCCGCGCTGGCCGGCCGCCCGCTCGGCACCGACCTGCTCGGGCGCGACGTGCTGAGCCGGCTGATCTGGGGCGCGCGCGTGTCGCTGCTGATCGCGGTGTTCGCCACCGTCCTCGGCGCCGCCGCCGGCTCGCTCATCGGCCTGGTCAGCGGCTACTACCGCGGGCGTGTCGATCGCGTGATCACCAAGCTCATCGATATCCAGCTCGCGTTCCCCTTCGTGCTGCTGGCCATCGCGGTCATCGCGGTGGCGGGCCCGTCCATTCCCGTGCTGGTCGTCGTGCTGGCCGTCGGCGCCTGGGTCGGCCACGCGCGGATCGTGCGCGGGCTCGTGCTGAGCCTGCGCGAGCGCGACTACGTGCAGGCCGCGCTCGCCCTCGGCGCCGGCACCCCGCGCGTGCTGTTCCGCCACCTGCTGCCGGAGATCCTCGCGGTGATCGTGGTGCTGGCCACGTTCGACGTCGGTCGCATCATCATCCTGGAATCGACGCTGAGCTTCCTCGGCCTCGGCGTGCAGCCGCCGACGCCCTCGTGGGGCTCCGACCTCCGGGACGCCGCGGCCTACGTGCGGCAAGCCTGGTGGACCGCGACCTTCCCCGGCATCGCGATCATGATCGTGGTGCTCGGGCTCAACCTCATGGGCGACGCCTTGCGTGACTTGCTCGATCCTCGAACCAGGAGACTCTCGCGATGACGACAACGTGGACCCGCCGCGGCTTCCTGACCCTGGCCGGCACCGGCACGCTCGCGGCGACCGTCCCTGCCGCCTCCGCGCAGAAGCGGACGGAAGTGATCATCTCGCAGCCGGCCGACGCGGTGACGCTCGACCCCGGCCGCACCACGCAGGTCCTCACCGTGAACTACTTCGTGAATCTCTACGACACGCTCACGCGCTGGGACGCGGCGCTCAAGCTCGGCCCCGGCCTGGCCACCGCGTGGAAGTCCACCGGCGAGACCACGTGGGAGGTCACGCTGCGCACAGGCGTGAAGTTCCATGACGGCACGCCGCTCACCGCCGAGGACGTCAAGGCGGTCTACGACCGCAATCTCGTGCCCGGCAAGACGGTGGTCACCGCCGGCTTCGCCACGATCGAGTCCGTGCAGGTGCTGAGCCCCACCAGCCTGCGCATCACCACGAAGAAACCGGACCCGCTCATCCCCGTCCGCATGGCGCAGATGGGCGGCCAGATCTATCCGGCGCGGTACGCCACCGACGACGGCGCCAAGGAACTGGCGCGCAAGCCGGTCGGCAGCGGCGCCTACCGGTTCGTCGAGTGGGTCAAGGACGATCGGATGGTGATGGACGTCAACCGCGAGTGGTGGGGCTGGAACGGCAAGCCGCCGTCCGTCGACCGCGTGATCTGGAAGCCGATCCCCGACGACTTCGCGCGGCTCTCGGCGCTGCAGCGCGGGGAGGTGGACGTGATCACCAACGTGCCGCCCGACCAGATGAAGATCGTGCGCACGGTGACGGTGCCGGCCACGCGAACGGTGGCGTTCGCCATGAACACCACGCAGCCGCCGCTGGCCGACAAGCGCGTGCGGCAGGCGCTGCACTATGCGATGGACATCCAGTCGATCGTGAAGAACCTCTACGCGGGGCAGGGGCGTCCCATGAGCGGCGGCGTGGCCGATACCGACTTCGGCTACAACCCGACCCTGAAGCCCTATCCCTACGAGCCCGAGCGCGCGAAGAAGCTGCTGACCGAGGCCGGCTTCGCCGGCGGTATCGACGTGGCGCTCTATGCGGGCAGCGGCACGATGGTCAACGACAAGCAGCTGCTCGAAGCCATCGCCGACATGTGGTCGAAGGTCGGCATCCGCGCGAAGGTCGAGATGATGGAGATGGCCACGCGCACGAAGATGGTCAACGATCGCAACCTGCCGGCCAACGGCATCCTCCTCATCAACCCGCAGTCCACGCTGCTCGACGCCGACGGCGCGCTGTGGCGGCTGCTGCACCCGACCGGGTTCAACGGCAAGTACTGGATCGGCAGCCAGCCGGGCCAGCGCTTCCACGACCTCATGGAGCAGGCGCGCTACACGCTGGACGCCAAGAAGCGGAAGGATCTCTACACCGAGGCCACGCGCCTCATTCATGAGGAGAAGCCCTGGCTCGAGATGTTCCAAGAGGTCGTGATCTACGGCGTGAGCAAGAAGGTGTCCTTCAAGCCGCGCCCGGACTACCGATTGATCGCGGCCGAGATGACGCTGGCTCGCTAGCGGGCGTGATCGAGGTCGCGATCGCGCCCACGCCGCCGCCCGCCGCGCTGCCGCCCTGCCGCTTCGTGTTCCCCGATCCCGCGCGCGCCGACCCCGAGGGCCTGCTGGCCGAGGGCGGAGACCTCGAGCCGTCGACGCTCATCGCCGCCTACCGCGCCGGGATCTTCCCGTGGCCCTACGACGCTCACGAGCTGCTCTGGTGGTCGCCCGATCCGCGTGCGGTGCTGGAGCCGGACACGCTGCACGTCTCGCGCAGCCTGGCCCGGCGGCTGCGGCAGGGGCGCTTCCGCGTCACGCTCAACGCGGCCTTCCCCGAGGTGATCGCCGGCTGCGCCGACCGGGAGGAGACCTGGATCACGCCCCGGCTCCGCGCGGCCTACATCGAGCTGCACGCGCTCGGGTGGGCGCACAGCATCGAGGTGTGGTCGGCGGACGGCGCGCTGGCCGGCGGGCTCTACGGTGTCGCGGTCGGGGCGCTCTTCTCGGCGGAATCGATGTTCCATCGCGCGCGCGACGCCTCCAAGGTGGCGGTGGTGGCGCTGGTGGCGCACGCGCGCCGCGTCGGCCTCACGGTGCTCGACGTCCAGGTGCCCTCGGCGCACCTGACCTCGCTGGGTGCGCGGACGCTCCCGCGCCGGGAGTACCTGGCGCGCGTCGCCGACGCCGTGCGCCGGCCCGTCCGCATGACGGCGTGAAGCGCCGGCCCATCGCGCGCGTCTACCACACGGGGTACAGT
>JBKPRI010000110.1:0-4747 GCA_046734515.1 Candidatus Methylomirabilota bacterium | reverse complement strand
CCGCCACGGCGGCGGCCACGTCGGCGTGCGCCTCCAGCGACAGCAGGGGCTCCGGCGCGGCGCCGGCGAGCCCGCCGGAACCGGCGAGCCGCCCCTGGCCGTTCTCGTCCAGCACGTAGACGAGGGCGAACGGAAAGTCGTTGGGGTTGCCGGCGAGCACGTCGGCCGCGGCCGCGCCGACCGCGATGGCGTTCGCCGCGTCGGAGGTCCGCGCGTCGAGCTCGCGGAGGGTCCGCAGCCGGCGCTCGCCGAGCACCCGGCCGGTGGTCTCCGTCACGATGCAGAAGAGCCCTCCGACACCGCCGCCTTCGGCGCGGATCGGGTCGTAGGACACATCGAAGAAGGTCTCCTCGGAGAACCCATGGCGCTCGAGGAAGAAGGGATGGTCCTGCGCCCAGAACGCCTCTCCCGTGGCCACGACGTTCTCGAAGAGCGGGCCGATCACGTCCCACACCTCGCGCCAGCACTCACGGGCCGGCTTGCCGAGCGCCCATGGATGCTTGGCGCCGAAGACCGGACGGTACGCGTCGTTGTAGAGCGTGACGAGATCGGGACCCCAGAAGAGGACGATCTGAGCGCGGGAGGCGAGCATGATGCTCAGCGCGCTGCGGAGGCTCTGCGGCCAGGCCTCGACGGGACCGAGAGGCGTCGATTTCCAGTCGAACGCGCGCATCCGATCGCCCATCTCACCGCCGCCGACGATGATCTGGTCGATCGCGCTGGAGTTGGGAGGTTCGGTGGGCTCGCTCACGGCTTCAAAGTATGCCGCGCGCTCGCGCGCTCGCCAACTGCGATCGCGCGCTGCTGGGAAAAGTTTTGCCTACCGCCCCTAGACCTTGCCCACCAGCCGCGTGCCGACGTCGGCGACGAAGCCTTCCAGGCCGGCCGCGTCGAGCTTGGGCGGCGGCATCAAGATCAGCCGGTGCACGCCGAGCGCGGCGTAGGCCCGGGCGGTGTCGGCGTCCACGGTGACGCCCCGCGCAGGCGTCACGCTGATCTCCAGCGGGCCCAGGTGCGCCGGCCGCGCCACCGATTTGGCCGCCTGGCGCAGGCCGTCCAGCGCCTCGCCCGCCTTCGCTGGATCGAGCGCGAAGCCGTACCAGCCCTGCCCCTGCGCGACGGCGCGCCGGAACGCCGGCGCCGTGCGCCCGCCGACGACGATCGGCGGGTGCGGACGCTGCGCGGGCTGCGGCCGCGCCTGGATGTTCTTGAACGACACGAAGGGCCCGCTGTGCGCGGGCGTCTCCTGGCTCCAGATGGCGCGCATGGCGGCGAGATAGTCGTCGGTCACGGCGCCGCGCGCCTCGAAGGGCGCGCCCAGCGCGCGGAATTCCGCCTCGAGGTAGCCGACGCCCACGCCGAAGATCAGCCGGCCGTTCGACAGGCGATCGAGGCTGGCCAGCTCCTTGGCCAGCACGAGCGGATTGCGCTGCGGCAGGATGATGATGCCGGTGCCCAGGCGCACGCGCGTCGTCACCGCGGCGCAGTACGTCAGCGCGATCACGGGATCGAGGATCGGCTCGTGCGGCCCCATCGGCGAGGGCGGCGCCTGCGGATCGGGCAGCACCACGTGCTCGCCGCCCCACAGCGAGTCGAAGCCGGCCGCCTCGGCCGCGCGCGCCACGCGGGCGGCGACGGCCGGCTCGCAGCAGGCGTAGGCGTTGATCGAGAAGAGTCCGAAGTTCAGCATCAGATGACCTTGTCCGCGCGCAGCCGCGCGATCTCGTCGGGGGACATTGCGAGCACGGTCGAGAGAATCTCGTCGGTGTGACGGCCGAGCGCCGCGCCCGCGTGATCGACACGGCCGGGCGTCAGCGAGAGCTTGGGAATCACGCCCGGCTGCGGCAGCGTGCCGAGGCCTTCGGCCGGCACGTCGATCAGCATCGCGCGGGCCTGGTAGTGCGGGTCGGTGAAGATGTCCGCCATGCTCATGATCGGCGAATGCGGCACGTCGGCCGCCTTCAGCGCGGCCATGACGGACTCGAAGTCCCGCTCGGCAAACCACGCCGTGGCCAGCTCCAGGATGATGCCGAGGTTCTTCGGGCGCTCGCTCGCGCTGGCGAAGCGCGGATCCTTCGGCAGCTCGGGGCGTCCGAGCATGGCGCAGAAGCGCTCGAAGAGGTGCTGGGCCGGCGCGGTGAACACGATCCAGTGGCCGTCCTTCGTCTGGTAGGCGCCGCCAGGCCAGCCGGAGTGCTGCAGGCCGCCGCGCTCGCGCACGACCTTCTGCCGGCCGTAGAGCGCGGGCGTGTACTCCATCACGCGGAACGCCGACTCGTAGAGCGCGGCGTCGATCCACTGGCCTTCGCCGGTGAGGTCGCGGTGGCGCAGCGCCGCCATCACGCCGAACGCGGTGAAGAGGCCGGTCATGTAGTCGGGATAGACGGGGGTGGGGCGCGCGGGCGGCCGGTCGGCGTGGCCGTTGACGTACCACGTGCCGCCGAAGGCGGAGCCGATTGCCGCGTAGCCGGGCCCATCGCGCAGCGGCCCCGTCTGGCCGAACGCCGTGATGCGCGCCATCACCATCCGCGGATTGATGGCGTGCAGCGCGTCCCAGCCGAGCCCCCACTTCTCGAGCACGCCGGGACGGAAGTTCTCCAGCACCACGTCGCACGTCTCGACCAGGCGCTTGACGATCGCCTGCCCGCCGGGCAGGTGCAGGTCGAGCGTCATCAGCTTCTTGTTGCGGTTGTCGGAGGCGAACCAGTACGACGTGCCCTCCTCGATCGGGCCGAGGCGCCGGAGGTCGTCGCCGCGGCCGGGCATCTCCGTCTTGATCACCTCGGCGCCGAACTCCGCCATGAGCGTGCCGCAGAACGGTCCCGCCACCACCTGGGCCAGCTCCAGCACGCGAATCCCCTCGAGCGGGCGGCGCATGGGAGTCATCGGGCGTCCTCGAGCAGCGCCACGCACGCCGCTGGATCGATCCGCAGGTCGACCGGCACGCCCACCGGCAGGCGGCGCCCGGCCGGCGCCTGCACGCGCACGACGACGTCGCTGTCGGCGAGGCGGACCTGGTAGTCCACGCTCTCGCCGAGGAAGCTCGCACGGGTGATGGTGCCGGTGAGTGTGTTCTCGCCTGCGCGCGCCGGGGTCTGGCCGGCGGGGGCCAGCGTGATGTCGTGTGGCCGGATGGACACCGCGGCGCGCGCGCCCGTCGCCAGGCCGCCGCCCACGCGCAGCCGCAGCCGGCCGGCCACCAGCGTGTCGGCCGACTCGGCCACGCCCTCCAGGAGATTCGTGCGGCCGATGAACTCGGCCACGAACCGCGTGCGAGGTCTGAGGAATACCTCGTCGGCGGTGCCCACCTGGGCCACGCGCCCGCGCTCGAGCACGGCGATGCGATCGGAGATCACCATGGCCTCCGCCTGGTCGTGGGTGACGTAGAGCGTCGTGATGCCGAACGCCTCGTGCAGCCGCCGGATCTCGAAGCGCATCTCCTCGCGCAGGTTGGCGTCGAGGTTGGAGAGCGGCTCGTCGAGCAGCAGGATCTCCGGCTCGATCACCAGCGCGCGCGCCACCGCGACGCGCTGCTGCTGGCCGCCGCTGAGCTCGGCCGGGTAGCGCGCCTCGTAGCCGGCCAGCTGCACGACGCGCAGGATCTCCTTCACGCGGTGATCGCGATCGGCGCGGGCCACGCCGCGCTTGAAGCGCAGACCGTAGGCGACGTTCTGCGCGACCGTCATGTGCGGCCACAGCGCGTAGCTCTGGAAGATCATTGCCATGCGCCGCCGCTCGGGCGGCACCACGGCGGCGGCCGAGGACAGACAGCGGTCGCCGACCCAGATCTCGCCCGCTTCCGGCGTGAGGAAACCGGCCACCAGCCGCAGCGTCGTCGTCTTGCCGCAGCCCGACGGACCGAGCAGCGCCACCAGCTCGCCGGCCTCGACGCTGAGCGAGAGGCCCTTGACGGCGCCGACGTCGCCGTAGTGCTTGCTGAGCTCCTTGATCGTCACGCCCGGCATGGCGCCCTACCCTACCATCACCGCGTGCGCGAGCCCGGCGGCGGCCGCGGCCAGGATCACCCACACCGAGTCCAGGCGCGTGAAGGCGAAGAGCAGGAAGCTGGCGGCCGCGACGGCGATCAGCACGCCGTCGGTCAGCGCGCCGCGGGCCAGCGGCAGCGTGGCGGCCAGCAGCAGGCCGGCGCTGGCCGTCATCGAGGCGCGGATCGCGCTGCGCAGCCGGGGGCGATCGGCCCGGGCGCCGACGAAGCGCACGAGCGGGATCACCAGGAACGTCGGCGTGATCATGGCCAGCCAGCCGGCCACCGCCCCGGGCAACCCGCCGACGAGGTAGCCCACGCTCACGATGTAGAGCCCGTTCGGTCCGGGGCCGCTGCGCCCGGCGGTGACCGCGAGATTGAGCTGCGTGTCGCTCAGCATCTGGTAGCGCACCACCAGGTCCTCGCGCAGCACGGGCAGCGAGCTGAGCCCGCTGAACGCCGTGGCGTTGGCCTTGAGCAGCAGCAGGTAGAGCAGCACCACCTTCACGCCGGGTCCATCCACAGCGCGCCGATGACGGCGGCCACCGCCAGCACCTGGATCGGCGACACGCGCCACACCGCGAACACGACGACGGAGCCCACGAAGATCAGCAGCGGCTTCAGCCACGCGCCGCGGCGGAGCTGCGGCTGCAGCAGCAGCCAGCCCGCCGCCCACATGAGGCCGACGGCGCTGGCCAGCACCGCGGCCAGCGTGAGGACCGCCGTCCGGCTCCCGCGCAGCGAGTCGAAGCCGGCGGTCAG
>JBKPRI010000109.1:0-5906 GCA_046734515.1 Candidatus Methylomirabilota bacterium | reverse complement strand
CGGCCAGCCGCTCCTGCTCGGCTACGTCGTCGGCGGGGGCCTCCTCGGGCCCCACGTCGGTCTGCGCGTGGTCACCGACGAGGCCGCCATCGAGCTGATCTCGGAGATCGGCCTGCTGCTGCTGCTCTTCATCATCGGCCTGGAGATGAACATCCCTCACCTCCTGAAGGCCGGCCGCGCCATCTTCGTGGCCGGATTCCTGCAATTTCCGCTCTGCGCGGGGCTCCTGTGGTGGGCCGTGGCCGGCTTCCCGGCCGGCGGGATGTTCGATCACCTCTACCTGGCGGTGGCCTTCGCGCTGTCGTCCACGCTGATCGTCGTGAAGCTGCTGTTCGACAAGTTCGAGATCGCCACCTTCACCGGGCGGCTCACGCTCGGCATCCTCATCTTCCAGGACCTCTGGGCCATTCTCTTCCTCGCCGTGCAGCCGAACCTCAGCCACCTCGAGCTCGGGCCGCTGGTCTGGTCGGTCGTGGCCGGCATCGGGCTGCTGGTGGCGGCGTTTCTGATCGCGCGCTACGTGCTGCCGCCGCTCTACCGCAGCATCGCGTCGTCCACCGAGCTCGTCCTGATCGTGTCGATGGCGTGGTGCTTCCTGCTCTCGGGCGCGGCGGGACGGGCGGGTCTCTCCAAGGAGATGGGCTCCCTCATCGCGGGGCTGGTCATCGCCGGCTTTCCCTACGGCGCCGAGGTGACCGCGCGGCTCGGCGGCGTCCGGGACTTCTTCCTCACGCTCTTCTTCGTGGCGCTCGGCCTGAAGATCCCGATGCCCACTCCCGCGCTGCTGCTGTTCGCGGTCGGCGGCGCCCTCCTGGTGATCGCCAGCCGGCTCGTCATCCTGGTGCCGGTGCTCGCGCTCCTGCGCGTGGACATCCGCAGCGCCGGCGTGACGGCGATCAACCTGGCCCAGGTGAGCGAGTTCTCGCTCGTGATCGTTGCGCTCGGCGCCACCTACGGCCACGTCGGCCCCGACACGTCGACGATCGTGCTGTTCAGCCTGCTGATCACGGCGCTCGTATCGACCTACGGCATCCTCTTCAATCACGAGATCGCCAGCGCTCTCACGCGCTCGCTGGTCAACGTCGGGGTGCCGACGTGGGTGGGCGGCGTGGCGCGCCCGGTGGAGAGCGCCGCGCCGGCCCACGGCCAGCCGGACGTCTTCCTGGTGGGCGTCTCCCGCGAGGGTTTGGCCTTCGTGCAGCACCTCGAGCGCGAGTCTCCGGCGATGAAGGCGCGCCTCGTCGCGGTGGACTTCAACCCGGAGACCCTGGAGCGCCTGCAGATGGACGGTGTCCATTGCCACTACGGCGACATCTCGAACGCCGAGACGCTCCGCCACGCCGGCATCGCCAACGCCCGCATCGTCGTATCGAGCGTGTCGGACTGGTTCCTCAAGGGCATCGACAACCTGCGGCTCGTCCGGCTGATCCGCTCGCTGGCGCCGCAGGCGCGCATCATCGCGACGGCGGACACGCTTGCGCACGGGGAGTCGCTCTACGCGGAAGGCGCCGCCTACGTGATCATCCCGCCCGCCCTGGCCGCCGAGCATCTCTACGAGCTGCTGCGCGACACCGCCGAGGACGCGCTGGAGCAGGCCCGCGCCCGCCAGGCCCGCGACCTCTTCGCGCGCGCGGTGCCGCGCCGCCAGGCGTCACGCTAGCCGCCGAACCGTCATTTGACAGGGCGGGAAAGCCCCGTCATCATCCGGGTTCGTGGACCAGACCGTCATCCGAAAGAGGACCCCCCGCTGATGCGATACGAGGCACCCGAGACCGTGGAAAAGGCGACGGCGTTGCTCGCCGAAACGAGCGAGGCCCGCGTGCTGGCCGGCGGGACCGACCTGCTGGTGCAGATGCGGGCCGACATCGTCGATCCTTCGCTGATCGTGGACATCAAGCGCATCGCCGAGACGCGCACCGTGGCCGAGGACAAGGGCGGCTGGCGCATCGGCGCGGCCGTGACCGGCGCCGAGCTCAAGGAGCACACGGCGCTCAAGAAGGCCTGGCCCGGGGTGGTGGAGGCCGCGAACCTGATCGGGTCCACCCAGGTGCAGGGCCGCGCCACCCTCGGCGGCAACCTCTGCAACGGCTCGCCGGCGGCCGACAGCGTCCCGGCGCTCATCGCCGCCGGCGCGGTCGCCGTCCTGGCGGGCCCGCAGGGACGCCGCGAGCTGCCGGTCGAGGACGTGATGCTCGGCCCCCGCAAGCTGGCGCTCGGCAAGGGGGAGTTCATCGTGTCGTTCCGGCTGCCGCCGCGGCCGCCGCGCTCGAGCGACGCCTACCTACGCTTCATCCCCCGCACGGAGATGGACATCGCGGTGGTCGGCGCGGGCGTGAGTCTCACGGTCGATGCGGGCGGCACGATCACGGAGGCGCGCGTGTCGCTGGGCGCGGTGGCGCCGCGCGTGCTGCTGGTGCGCGAGGCGGCGCAGGCCATCGTCGGCAGCCGCCTGGAGCGCGGCGCGCAGGACCGGCTGGAGGCCGCCGCGCGGGCCGCATGCGCGCCGATCGACGACAAGCGGGGTACGATCGAATTCCGCATCCAGGTCGCCGGCGTGCTGGCGCGGCGCGCGGCCTTGATCGCGCTGGATCGAGCGAGGACCAACTGATGGCCAAGCATCACATCGAGGCGACGGTGAACGGGGACGCGGTGGAGTTCCTCTGCGAGACGGAGGAGACGCTGCTCGACGTTCTGCGCGACACGCTGAACATGACCGGCAGCAAGGAAGGCTGCGCCTCCGGCGACTGCGGCGCCTGCAGCGTCACGCTCGACGGCCGGCTGGTGTGCTCGTGCCTGGTGCTCGGCTGCGAGGTGGGCGGCCGCCGCATCGAGACCATCGAGGGCATGGCCAAGGGCGAGACGCTCCATCCGCTGCAGAAGAAGTTCCTCGAGCACGCCGCCCTGCAGTGCGGGATCTGCACGCCGGGCTTCCTGGTGGCGAGCCGCGCGCTGCTCGAGCGCAATCCGAACCCGAACGACACCGAGATTCGCTACTGGCTGGCCGGCAACCTCTGCCGGTGCACCGGATACGACAAGATCGTGAGCGCGGTGAAGGATGCTGCGGTCGCAATGAGAAAGGGTTAGCCATGGCCGAGACGCAAACGAACGGACACGGATACGTCGGCACGCGCACCATCCGGCCGGACGGCATGGACAAGGTCACCGGGCGCGCCCGGTTCGGCGCCGACTTCAACCTGCCCGGCCAGCTCATCGGCCGCGTCCTGCGCAGCCCGCACCCTCACGCGCGCATCGTCTCGATCGACACCTCGAAGGCCGAAGGGCTGCCCGGCGTGAAGGCGGTCGTCACCCGTGACGACTTCGGCGATCAGCCCTCCGAGTTCATCCCGGCCGGCGAGATGATGATGAACTACAAGGACGTGGTCCGGAACGTCCTGGCTCGCGAGAAGGTGCTGTACGAGGGCCACGCCGTGGCCGCCGTCGCGGCGACGAGCGCCGCCATCGCCAAGCGGGCCCTCAAGCTCATCGACGTGAAGTACGAGGTCCTGCCGCACGTGATCGACGTCGAGGAGGCCATGCGGCCGGGCGCCCCCCTGCTCCACGACGACCTCTTCACCACGGGCGTCGACCCGAAGCCCGACAAGCCGTCGAACATCGCCAAGCGCGTCGAGATCGTGCTGGGCGACATCGAGGCCGGCTTCGCCAAGGCCGACGTCATCGTGGAGCGCGAGTTCAGGACGGCGCCGGTCCATCAGGGCTACATCGAGCCGCACGCCGCGCTGGCCACGGTGGCCGAGGACGGCTCCGCCGAGCTCTGGTGCTGCACGCAGGGCCACTACATCGTGCGCGCCCACTGCGCGCGCCTGCTCGGCCTCGACATCGCCAAGATCCGCGTGACCGCCTCCGAGATCGGCGGCGGCTTCGGCGGCAAGACGGTCGTGTACCTGGAGCCGCTGGCGCTGGCGCTCTCGAAGAAGGCCAAGCGGCCTGTGAAGATGGTGATGTCTCGCGAGGAAGTCTTCAAGGCGTCGGGCCCGACCTCCGGCGCCGTCGTCAAGGTGAAGATGGGCGCCACCAAGGACGGCAAGTTCGTGGCTGGCTTCGCCGAGCTGAAGTACCAGGCCGGCGCCTTCCAGGGCTCGCCCGTGCAGCCCGGTGTCATGTGTGCCTATGCGCCGTACGACATGGAGAACGTCAAGGTCATCGGCTACGACGTCGTCTCCAACCGTCC
The DNA here is from genome assembly GCA_046734515.1 of Candidatus Methylomirabilota bacterium. GTDB lineage: Bacteria > Methylomirabilota > Methylomirabilia > Rokubacteriales > CSP1-6 > AR5. The sequence continues at coordinate 1,717 of JBKPRI010000109.1, read as the reverse complement.
GAAGGTGGCGGCCTATCGCGCGCCCGGCGCACCGATCTCGGAGTTCGCCGTCGAGAGCGTGGTGGACGAGATCGCCAAGAAGCTCAAGCTCGATCCGATCGAGCTGCGCATGATGAACGCCGCCCGCGAGGGCACCAAGGCCGCCTACGGGCCGAAGTTCGGGCCCATCGGGCTGGAAGAGACGCTCAACTCCATCAAGAAGACCGAACACTGGAACACGCCGCTGCGGAAGTGGCAGGGCCGCGGCGTGGCCTCCGGCTTCTGGTTCAACATCGGCGGCGAGACCTGCGTGTCGCTCACGGTCAACGAGGACGGCACGGTCTCGCTCATGGCCGGCACGCCGGACATCGGCGGCCTGCGCGCCTCCCTGGCGATGGTGGCCGCCGACGAGCTCGGCGTGGAGTACGACAAGGTGCGCCCGATCATCGGCGACACCGGCTCGCTCGGCTTCAACTTCCTCACCGGCGGCAGCCGCTCGGCCTTCTCGGGCTCGATGGCGATCGTCGAGGCGGCCAAGCAGATCAAGGCCGACTGCATCGCCCGCGCGTGCAAGCTGTGGGACCTCAAGCCGGATCAGGTGGCGTGGGAGCGTGACCGCGTGCGGCCGATCGGCAACGCCGCCGACAAGGCCAAGCCGATGTCCATCGCGGACTTCGCCAAGGTGGCCGGCAAGACCGGCGGGCCGATCGTCGGCTACGGTCGTCTCAACGCGCAGGGCGCGGGCCCGAGCCTGGGCACGCACCTGGTCGATCTCGAGGTCGACCCCGAGACCGGCCGCGTGACGATTCTCCGGTACACGGTCGCGCAGGACGCCGGCAAGGCGCTGCACCCGGCATACGTCGAGGGTCAGCTCCAGGGCGGCGCCGTCCAGGGCATCGGCTGGGCGCTGAACGAGGAGTACATCTACGGCAGCGACGGCAAGCTGCAGAACGCCGGCTTCCTCGACTACCGGATGCCGGTCGCCTCCGACGTGCCGATGATCGACCCGATCCTCGTCGAGGTGCCGAATCCGAAGCACCCGCTCGGCGTGCGCGGCGTCGGCGAGACGCCCATCGTCCCGCCGCTCGGCGCCATCGCCAACGCCATGGAGAACGCCACGGGCATCCGCTTCACCGAGCTGCCGATGTCGCCGCCCAAGGTCCTGAAGGCGCTGCGCGAGCGTGGCGGCAAATAGAGGAGGGCCCCGGGTCCCCCGGGGCCTGACGAACGCTGGGGGTGTGGGGGCCATCTCGGGGCCCCCGCGTTAAATGGCGCGGGTCGTTCTGGTCGGGAACCTCGCGCAGCTCACGGGGGGCGTCGCCGAGTTTCAGCTCTCGGCGACGTCCGTGAAGCAGCTCTTCGATCAGCTCGCGGCGCTGCACCCGGACATCCGCCCGCACCTCGAGGAAGGCATCGCCGTCGCCATCGACGGGCAGATCTACCAGGACGCGCTCTTCCAGCCGATCGCTGCCGACAGCGAGGTCTTCCTGCTGCCTCAGATCGCCGGCGGATCCGGCTGGGGCCTGCACTTCGCTTCGGCCGCCTCTCGGGCTCTGACCAGATCCTGAAACGTTCGCTCGGGCCAGAGGCGGCGGCAGATCGCGAACGCGCCGCGCAGCGCGATCAGCAGCGCCACGACCGAGAAGGCCCTGTCGTACATCTCCGCGCGGGCCTCGGCCTGCTCGAAGAACGGCGTGAGGGCCGGCCGCAGCGGCAGGGTGATGATGCTGTAGAAGAT
>JBKPRI010000108.1:0-5453 GCA_046734515.1 Candidatus Methylomirabilota bacterium | reverse complement strand
TCCCGGCGGCGGTGGGGGTGGTGGGGGCTGGCAACCTCCGATGCCCGAGGGCCGCGGGGGCCCAAGCCGGGGACGCGGCGAGCGGCGCGGTCCGGGCGGCCCGCCCGGCGGCGACTACAACAAGGGGCCCCGCAAGGGTGGTCCCAAGCGCGGAGCGCCCGGCGAAGACCGGGGCGGCCGCGGCCGGCGAGGCTCCGACGGCGACTATCGCTGGGGTCGGTAGCGCCCGGCGGGGGGCTTCGCCCCCCTGCCGTTCAGCGTGATCACGGAAGGCCGGTCTGGCCCGTCGGCGAGAGCCGGATGGCCATCTCGGCGAGCAACGGCGCGAACAGCATGATGACGAAGAAGGCCGTGGCCACCCAGATCGCCGCCCGCATCAGCGTCATGGCGAGACTCTAGCGCACTCGCGCACGACATCGTCGAGGGCGCGCACGATGTGATCCGGACGCACGGTCGTGCTCGCCGGCACGCCGCTCCCCGCCCGATCGATCCAGACGCCCCGCAGCCCCACGCGCTGCGCGCCGGCCACGTCGAAGTCCAGGTGATCGCCCACCATCCAGACGTCCCGGCCCGGCTCGACGCCGAGCGCCTTCAGCGCCGTCTGATAGACGATCGCGTCGGGCTTGCCGTGTCCGAGCTCGCCCTCGATGACGATGGTGTCGAAGAACGGCGCCAGCGCACAGCGCTCGATCTTCCACCGCTGCTCGATCGCATCCCCGTTAGTGACGAGCCCGAGCGGCAGTCCCCGCGCCCGGAGCGCCTCGAGGCATGCGAGCGCCTCGGGGAAGAGCGCCATCACGGCCCGGCGGCGCGTGGAGAATTCCGCGGCGATCGCGGTCGCGAGCTCGGGCGCCGGCGCGCCGTACGCCTCCAGCGCGTGCGCGGCGATCTGCGTCCACGCCCGCAGCATGTGGCGGCGCTCGCGGCGATGCCGCTCGGGATCGTCCCAGAACCACCGGCGGCTGGCCGTGAGCGCGGCGACGAGGCGCTCCTGTTCGAGCGAGCCGGCCACCGCCGCGCAGGCCTCCGCCCAGCAGCGCTCGGCGCCCCCGGAGTAGTCGAGCAGCGTGTCGTCGAGGTCGAGCAGCAGCGCCTTCACGCGCGCGACTCCCTCACGACGACGCCGGCGTGGCGCGGATCACGAACGAGGGCGGCCAGCAAGACGAGACCCGACAGCGCGAAGGCCAGCGCCACGACGAACATCGCGCGAAAGCCGAGCCCGTCGGCGAGCAGGCCGCCGAGCAGCGGCGCCGCGAACGCCATCGGCGCCATCGCCGTGGTGCCCAGCCCGATGTAGGTCGGCCGCGCTTCCGGCGTCGGGGAGAACTCCAGCAGCACGTTGAGGTTGGAGACGTTGATGGCGGCGCCCTGCACGCCGTAGAGCACGAACACCAGGCCGAACGCGCCGAGCGACGGCGCCAGCAGCGCCGCCGTGGTCGCGCCCACCCCGGCCACCATCCCCGTCAGCAGCACCACCCGGTGGCCGGCGTGATCGGCGACCCAGCCCAGCGTCAGCGTGCCGACGGACTGGCCCACCAGCATCAGCGCGGTGAAGACCCCCGCCTGCGCGGCGGGCGCGTCCCACGCGCGCAGCGCGTACACCGTGTAGAAGCCCGAGGCCATGGCGCCGGTCATGGCCAGGGCGCGCGCCACGAGGAACCAGGAGAGGTTGCGATCGCGCCGCAGCAAGCCGGGCATCCGGCCGAGATAGGCGCGGAGCGGCACCGGGGCCGCCGCGCGCTCGGCCGGGACCTCGCGCACGAAGGCCAGCGCGAGCCACGACAGGCCCACGCACACGGTGGCGCCCAGGAAGCACACGCCATAGGAGGCGGGCTCGGGCACCCAGGCGAGCACGTTGGCCACGAGCAGGCTGGCCGCGAAGCCGACGAGGCCGGCCACGAAGTTGGAGAACGCGAAGAAGCGGCCGCGAATCGTCGTGGGCAGGGTGCGGGCGATGAGATCCATCCACGCCGGCATCAGCACGCCGCCGACCCCGGTGATCAGCAGGAGCATGAGGAGCATGACGGCGAGCGTGAGATTCGGCCAGCGCTCCGCCGTGAAGAACGCCAGCAGTGCCATCACGAGGAACGGCACGCGCTCCCCCGCGGTCCACCGCATGATGAACGGCAGCTTGCGCGTGAGCGTCTCGGTGTAGCCCGCCGCGAACAGCGAGGGCAGGAACCAGCCGAGCGTCATCACAGCGGGGATCGCGCCGATGAGCACGTTGGGCGCGCCGAGCGAGGCGGCGAACGCCGGCAGGATGGTCGACTGCGAGGCGAATGTCAGCCCCACCATGAACAGGCCGTAATCCGTCCCCAGCACGAGGACGTTGAAGCGCAGCGGGCTCACGCGGCGCGCGCGACGACGCCGACGACGATCTCCACCGCCCGCACCATGAGGGCGGCGTCCATGCTCGGCTGCTCGAGCCCGCTGGCCGCCACCATGGCGGGCAGCAACGGCAGGTGGACGAAGCCGGCGCGCGCGGCCATCGGCGCCGACCCGCGCGGCGCCTCTCGGTGACCGCGCCCGGCGAGCCGGTGGAGCGTGGAGTACATCGTCTGGTTGCAGAGATAGGTGCCGGCGGTGTTCGACACGTAGGCCGGTACGCCGTCGGCGAGGAGCATCTGGAGGATCTCCGGCAGCGGCAGCGTGGCGAAGTACGCCGGCGGACCGCCCACCACGCACGGCTCGTTGCACGCGCGATACCCGGTGTTGTCCGGCGTGTCGAAGTCCATGACGTTCACGGCCACGCGCTCCAGCGCGATGCGCGCACGGCCGGCGGCCAGACCGAGATGGACGATCGCGCGCGGGTCGAGCTCGTCGATGAGACGCGCCACGTGCACGGCCGCCGCGGCGTGATCGACGGGCAGCACCGCGCTGCGCACGACGGCGTCGCCGGCGGCGCGGCCGTCCAGCGCCTTGGCGACCTCCTCGGACGGATTGGCGCCGAGACCTCCGAAGGGCTCGAAGCCCGTGAGCAGGATCACCGGCCGCGTCACGCGCCCTCCTTCATCACGTCGAGCAGGCCGCCGTGGAAGCGGCGAAACATGGGCGCCCAGCCGAGCGCGTCGCTCTCCACGCGCAGCCGGGTGGCGTCGCCGTCGGGCTCGGCGCGCAGGCGGATGAGCGCCGGGCGCAGGAAGCGGCGGACGCGCGCCTCCAGCGTGCCGGCCTCGGCGTCATAGCGCGTGATGCGCGCGCCCAGGTGGCGGAGCACGGCGATGCTGGCCAGCAGCGCCTCGTCGGGCTGCGCGGGGACGACGACGTCACGCGCACGGGAGCGTCGGGACATGGCCTCAGGATAGCAAGATGCGCTATCGTGAGCGCCATGATCGAGACCATCGCGGAGCATCTCACCCTCGAGACGTCCGAGCGCGTCGCCGTCGTCACCGTCAATCGCCCCGAGGCGCGCAACGCCATGACGTTTGCGATGTACGACGGCCTGCACGACCTGTGCGATCGCCTCGATGCGGACCCCGCCGTGCGTGTGGTCATTCTGCGCGGCGCCGGCGACAAGGCCTTCGTGAGCGGCACCGACATCCGCCAGTTCCAGGCGTTCAAGACCCGGGAGGACGCGCTCGGCTACGAGGCGCGCATCAGCCGGGTGCTCACGCGCATCGCCGGACTCACCAAGCCGACGATCGCCATGATCCAGGGCGACGCCGTCGGCGGCGGCCTGTTCATGTCGCTGGCCTGCGACCTGCGGCTGGCCGCCGAGCACGCCCGCTTCGGCGCGCCCATCGCGCGGACGCTCGGCAATTTCGCGGCGCCGGTGAGCCTCACGCTGATGATCGCCACCGTGGGCGCCACCCGGGCGCGGGAGATGGTGCTGACCGCGCGGTTGATCGGCGCGCCCGAGGCCAGGACGATGGGCCTGGTCGACGAGGTGCATCCGCTCGCGGCGCTCGAGCCGCGCGCGCGGGAGCTCGCCGCGAAGATGAGCGAGCACGCGCCGCTCACGATGGCCGCGGTGAAGGAGGCCGTGCGCCGCTACGTCGCGGGCGTGGCGCCCCGGGACCTCGAGGACCTCATCCTCTCCTGCTATCTCTCCGAGGACTTCCACGAAGGCGTGAACGCCTTCCTGGAAAAGCGCAAGGCCAACTGGCAGGGCCGCTAGCCGACCGCTAGAGCAGCCGCTCCATGACGATGACGTCGACCCAGGCGCCATCGAGACGCCCCTGCTCGCGGTAGACGCCCACCGTGCGAAAGCCGCAGCGCTCGTAGAGCGCCATGCCGGCCGCGTTGAAGGGAAAGGCGGAGAGCACGAGCTTGTGATACGCGTGCTCGCGTCCGAGCTCGACCAGCCGGTCGATGAGCCGCCGGCCGACGCCGCGGCCCCGCCAGCCCCGCTCGACGTACACCGAGAGATCGGCCACGTGATCGTAAGCCGGCCGCGGGTTGAAGCGATTGAGGCTGGCCCAGCCCACCGCCTGCCCGCCGCTCTCGGCGAGGACCACCGGATGGCGCGGGCCGCGCGCGGCCAGCCACTCGCGGCGCTCGTCGGGCGTCCGCCGTTCGGTCTCCAGCGTCGCCAGGCGGTCCTCGATGCCCTGGTTGTAGATGACGCAGATCGCCGCCGCGTCGGCGGCCGTCGCGGCCCGCACGCTCACGTCGCCCATGGCGCCCCCCTTCCGCCGTCACCATCGCCCCGGGGAGCGCGGCAAGGAAATGAATTGTTCGAATCCGAACGATTCGAGATACTGCGGCGGTGAACCCCGTGCACGTCCGCACGCTCCAGGAGATCGCGCGCTGCCGCAGCTTCTCGCGGGCGGCCGAGGCGCTGCACCTGAGCCAGCCGGCCGTGAGCCACCACATCCGCCACCTCGAGGCGGAGCTCGGCCAGCCGCTGCTGGAGCGCGTGGGCAAGCGGGCGCTGCCGACGCGGGCCGGCGAGCTGCTGCTCGCCCACGCCGCGCGCGCCTTCGCCGAGCTGGAGACGGCGCGGCAATCCCTGCAGCAGCTCCGCGGGCGAGTGGCGGGCCGGCTCGCCGTCGGCACCGGCGCCACCGCCAGCACCTACCTGCTGCCGCCCCTGCTGCGGCGGCTGCACGCGCGCCATCCCGACCTGGAGCTCACGGTGGTCACCGGCAACTCCGCCGACATGGTGGCGGCGGTGGCCGCCACGCAGCTCGACGTGGCCGTCGTCACCCTGCCCGTGCGCGGAGCCGCGCTGAGCGTCACACCGCTGATGCCGGACGCCCTCGTGGCCATCGCGCCGGCCGCGCGCGAGTGGCGCCGCCGGCGCGCGCTCACCGCCGCCGAGCTGGCGCGCCATCCGCTCATCCTCTACGAGCGCGGCGGCACCGTGCGGCGGGTCATCGAGGACTGGTTCCGGCGCGGGGGCGCCACACCGCGGGTAGCGATGGAGCTCGGCAACGCGGAGGCCATCAAGAAGATGGTGGAGGCCGGTCTCGGCCTCGCCGTCACGTCAGCGATCTCGGTGACGGCGGAGG
>JBKPRI010000107.1:0-10780 GCA_046734515.1 Candidatus Methylomirabilota bacterium | reverse complement strand
GTCGAGCGCCTCGCAGAGCGGGCAGGCGCCGCCGGCCGCCGCCTCGCGCAGCGCATCGTGCAGCGAGCGGCCCACGAGGTCGGCGCCGGGCATGCCGAGCAGCGTGGCCGCGACGGGGTTGACGAACGTCACCCGCTCGCTGCCGTCCACGCCGATGATCGCCTCGCTGACCGCCTCCAGGATGAGCTGCGTGCGGCGCGTGAGCCGCTCGACGGCGGCGGCCATCTCGTCGAAGGCCTCGGCGACCTGACCCAGCTCGCTGGTGGTGTCACCCCAGCCGATGCGGGCGGAGAAGTCACCGGCGGCGAGCGCGCGCGCGGTCGCCACCAGACGCTCGATGCGCCGGCGCAGCAGCATCTCGCTGCCGATCACCGCCGCCACTACCCCGAGCACGCCGATGAGGGCCATCCACGCCACGCCGTCGGTCATGGCGCGGCCCGCGGCCAGCATCGAGGGCGTCGGCAAGCCGACGAGGACGTGGGCGCCAGCGCCGTCGTGCGGACCGACGCGCGTGAAGCCGAGCAGGCGCGGCTGCCCGTCGAGTGCGTCCATCTCCACGACGCCGGCGCCGGTGGCGCTCAGCGCCCCGACGAGGCGCGCGTCCACGCGCGCGTCGTCGGCGCGGGGATGACGCGCCAGCACGAAGCCGTCGCGATCGATCAGCGCGATCACCGCGTTCTCCGGCAGGGCGGCCGCCGCGGCGAGCTCGCCGAGCCAGGTGAGATCGACCACGGCGAACACGACGGCGGAAAGACGGCCGCGATGATCGAGCACGGGCAGCGCGACCGTGACGGCGGGGCGCCCGGTGGTGCGCTCGAGGTGGTACTCGCCGACGCCGGGCTGCCGCCACTCGGCGGCGCTGCGGAACCAGGCGCGGTCTGCCACGCTGACACGGGCCGCACCGGACTGCGCGCTGCACAGCAGCCAGCCATCGGGCCGCGTCACGCCCAGGTCGAGGTAGCGCGGCATGCGGCGGCGGAGCTCGGAGACCAGCGCGGAACATCCCTCGCCGGTGCGCACGGCCGGCAGGCGGGCCAGCAGCTCGAGGGTCTGCTGCGTGTCGGCCAGGGTGCGCTCGTGGGTGCCGGCGGCGAATCGGGCCAGCTGGGCGGCCTGGTCGCGGGCGACGGTCGTCAGCTGGCGGCGCTGGCGGGCGGTGAGGTCGACGACGAGGACGCAGGCCGCGAGGAGCGCGAGGGTGACGATCGTGAGGAAGTACCAGCGGACCGTCACGACGCGCCACGGCATGAGACGCGCGCGCCGCAAGAAGCGTACCCGGGTTGGCGCGCGCCGCAAGCGCGCGTCGCGCTTGCTCGACATGGCCGTCGGCCCGGTGACGTCGCGTTGCTGGAATGACGGGCCTGACAGCCGGGGCGACAGCGTGACAGCGCCCGCCGACCCGGAAAAGTTTTTCCGGACGAGCCCGCGGAGGGCGCGCGATCAGCGCGACTTCGTGGCCAAAAGCTCCTGCACGAACGTCCGGGCGGCGGGCGAATCCCACTTGCGTGGACCGGCGGCGCGGCCCACCAGCCGGCCCTCGCGATCGACGAGGTACACGGTGGGTGGGCCCCAGACGCCGTAGAGGCGGCCGGTGACGTCGCCGTTTGCGTCGAGCAGCACCGGGGCCACATAGCCGCGCTCCCTGGCCACGCGGCGGACCTCGGCGGCCGACTCGCGGAAGGCGATCAACAGCACCTCGAGGCCCTGGGCCTTGAAGTCACGATAGAGCGCGTTGACGGAAGGCAACTCCTCCCGGCAGTCCGGTCACCAGGTCGCCCAGTAGAACAGCAGGACCACCTTGCCCTTCAGGTCGTCCAGCCGCACGGGACGGCCGTCGAGGTCGGGCAGGCTGAAGCCCGGCGCCGGCTTGGGCGGATCGTACTTCTGGACGTCGAGCGCGGCGAAGTCCGGCGCCGCCGCCACCGCGAGCGGCAGCAGCAGCGCCAGGACGAGACTCGCCGGGAGGCGAGGGGGTTTCACTTCGCGCCGGACTCCTTCAACGCCTTGAGCACTTCCTGCGGATCGAGCAGATCGAGCGGGTTCGTCTGGATCTTCTGGTAGCGCACGACGCCCTCGCGGTCGATCACGAAATACGCGCGCTTGGCGTAGCGATAGATCGGGCTGGCCTCGTTGGTCTCCAGCGCGCCGTACGCGGGCAGCATCTGGCGCCGGAAGTCGGAGAGCAGGAGGTGGTGGATGTTCTGCTGCTTGCTGAACGCCTCGAGCGTAGCGGCGTGGTCGGCACTGACGCCCACGACCTGGGCGCCCGCGGCTTCGAACTGCGGCAGGGCCGCGTCGAAGCCGAGGATCTCCTTCGTTCAGGTGCCGGTGAACGCCTGGATCAGCGTGTAGACGACGACCGGGCCCTTGGCCGTGAGCTCGCTGAGCTTCACGGGCTTGTTGCCGGGCGCCGGGAGCGTGAAGTCGGGCGCCTTCTGCCCGACTTCGAGCGCCGGGGACGTGGCCGGCAGAGCCGCGGCCAGCGCCACGGCGAGAGCGACCGCACGGAGCACGCGCATGAGGGTCTCCTTCCTCGGAATGAGTTGACGCTAGTACGGCGGCGACGGGAACGCAACCGCGGTGCGCCGCCGGCGGTTCCCTCAGACCTTCCCGGACAGCTCCTTGCGCACGAGCGCGGCGCCGGCTGCCAGGCCCCGGAGCTTCTGGTTGCACATGTAGCGCGGCGACCAGCCGAAGCCGCAGTCCGGGTTGAGCGTGAGCTTCTCGGCCGGGCACACCTGCAGAACCTTGCGGATGCGGCGGGCCACGCTCTCGGCCGTCTCCTCCTGGAAGCCCTTGACGTCCACGACGCCGGCGCCCAGCTCGCGCCCGCTGCCGTACTTCTGCCAGAGGTCGAGCTCGCTCAGCTCGCGGCTGGCGAACTCCAGCACGAGCTGATCGCAGCGCGCCTGCAGCGCCCCGGGGAAGTAGGGCTCGTACGTGCGCGGAAAGCGCGAGCGGCCGAAGCGGTTGCCGAAGCAGATGTGAAAGCCCAGGCGTGCCTTGACGCCGTCGGTGGCCAGGTTGAACAGGCGCGCCATCTCCTCGCCCGACACGTTGCCGCGCGCGGGCTCATCGAGCTGGATCCAGGTGGCGCCCGCCGCCACCAGCGCCTTCAGCTCGGCGTTGATGACCTCGGCGAAGCGCTCGGCGACGTCGACCACGCCCTTGTACTGCTTGCCAGGATGGATGCGGGAGCCGAAGGTGAGCGGCCCGGCGCACGTGGCCTTCGTCGCGCGCGTGGTGTGAGCCTTGAGGTACTCGAACTCCTTCACGATGCCGAGGCCGCCCGGCGGCGTCTCGATGCGGCCGACCGCCTCGTAGCGCGTCTGCTGGTCGTAACCCCACGGGCCGACCTTGCGGCGCACCGGCAGCGGCTGGATACCCTTGATGACGGCGTAGTAGGAGTCGACGTAGCCGTCGAGGCGGCGCACCTCTCCGTCGGTGATGACGTCGATGCCGGCGCGCTCCATGTCGCGGATCGCGGTGTCGGCCGCGTCGTCGAACATCTCCTCGAGATCGCCGGGCCCGGCCTCGCCGGCCTCGTGAGCCTTCACCAGCGTGAACCACCAGGCGGGCTTGCCGTGGGAGCCGACGACCGACGTGGGCAGCAGGGGCAGAGCGCTCATGACACTTTTCCTCCGATGACGCGCAGGACGGCGCTGTCGCGGTGCGCCTCGTCGAGCGTGCCGGCGAAGATGATCTCGCCGCGCTCGATGACATACAAGCGTCGCGTCCAGGCGGGCACGTGATGGATGTTGGACTCGGCGATGAGGATGGTACGGCCGAGCCGGGTGATGGCCGAGATGGACTCGCCGATGAGCGGGATGATGGCGGGCGACAACCCCTCGAACGGCTCGTCCAGGATCAGCAGGTCGGGGTCGAGGGCCAGCGCGCGGGCGATCGAGAGCATCTTGCGCTCGCCGCCGGAGAGCTGCGTGCCACCGCGCGCCGCGCAGCCGCGCAGCCGCGGGAAGATCTCGTAGGCGAGCGCGATGCGCTCGGCGGCGGGCCGGCCGGCGGGGCGCGTCCAGGTGGCGATCTCGATGTTCTCCGCCACGGTGAGGCCGGCGAAGATCGCGCTGTCCTCGGGGGCGAAGCCGATGCCTCGCCCCGCGATCGCGTGAGTCGGAAGGCCGGCCAGCGGCGCGCCCTTGAAGGTCACGGTGCCGGCGGCCGGGCGGTGATAGCCCATGATCGTGCGCAGCGTCGTCGTCTTGCCGGCGCCGTTGCGGCCCACCAGGCAGACGGCCTCGCTCTCGCCGGCGTGGAGGGTGATCCCGCGCAGGATCTGGCTGGTGTCGAGGAAGACCTCCACGCCGCGGAGGTCAAGCACGCGCGCGCCCCACCACGGTCGCCATCACGTCGTCGTTCGCCTGCAGCGCCGCCGGCGTGCCGTCGGCCAGCACGCGGCCCTGGTGCAGGGCCACGATCCGGTCGGAATAGCCGAAGACGATGTCCATGTCGTGCTCGACCTGAACGATCGACTTCACGCCCATCCGCGCGGCCGCCTGCACGAGTACCTCCATGACCGCATGCTTGTCGGCGGTGCTCACGCCGCTGGTGGGCTCGTCGAGCAGGATCACCTCGGGCTGGAGCGCGAAGGCGCTGGCCACGTCGAGCAGCTTCTTGTCGCCCTGGGGCAGCGTGCGCGCGGGCCGGCCGAGGCTGGCGCCGAGCCCGAACAGCTCGGCCACCGAGGCGACGGCCTCCCACACCTCGCGGTCGCCCGCCAGCGAGCCGAACAGGCGCGCGCCGCGGCCGAGGCGCGCCACCACGGCCACCGCGATGGTCTCGCCGACGGTGAGCCCGGGAAACACGTTGACGAGCTGGAACGCGCGCGCCATGCCGAGGCGCGCCAGGCGCACGGGCCCCGCTCCGCTCACGTCCTCGCCCTTGAAGCGCACCGTGCCGCTGCTGGGCGCCACCAGCCCCGTCAGCACGTTGACCAGCGTCGTCTTGCCGGCGCCGTTGGGGCCGACGATCGAGACGAACTGGCCGGCGGGTATCGTCAGCGTGACGCCGTCGAGCGCGGTGAAGGTCCCGTAGCGCTTCCGCACGTCCACCGCCTCCAGCAGCGCGGTCACGCGGCGCGCTCGCGCGGCAGCAGGCCGAGCAGCCCGCCGGGAAAGAAGATGACGACCACGGCCAGCAGGCCGCCGAACACGAAGCGCCAGTAGGCGGTGAAAGACATCACGGTGTCTTGCAGGATGATGAACACGATAGCGCCGACGATGGGGCCCAGGAAATGCTGGAAGCCGCCCAGCAGCAGCATGAACACCAGGTTGCCGGAGTGCGTCCAGTACGCCAGCAGCGGATCGGCCAGGCCGGTGGGCACCGCCAGCAGCGCGCCGCCGACGCCGCCGAACACGGCGGCGATGACGAAGGCGTAGAAGCGGCAGCGCCGGACGCGCACACCCACGAAGGCGGCCTTGTCGGCGTTCTCGCGGATGGCGCGCAGGCTGAGCCCGAACGGGGAGCGCACGATGCGCCTCATGACGAGCGCAGCCAGCGCCAGCAGCGCGAGCGCGTAGTAGTAGAAGGGCCCGGTGAGGAAGCCCACCTTGTCGAGCCCGGCGAACGGCAGGCCCAGCACGGTCGGCCGCAGCACGCGGATGCCCTCGTCGCCGCCGGTCAGCACGTAGAACTTGTAGAGAAACGAGTAGAAGAGCATGCCGAAGGCCAGCGTGAGCATGCCGAAGTAGATCTTCACGTAGCGCACGCACAGCAGCCCGACCGGCACCGCCACCAGCGCCGCCACCACCGCCGCCGCCAGCACGATGATCTCGAGCGAGAGCACGCCCGCCCGCGTGGTCAGCGCCGCCGCCGTGTAGGCGCCGAGCGCGATGAACAGCGCGTGGCCGAAGGAGAGCAGGCCGGTGGTGCCGAACAGGAGGTTGAGGCCCAGCAACGCGATGCCGTAGGCGAAGGCCGGCAGTAGCAGCGTGAGCTGGTACGGTGTGGCCACCAGCGGCGCGATCAGCAGCGCGATCAGCGCCGCGAGGCCGGCCGCCCGCGCGATCACGGCGTGGCGCCGGCGAAGAGGCCGGCCGGGCGCAGGACCAGCACGCCGATGACCACGACGTAGATCGCCAGCATCTCGACCTCCGGCCACATCGCGATCGCCCCCGCCTTGAGCAGGCCCACGATGAGCGCGCCCACCGCGGCGCCGCGCATGCTGCCGAGGCCGCCGATGACCACCACCGCGAAGGCCTCCACGATCACCTCGATGGCCATCTCGTTGACGGCGGCGGTGGCCGGGATGACGAGCGCGCCGCCCACCGTGCCCAGCACCACGCCGAGCGTGAAGACGCGGCGGTAGACGCGGCGCATGTCCACGCCGAGGGCGGCGGCCATCTCGCGGTTCTCGGCGGTGGCGCGCACGATGCGGCCGAAGCGCGTGCGCGTGAGCAGCACGCCCATGCCGAGCGCGATGACGGCGCCGGCCGCCATGACCACCAGGTTGTAGACGGGGATCGTGGAGCCGGCCAGCGTGACCTGGCCGTAGGCGAGATAGACGCCGCGCAGCTGCACGGGGGCCGAGCCCCACACGAAGCGGATGACGTCCTCCAGCATCAGCACGAGGGCGAAGGTGAGCAGGAGCTGGAAGCTCTCGTCGCGGTCGTAGATCGTGCGCAGGACACGCTCGAGCGGCGGGCCGAGGGCGGCGAGCGCGAGCCCGCCGGCCAGCAGCGGCAGCACGAAGAACGGGGCGGGCAGGCCGTGGCCGAGCGCCCACGTCACCGCCGACACGCCCGTGTAGGCGCCCAGCGCGTAGAAGGAGCCGCAGGCGAGATTGAGGATCTTCTGCACGCCGAAGACGAGCTGCAGCCCCGCCGCGACGAGGAAGAGCACGGCGGCGTGGAAGGCGCCGCCGAGCACGACGCTGACGACCCTCAGACGCTCAGACCTTCCAGCCGTTGATCCAGTCGTAGAGCCCGACGCCCGACGGCTTCTGGATTTGCTTCGTCGACATCGTCTCCACGGCATCGAGCGTCACGAAGTCGTGCTTGTTCTTGTGCGTCGTGATGCCCTGGAAGAACGTGGCCTCCATGATGTGGTCCTCGCGGTAGCGCCGCGCGCCCGAGAGCGACTCGGCCTCGACGCCCTCGAGCGCCTGGATGATCGCGTCCTGCGCGGGCCACTTGCCGCCGGCCGCCCTGGCCGCGCGCTCGACCGCCGCCTTGTAGGCCACCACGGTGAAGTAGCCGTGATCGGACTCGTAGTTCGGCCACTCCTTGAACTTCTCCTGGTGCCAGCGCACGAACTCCTTGGCCAGCGCGCTGGCCTTGGCGTACTCGAAGTAGAACGTGTTGTAGCCGAGGAGGGCGCCCTCGGGCGTGAACTCCTTCTTGAGCGCCTCGTGCACGCCGCCGCCGGTCGTCAGCACGAACTTCGTCGACTTCGTGAGCCCGGCGCCGTGCGCCTGCTTCATGAAGATCGGCGTGTCGCCGGCCCAGTGACACGAGAAGATCAGGTCCGGCTTGGCCTGGGCGAGCGCGGCCACGTGCGCGGTGAAGTCGGTGGCGCCCAGCTTGGGCCACAGCTCGCTCACCACCTGGAGCTCGATCCCGTACTTCTTCATGATGGCGAGGAACGCCGCCCAGTTGTCGCGGCCGTAGGAATAATCCGGATTGATCCCGGCCACCGTCTTGAACGTCCCCTTCCACTGGCGCGCGGTGAGGATCGACGCCATCACGGCCTCGCACTCGTTGTCGGTGGAGCGGAACGAGTATTTCGGTTTCGGCATCGTTTCCTCGACGCCCTTCTGGGTGGTGGCGTCCCAGGCCAGCCAGATCGTCTTCATCTCCTCGGCCACCGGGCCCAGGGCCAGGCCGACGCCGGTCGAGATGGCGCCGGTCACCGCGTCCACCTTGTCTTGCAGCGCGAGCTTGCGGAAGCGCTCGACGGTGTCCTTGGGGCTCGACTCCTCCTCGATCACCAGCTCGATCTTGCGGCCGAGGATGCCACCGGCGGCGTTGACGCGCTCGGTGGCCCACTGCACGCCGCGCAGCCCGGACTCGCCGACCGGCGCCAGCACGCCGGCCTTGGCGGCCAGCACGCCGAGCTTGACGGGGGTGGACTGGGCGAACGCCGGAGCGATGTCGAGCCGTGCCGCGGCCGCCGCCGTGGCACCGGCGGTGAGCGCGAGGAACTGTCGCCGAGTGGTCCGCATCCCGACCTCCTTGTCGTCTTCGCCCGCATGGATTGGGCGGAAAACGGGCTATTCTACATCTGCGGGTGCAGGGCCGGGGGTGCTAGAATCCCCGGGCCTCACCGACAGGCCAACCAGAGGGAGCGGCCCGTGTACGTCAGATTCTGGGGGACGCGAGGGTCCATCGCCGCGCCGGGGGACGGCACGACCCGCTATGGGGGCAACACCTCCTGCGTGGAAGTCAGAGCGGCTGACGGCACCGTCATCGTCCTCGACTGCGGGACCGGCGCGCGCGAGCTGGGGATGCACCTGATCCGGGCCCTGCCAACGCCGATGCGACTGCACCTGTTCATCGGCCACACCCACTGGGATCACATCCAGGGCTTTCCGTTCTTCGTCCCCGCCTTTTTGCCCGGCGCCGAGCTCAACGTGTACGCCCCGCTCGGCTTCCAGCAGAGCCTGGAGGAGGCGATGTCGGGGCAGATGGAGTACTCCTACTTCCCGGTGAAGCTCCGTGATCTGCGCTCGCGCATCCACTTCACCGAGCTGGAAGAAGGCTTCTTCCGCGTCGGCGACGTGCTGGTGGAAACGCAGTACCTGAATCACACCGCGCCCACCATCGCGTATCGCATGACGAACGGCGGCGCCAGCCTCGCCTACGTCACCGACCACGAGCCGTTCTGGCGCGCGGAGGACGGCATGCTCCAGCATCCAGGCGATCAGCGGCACATCGCCTTCATGCGTGGCGCCGACCTCGTCATCCACGACGCGCAGTACACCGAGCAGGAGTACGCGCAGCGGGTCGGCTGGGGACACTCCACCGTCGAGTACGCCACCGACGTGGCCATGGCCGCGGGCGCCAAGCGGCTGGCGCTCTTCCACCACGATCCCTCGCACGACGACCCCTTCATGGAGCGCTTCGAGATCGGCGCCCGCGCGCGGGTCACCGCCGCCGGCGGGTCGCTCGACGTGTTCGCCGCGCGTGAGGGCATGCAGCTCCAGCTCACGGGCATCTCGCAGGCCGAGCCGGTGGCCGAGATCTCGGCGCTGCGGCGCCGGTTGATCGCCGGCGCGCGCGTGCTCGTGGTGACGCCCGACGATGCGCAGGTGGCGACGATCGAGGAAGCGCTGGCCGAGGATGGCATGGTGGCGCTGCCGGTGCCCGACATGCACGCCGCGCTCACGCGCGGCACCGAGCACCTGCCCGACCTGGCGATCGTCGACACCGGCCTGCCGCCCGGCGACGGCGCCGACCTGGTGCCGGCCTTCCGCAGCCGCATGGGCCGCGCGAACTTTCCGGTGATCCTGCTCGCCGACCAACCCGACGACAGCTCGCTGCACCGGCCCGAGATCGGCGCCACTGATTATCTCGCCAAGCCCTACAGCCCGCCGATGCTGCGCGCGCGCGTGCGTGCGTGGCTGGCCCGCACGCTGGTCGCCTACAGCGAGAGCCTGGCGCCGGGCACCGTCGAGGAGGCCATCACCCTCGAGGATGCCCGCGACGACAAGGGGACGACGCAGACGCTGCTGGCCAGCATGCTGGCCGGCGTTCCGCTGTTCCGTGCGCTCTCCGCCAGCCAGCTCCACCTGCTGGTCGCCCAGGCCACCGAGCAGATCTATCCCGCCGGCTACGTGATCGCGCGGCAGGGAGAGCCTCCGCGGTTTCTGTGGGTCCTGCTCTCCGGGCGCGTGCGCGTGGTGGAGGCGACGACCGACGGCCAGGCCGAGATGCTGCTCGGCGAGCTCGGCAAAGCCGAGGTCTTCGGCGAGCTCGGCATCCTGCGCGACCAGCCGCGCTCGGCCACCGTCATCGCCGTCGAGCGCACGCACTGTCTGGTGCTACGCCAGACGGACTTCATCCGCGTGCTCGGGGATTCGGTCGACCTGGCCAACGGTCTGCTGCGCGTGGTGGCCACGCGCCTCTACGACGCCGACCGCAAGCTGGCTCGCTATGCGCCGGATCCCCTCACCGGCCTCAACAGCCGCCGCGCGTTCAACGAGCAGTATCGCCGCATGGCAGCCGGCGCCCGTCGCCGCAAGACCGGCCTGCTGCTGCTCGCGCTCGACGTCCTGCATCTCAAGGCCGTCAACGACGGCTTCGGCTACATGCTGGGCGACGAGGTGCTGCGCACGGTGGCCGATGCGCTGAGCGAGGCGACGCGGACGACCGACGTGGTAGCGCGCTACGGCGGCGACGAGTTCGCGGTGCTCCTGCTGGACGCCTTGCCGAAGGACGTCGAGATCATCGTGTCCCGTGTGCGCGACAAGCTGGGGGCGCTGGCGCTCCAGCGCCGGCTTCCCGTGGCCGTGGAGTGCTCGACCGGCATCGCCTGGAGCCAGACCCCGCCCGACACCGTCGAGGACTTCCTGCGCGACGCCGATCGCGACATGCACGAGCGCAAGACCCGCGAGCGCGAGCGCCGAGAGACCGCGTAGCGCGGGGGCGGATCAGTCCCGCGCGATCCCCAGCCGTTCCACGAGGCGATCGGCCCGTTCGATGAGCCGGGGCGCGCCCATGTGCATGAACGCCTCGCGGGCCACCGCGATCTCGTGCCGCGCCTCGTCCTTCCGTCCACACTCGGCGAGCACCTCGGCCAGCCCCAGCCGTGTGCGCGCCACCTGCGC
>JBKPRI010000106.1:0-22014 GCA_046734515.1 Candidatus Methylomirabilota bacterium | reverse complement strand
GGCACGATCCTGGGCGAGGACAACGAACGGATGTCGAAGTCGCGGGGCAACGTCGTGAATCCCGACGACATCGTGCGTGAGTACGGCGCCGACGCGCTCCGGCTCTACGAGATGTTCATGGGACCGCTCGAGGCCGTGAAGCCGTGGCAGACCTCGCAGATCCAGGGCGTGGTGCGCTTCCGCGACCGGCTCGACGCCGTCTGTCGCCGGCCGCTCGTGGACGCGATGGCCGACGCCACGCGCCGGCTGCTCCACCGGACCACCAAGAAGGTCACCACCGACATCGACGCGATGGCCTTCAATACCGCCATCTCGGCCCTCATGGTCTTCGTGAACCACCTCGCCCGCCTCTCCGCGATGCCGCGCGAGGCGGTGCGGGCGCTGGTCCTGCTCGTCTCGCCGTTCGCGCCGCACGTGGCCGAGGAGCTGTGGCAGCATCTCGGCCACCCGGCGTCGCTCGCGTACGAGCCCTGGCCAGCGTGGGACGAGGCCCTCGCGGTCGATGACGTGATCGAGCTCCCCGTCCAGGTGAACGGCAAGGTGCGCGGACGCGTCCAGCTGGCCCGTGACGCCTCCGAGGCGGACGCGCGCGCGGCGGCGCTGGCCGCCGATGGGATCGCGGCGCGCCTGGCCGGGCAGGCGGTGCGGAAGTTCGTCTACGTGCCGGGGCAGGTCGTGAATCTCGTGGTCGGCTGACGAACGGCATGCCCTCGACCCGCGCGTACCGGCCGGGCCGAGGGCCGTCGGGAAGGAAGCCGTTCAGGTGCTCAGGCGCAGCGGGTGGCCGATCGCCTTCCAGCCCGAGTGTCCGCTGTTCATGTACTTCGCGTCGAACCCCGCCTCGCGCAGCTTGGTCGCGGTCTTGCAGCCCACGTGGAAGCCGTAGGCGCAGTACACGACAACGGGCTCGGACTTCGAGAGCTCGCCGATCCAGTCCTTCAGCTGCTCGGGGTCGCGCCACTGAACGCCCTCGGCGATATCCCGCTGGCGCGAGACCAGGTGCCGAGGCCGCACGTCGATCACCTGCACCTTCTGGCCCGAGGCCATCATCGCCTTGACCTCCTCGACGCCGATGCCCACCGTGTCGCCGAACTCCGGCTGCAGCAGCGGACGCGGCGGGGGCACGCCCTGCGCGTCCTCCCAGCGCAGCTCGAGCGCCGGCCAGTCGATGTTGCGCAAGAACGTGTCCACATACGCGCGGGCATTGGCGCCGAAGTCGATGTGATAGGCGTGCTCGTACATGTCGAGCGCGAGGATCGGCACACCGCTCGCGATGTTCTGCGAGTGCTCGGAGGCGAACTGGTTGATGAGCCGCCGGTCGCGCGGCACGTATGTGAGGAGGACCCATCCCGAGCCGCCGCCGAGCGCGTAACCCATGGCCCGGAACTCGGCGCTCCAGCGCTCGAACGAGCCGAAGTCGCGCGCCAGGACTTCCGACATGCCCTTCGTGGACTGCCCGTCGCCGCCCAGGCTCGCGAAGTACAGCTCGTGCAGCAGCGTGGAGTTGAGCGCGACCAGCTCCTCGCGCTTGAGCCCGTTGACCACATGGGCGGGCGCCTTCGCGAAGTCGAGGGACTCGAGCTGCTCGGTGATGGCGTTGAGGCGCCTGAGCGCGCCGCCGTAGTTGTTCTCGTAGTGGCTCTCCATCAGCGGCACCGAGAGCCCGCTCAGCATCCAGGGACGGCAGTGGATCTGCTTCAGTTGATAGCGCATGTCAGCGTCTCCTCCCCGTTTCGGTGGGGTTGCTTTTATGTTTCTGGAGGAAACACTAGTTTCATCAGACCGTCAAGAGGGAATATCGCTGCTACCAACTTAATCAGTGAACATAGGGGCTTACGGACTCTTCACCTGCCGCAGTGCCGGGAGCAGCTCGTCGCTCATGAGCCGGATGCTGCTCAGCGCGTGCGCCAGCGGCATGCCGAGCCAGTGCGTGCGGAAGAACAGGAAGTTCGTCCCGGCGGCCTCCCAGCATGGCCGGAGCTGCTCGTAGCATTCCTCGGGGCTTCCCAGCACGAAGCGGTCGCGGAGGAGGTCCTCGAACGGCTGGCGAAACGTGTCCCCGTCGGGCAGGACCGCGTCCTGGCCCCACGACGCGTACGCCCGGTACTTGGCACCGAGATACGGTCCGGCGAGTTCCAGTGCCGTCCGACGGTCCTTCGCGCAGTAGATCTCCTTGATGAGCGGTCGAACACGCGGGAGCGGCTTGCCCAGGCGCACGAGCTCCTCGCGGTAGAGGCCGATCTGACGCGTGATGCTGGCCATCGTCGCGTGCGGGTTCACGAACCAGGTGTCGCCGAGCCTCGCCGCTCGGAGCACGGCGGCATCGCTGTTGGCCGCGAACCAGATCGGCGGATGAGGTTTCTGCACGGGCCGGCACGTTAGGGTCACGTTGTCCAGCCGGCAGACGTCGGTGTCGACACTCACCTTGTCCTCGGTCCAGAGGCGCTTGACGATCTCCAGGCACTCCTCGAACCGCCTCAACCGCTGCCCCTTCGGGACCCTGAAAGCGTCGAACTCGACCTCGCGATAGCCCAGTCCGACGCCGAAGACGAAGTTGCCGCGCCAGATGACGTCGAGCGAGGCGATGCACTCGGCCACCTCGACCGGGTTGTGGAGGTTGATGAGGAGCACGCCGGCGACGCCGGTCATCTCGCCGGCTTCCGCCGCCAGGCGCGCGAGAAAGGGAATGAGCTGCAGCTGGCTCATGCCCTCGCTCAGATAGTGCTGGCCCGTGCCGACGGCGTCCCAGCCGCGGTCGCGCGCCAGCCGCGTCATGGCGAACTGCTCGTCGAGCGCAGAGACCATGTCGGCGCCGAGCGGATTCTGGTTGGTGACGAAGATGCCGATCTTCATCGCATTCCCCCTGGCCCGACGATCACGCGAGCCGGTCGCCGCCCGCCGGCCGCCGCGTGGCGTCGCGTGACGGATAGATGACACTCTCCGCGTGGCGATACATCCACTCCACCGCGTCGGGCGCCAGGTAGTGGACCTCGGTGCGCGCGAGCGCGGCGAGCCGTAGGGCCTCGATGTTCCGGCGCACCTCGGAGGTCAGGGTGTTCAGACGGTGGTAGGCCTCCGACACCGTGCGCCCCAGCGTGGTGACGCCGTGATTCTCCATGATCAGGCTGTTCGTGTGCTCGATGACATCCTTGATCGGCCCCACATCCTGCTCGACGTCGAGGTGCGCGGGCACGACGTAGGGGGGCTTGGCCATGACGTACGGGAACTCGAGCGAGAGGACGCGTAGCTCCTTGGCTGCACCGGAGGCAAAGAGCGCAATGGTCTCGTCGTGATGCACGTGAATCACGGCGCCGATATCGGGCCGCAGGCGCAGGATCTCTCGATTCAGGTTGTGCCCGACGCTGGTCGTCAGGGTGCCGTGGAGCAGCCGCGGGGTCGGGATGTCGGTGATGACGACGTTGTCGGCGGTCATCTCCTCCAGCGAGACCTCGGCGTGCTTGGTGTAGGCGATGCCGTGGGGGAAACCGGCGTGGGGCACACGGATGGCAAGATTCCCCAGTGAGTTGTGGACATAGCCGCGCGCGACGATGAGCTTTGCGTAGCGCAATAGCAGATCAACGACGGCCTGGTCGACGGGTATGGTCGTCATGAACCCTCCGCGCCGAGCATGATACGCGCCGGGGTGTGGAAAACAGCGACAGCCTCCTGGCGTGGGCCAGGAGGCTGTCCATCTGCAAGTGGTTACGGGGGCTGCCGTCGGCTGGTGCGGCCTGTCAGTGGCCCTCGCTGTGGTTGCCGTCGATCTGGCTACGAATTTCGCCACCAGGCCATCTCGTGCTGTGAACATTCACGTACGTCACTCCGGCACGAATCGCCCGGATCAGCTCATCAAGCTCTCCGGCAGATATCCCTCGTTCATTCGCCAGGTTGGTCACATCCGCCGCCACGATGGTCCCTGATATCGTTGCCGGCGGTGCGGGACACGGCTGAGTTCCGGCGGGACCATTGCCGAGGTTCGTGCAGAGGAACACGCTGATGGGACCAGTCGCGGTCTTTTGCCCAAAGTGAATATGCGCCTGCTGGACAGCGCCTTCGAGGTCGGCGTAACTAAGCTGCCAGTCGATTTTCGATGCATCGTTGCTGATTCGCGCCGCGAATGTTCCATTCCCGGTGGTCGAGACTGCTGACGGGGTCTCCTCGTATCCAGTGAGAACCTCGCTGATTGCCTTGAAACCGCCCTGAGCGAAGGCAACGGTCGTGGTCGATGCCAGGGCGATCACGGCAATCGACGCTCCCAGTCTTCTCATCGCTTCTCCCTCCAAAAGGGGTTCGTAACGCCTCTATGACCTCGGCCCTCTCTGACCGAGCGTGCGGTCGCCCCGAATACTAGCCGCTGTCGACAGTGAAGAAAAGCGTTGGTTCACACCTCACGCACGTCCTCGTCGCAACGGGCAAAGGGGCCGCTATGCCGCCCGCCACCGCGTCGAAGCGCAGAACCGGCCGCGGCTGTCACGTCTCGTTTTGACGTTCCTTTGACGCCGACGTCGTTCTCTGCGCGCGAGGAGGACGTGACCTGACCGAGGAGGAAGTCGAGTTGCTCCGCGCCGACGTCTTCGTGGTCCGCATCCTTGGTCGCGCCGCGCTGACCGGGCGCGTGGAGCACGTCCAGACGGGCGAGAAGCAAGTGTTCCATGGCCTGGAAGAACTCGGCCACGCCATCGAACACATGCAGCGCCGTGGGCAGGCAGAGAGGAGAGGAGAAACACATGTCTGAACGACCTCGAGTCGGCGGGCGCGTGGTGTGGATGAGGGTGATCGCGGCGGGCCTCGGGGTCGCGACGCTGGCCACGCTTCCCTGGCAGCCAGCGTCGGCCAACGGACAAGCCGCCCCGAGCGGCACGTCCGGACGGCTGCCCGCGCAGGTGGCCCCGCGCGCGCCGGCGGTCCCGCCGCAACCGATCACTGCGCCGGGCCAGTCCGGGCACCCGATCCCGCCCCCGTCCCTCCATGTCCCGCTCCCCGGCCATGCGTGCGCCCCGGCCGAGGTACTCACCACGAAGACGCTCGTCACCGTGCAGTGCCGAACGGCCGTGCAGATCAAGGGCCTCGAAGAGGTCTCCCTCTTCGCCGTCGGTGTGGACGATCCGGCGTTCGCCTCCCGCGTGCTACGGGTCGCCATGAGCGCCCAGGTCGCTGGCTATCGAGTCAAGATCGGCTTCATTCCCACGGACGTCAGCGGCGAGCGGATGGGATGTCCGGCCAGGAGCTGCCGCCTGATCCAGACCATCAGCCTGTTGGTGCAGTAGGCCGGCGGCGTTCATGACACCGAAGCGATGGATCGTTCCCGGGGCGGTACTCGCGCTGGCCTTGTGTCTCGCGCCACGCGTCGCCTCCTTCTCCATCGATGCCGGAGCCTTCTTCGACACGCCGGCCTTGCTGGGCCTCGGGAAGGACCTGCATCTGGGCGAGGCCGTGCACGAGCAGATCACCGCCGCTGCCGTGGACCACGTCACCGATGACGTCTCGGCCCGCCTGGTTCGCCACCTCGTACGCGGCAATGAGAATGCGGACGGTCCCACGCACAAATTCGCCAACGTCTATCACGTGAACAACGCCAACACGACCAATGGCGGCTTTCGTGACAGCTTCGATCTGATCCGCCAGCTCCGCGACGCCGCGGTGGCCGACGCTCGCGACAACGACGAATTCTGGAATCCCCGCCACGACACCTTGCAAGGGATTCTGGACGACATCGCGGAGACGCTGTTCGCGCTCGGCCTGAACCGCGCCTGCAACGTCCTGGGGGAGTCGGCCTGTCCCCAGGCTCAGCTGCTGGCCAAGGCGACGGTGGTTCGCGCCGACAGCATCCGCCTGCTCGTCAATCCCATGCCCGACCCCCATGGCGTGGAGAAAGACATGCTGGTGAATCTCCGCGCCGATCTCCGGGCACTCCTCGATCCCCCCGGCGACACGCGCTACTGCCGGCCGTTGACCAGCCACTGTTTTGCCCGGCTGGATCGGATGCTACCCGACAACGAGGAATTCCAGGCCGACGTCCGACGTCTGCAAAGGCTGGAGGCGGAAGTTCGTGCCTATTTCGCCTGGCAAAACCTCGGGCACGCGTTCCACACCACCCAGGATTTCATCGCCCACGCCAACTTCGTCGAGCTGCTCAATGACCGCAACGGCCCGCCCTGCGGAAGTCGAGGGCGGCACGCGATCTGCGGCGAGCCGCTCCCCGGCGAGCCGGCGCGGACGGATCCTCAGCTCGCCCCGTTCCTCAGGGATCTGCGCGCGGGCTTCGCGCTGAACCTCAAGACCCTTCAGGCCAGCCTCGGACCCAAGTTCCCCCGGCTGCAGACGGGATTCGTCGACTCGGTGCCGCATCTGAGTCTGACGTTTTGCGTGGAGGCCCTGCCGGCCGGCTTCGACTACTGCCACTGGGGATACAAGGACGTGCCGGGCTTGAACAAGGACGATGCGGCGGAGCCCGACAAGGATCCCTCGCACCTCAATCACGCCTACGCCCGCAAAGTCGCCCAGTACGCCTCCGAAATCCTCTGGGAAGACTTTCTGCGCCGGGCGGACTTTCTGCCCCCGGCTCCGACGGATTCGAAGAAGGAGGCGCTCAAGCGGGCAAAGCTGGCCCGGCAGCGTGCCCTCCGAGCGCTCATCCCCGTGCTGACGGACGACGATTGACGCCGTTGAACGAGCATCCACGACTCCAGGAGGGCCGGATCATGGTGAAACGCTGGTTGACCGTTGCAGTCTTGAGCGTCGCTGTGCTGGGCATCGGCGCGTCCTTGTCCCCCACCGCCGAAGCCGCGTGTAGCGCCCGCTCGGACGGGGAAGGTCGGTGTCCCTTCCGGGTCGGAGATCAGAACGTGTTCGATCGCTGCGCCGGCGCCCCTCCCTTCGGAGACGATGCTGGCAAGCCGACCAAGTTCGGCAACCAGGCGTGCGACGCCATCGAGAAGCTTCACGATGAGCAGAAGCAACTGTCGCGCTCCGCCACCAAGATGGTGAACGACGTCAAGCGTGACCTCACCGACTTCACGAACGTCACCATGCGGGGGGCCTATAACCCCCAGTCCATTGCCACCTACAACCGCGTCGCTCGCTATCCCAACCAGCTGGCCAGGGACGTCGATACGGTCCTGAAGCACAACGTGTGCGGCTCGGCCGCCGCGCTCCGTAATCTCAAGGCCTGGTTCGATCAGCAGGGACAGAACATGGCCATGGTGGGCGGGATCGCCCAGAACGTCGGACAAGCGATCGGCGCGCTCGGTCCCGCCGTGCCCGAAGCCCTCAAGATCGCCCAGGAGACCGGCAAGATCGCGGTGGCCGCGGCCAACGCGGGAGCGAGCGCCAAGAAAGAGCTCGACGCGCTCAAGCGCGCAGCCGACACGATCTATGCCGATCTCAACAAGGTCGCGGCCCTCGACGTGACGGGGACGGTGGCGGCCGGGGCCGACATGGCCGTTTCCGTCGGTCCCTTCCTCGGCAACTGTTCGGCCTGCACGACCGCGCTCATCGAGGGCATCACGGACCTCAGCGCGGGCGGCGGCGCCACCGCCGCAGGCTCCGCCAGCTGTCCCGAGACTGCGCCAGCCTTCGGAGGCGGCTGCTGGGCGGTGGCGGCGGGAATTCCGGTGGGCACCATCGGGCCGGCCGTGGCCGGCCTCGTCGCCACCCCGACCTGCACCGCCGCCGCACAGGGCGGCGCCAAGCTCGCCGAGTACGCGCAGAAGATCGAGAAGTTCGTGACGACGAGCGTCCAGCTGGCCCAGAGCCTCAAGAGCTCCATCGACAACACCGTGCGGGCCGGCCAGGCCCTCGCCCAGCTCGCCCAGGCCCTGGGCAAGGACGCTCAACCAAGCCTCAAGGTCATCGAAGGCAGCCTCAATCGCATCGTGGAGACGACCGACCAGTCCTTCGACATCGTGAGCGGGAAAGTCGCGCCGGCCACCGGCCGCCTCGCCAGCAACTTGCTGGACCAGATGCAGCGGAACGTGTCGACGATGTTCACCTGCTACAACATGTATCAGGACCTCGCGCTCAAGATGGGCGGCGACACCATCAAGGCGATGGCCGAGCTGACCGCGGCCACCGCGCTCCTCGTCGATGGCGGCAAGGTCGCCGACAACGTCTATCGCCAGTCCGGGCGCGCGCTGAAAGCGGCCGAGGACGAAGCGACCGAGCGCTGGGCCAAGCTCAACCGTCGCGACAAGCAGATCTACGAGACCCTCTGGGGCGTCCCCGCCTACCAGGTAGACCTGGGCAAGACCGCTGCCCACCTGACCACGCTGAACCTCGACAAGATCAAGGACATCATCGACGACATCGCGGATCTCGGCCGGGACCGCGCGAGCGCGATCGCCGCCTCGCTCGATGCCGGCAAGCGCGCGTTCCTCGACCAGGACAAGCTCAAGGCCGTCCGTAACAAGTTCGACGAGGCCGGCGTGCGGGCCGCCAACGCCGAGCGCCTCTTCGTAACCGGGATGAAGCCGCCCACGTTCAGAACCGTGCCAGGCCTCGCCGTCAGGCCGTTGCCGTCCGACCTTCACAGCGTGGTGGGTACCCAGAAAGCGCAGCGGATCCAGGTCGTTCACTGATGGAGAAGACCATGATCATCCGACGAGCCTTTCAGTGGATGCCGTTCGTGCTCTTCGTGCTCCTGGTGTCGGGCGCCGGCGCGCAGGTGCCGCCCTCGCCCGTGTTCGTCTCAGTCGACGATCATCCGTACGGTCCGGGCGATCGGAGCATGACCGCCAGGATCAAGCTGCAGCCCGGCGAGACCACCGCCAACGTCGAAGGCTGGGTCGTGTACGCCGAGAGTCGCGACGCTGTCGTCAACGGGCAGGTCGGCGGCAACGTGCCTCATGGCAAGGCCAAGACCGGCTCGGTGGACAGCACGGGAGTCATGACGGTCAGCTTCATCTTTCCTCACGCCGATCATCACACGCCCAACCCGACGGATCGTAACCCTCAGGACATCAAGGGCGGCAAGAAGCTCTACTACAAGTGGATCAAGCGGAAGGGCACCACGCAGGTCGCCAGTGAGGTCGTGGAGTTCCGGATGCCCGACAAGCTCACGATCGCCAACTTCGGCGATTCCTATGCGAGTGGCGAGGGCGCGCCGTATGCCTCGGGGCCGAAGTGGGGCAGCACCGGGGAGCAATGCCATCGCTCCAGCAACAGCGGGCAGGCCAAGGCCGTGAAGGCCTACAAGGGGGCCCATCCGGAAACCGCCATCGCGTTCGTGAACGTCGCCTGCAGCGGGGCCGGCGTCCTCGACGGCATCACCCGCAGCCAGAAGAAGAAGGGCTTCTTCGAGCACGAGGACTTTCCCACCCGGGTCAAGCCCCAGTACGAGCAGGTCAAGGAGTGGCTCGATCGCAATAGCTTCGAGCAGCTCAACATCGCCATCATCTCGATCGGCGGCAACGACGTCGGCTTTGGGCCGCTGGTGACGATGTTCCTGATCGAGCCCGGCAACCTGGTCGATGCCAACGACGGCAACGCCCGGCGGGCGCGCGAGAACGTGGCCATCGACATCCGCCAGAACATTCCGAAGAACTACGACGAGCTCAAGGACATCTTCGACGCCAACTTCGACTATGACCGCGTGCTGGTGACCGCCTATCCCGACCCCACCCGTGACAAGGACGGCGTGGCCTGCGGCAAGGCGTTCACTCTCTACGGGGCCAGCTGGGGCCCCGTCGAAGCGCTCAACAACCAGGCCGAGTTCCAGTACGCCTTCACGAGCATCCTCACCCCGATGAACAACACGATCCGGGACACGGTCCGCGGCTTCGCCCAATCGGGATGGGTCTTCCTCGAGGACGGGCCGGCGAAGTCCCAGCGCCACGGCATGTGCAACTGCGATGTTCCCTACATCAACACCATCGGGGCGTCGCTGCTCGAGCAGAACGATCCGTTCGGCACGATGCATCCCAACCGGCGCGGGCACGAGAAGATCTATCTGCCGGTCGTCCTCGATGCTCTCGAGAAGGAGATCCTCAAGATTCGCAAGGACTACGCCAAGGAACACGCCAAGGAGATGGCCAAGGAAAAGGCGCGACGGAAGACCGAGGCGGCCGCCGCCAAGGCTCGCGTGGGCCAGCGGCCGGTGGTGGAGCGCGCGGTCGTCGAATCCAGGCCGAAGTTCTCCGCGGAGACTCTGCAGAAGGCCCGGGAGACGGCGGCCAAGACGCGGCGGGTCGAGGACGTCCGTGACGAAGCGCAGGACAAGGAGGACGAAAAGTGATGTCCCGACAGCCGGGGGCGCGATGGATTTCTATCGCGACCTCCGGTCTCCTCACGCTGAGCCTGCTGTCGCAGGCGTTCGGGCAGGCGGCCAGCGTGCTCGGCGTCGTGCCGGAAGGTGTGGTCGTCGATGGGACCACGTTGCCGGATCTGCAGCCGGGCGCCAAGCTGGGATTCCGGCGGGCCGACGGCAGCGGCGCCCAGGTCGGCGAGGGCTCGGTGCTCGACGTGCGCGACGGCCGGGCGCTGGTGCAGCTCCAACCGGGCGGCACCGTTCAGGCCGGCGACGTCGCCGTGCCCTGCGCGAGTTTGACGGGACCTGGTTCGCAGGCCGACCTTCGCGTCTCGTTGCAAGGGCTCAAGACACAACTAATGTCGGCCGGGGGCGGCGCGGCCGAAGTTCAGGCGGCAATCGGCCAGCTCGAGTCGACGCTGGACGCTCGAGAGGCCGCCATTCGCGCCGGCTCGTGCGACGTCAGCGCACAGGATCAGCAGATCTCCGCGCTGAGTCAGCAACTGCAGCAGCTGCTCGTGGCCTCCGCGCCGGTCGCAACCGATGCGACGCCGGTGTCGAGCGCCGCGTCACTTCCACCGTCGTCCGCCGATGTGACGGCGCCTCCCCCGTCGTCCGCGGAGGTATCCCCACTGCCGCTGGCTCCGGGTGGATTGCCTGGCGGCGCCCCAGGTCAAGATGCAGCGGGAGCATCTCCGCAGTCGGAGGGGCTGGAGACGGCGCTGCAGTTCGTTCAGAAGATCTTCAAGATGGCGCAGTCCATGGGATTGATGGGTGGGAACAAAGGCTCGGGAGGCCAGGAGTCTTTCTCGTCGGGCTCCCCGGCGGCCGACGTGCCGGCACAAGCGGGGATGGTGCCGCCCCTCGATCAGGGCACAGTGCAGGGAGCGCAGCCGTTCGTCCCGTCGGCGCCGCCCCAACCATCAGCGCCGGTCGAATCCACTCCGCCGTCCGCACCCGCGCCGCCGGTCGTCACCACACCGCCGTCCACACCGTCACCGCCGGTCGTCGCCACACCGCCGTCCACGCCGCCACCGCCGGTCGTCGCCACACCGCCGTCCACGCCGCCACCGCCGGTCGTTTCGACTCCGCCGAGTGCCCCACCACCGACAACCGCAACGCCGCCGCAGTCTCCCACGCCGCGGATCGTCATCGACGCACCACGGCTGCGTTTACCCGGCAGCGATCGTCCCGGCGATAAACCAGTCGCCGGTAAGCCTTCCGAGACGCCCGGGACGGGCGACTCGGGCAAGTCCCCGGAACGGCCCGCCGGTCGGACGCCAGTACCAGGGCAATGGTGGACGATCACTCCCCCCAAGCAACCACCAGTCGTCGCCGGCACCACGCCCGGCATGCCGTCCAGTTCGTTGCCCCGGGTGACAGTGCCTGGGAGCGGGATCAAGCCGTCTGAGAACCCGCCGGCGGCCGGCACCAGCAAGCCGCCGCAGGCCGGCACGTCACCTCCCCTGCTCACGCTGCCACCCGGAACCGCCGGCCACCTCGGAGCGGGGTCCATCGCCCGAAGCACGCCACCACCCCAGCGGTTAGCCGTCGTTCGCGGCGTGGTGCGAGCTGACAACGGCGCGCCGGTCTCGGGCGCTGTCATTGCCGTCGGCGGCAAGCAAGTGTCGACGAACGCCCGGGGCCAGTTCGTCATGAGCGATGTGCCGCTGGGGCGCCATTTCCTCGTCGCCAGTGCCCGAGGGTTTCAACCAGGAAAGTTGGCGCTGGAGATTTCGAGCGGTGAGATAGAAACGGTCACCGTGACACTGCACCAGGCCCGTCCCTTCTCTCCGCAGACTCCGTGATGCGCCAGCGCACGGTGCACTACACGGCTCTTCTGACAGTCGCGCTCGCCGTGTGGGCCGGCCATGCGAGCGCGCAGGAGGCCCAACCGACTCAGAGCTACGCCGGTGGCACCAGAGTCGAGTTCTCGACGGCCGGCGCGTCCTTCGTGATTCCTCCCGAGTGGATCGGCCGGCTCGCCCGCGACACCCCACATCACGTGGTGGTCCTCGGCTCCAGCACCATGGAGGGACTTGGGATCGTCATCGTGCAGACAGGGGTAACGGCAGCTCAGGTGATCGCCACCCTCAACGAACCCCAGGACCTTGGGGACGGTGTGGTGCTCCGCCCGTCCGGCGAGGCAGCCGTCCGCGGCTCGTGGATTGCGCACCGTTATCAGAATCAGGTCTATGTGGGCCGCTCGTTGGCCGCGCTCGGTCCGGCCCACAATAGCGTGATCTTCTTCTTCGCGGGCCCGGCAAAGAACGAGCGGTCGTACATCTCGCTGTTGGAAGTTCTCGGGGCCTCGACCAGCTTTTCCCCGCCGGCGTCGGCGGGGACTCCAGCCATCACGTCGGCTCCCCCCGGCGTGGCCGAAGCGTGGTCGAGCCGGCTCAGCGGCCAAGCGCTGAACTATTTCTCACGCTACAACTCGGGAGGTGGCGGTGGCGGCATGGCGAGCCATCGCGTCTTGCACCTCTGTCCGAACGGACGCTTTCTCTACTCCGGGGAAAGTCTCGTCACGATGAACGTGCCTGGCGCGAGCGGCTCCAGCGGTGGTCGCAGCGGCACCCGCGGCCGCTGGAGCCTCGAATCGCTCACCCAGAACACCGCGGTGCTGCTTCTGACGGTCGACGGCGGCGGTGAGCTTCGCTGGCCCGTGCGCTATGACGGCGAGAAAACCTTCCTCAACGGTCAGCGCTGGCTGCGCGAGCGAAGCAACGCCTGCCGGTGATGCGTCGATCACGGCCCGAAACCCTTCAGCGTCATATTCAAAAGCGACCAGACGAATCCCTGAATAGCTTGGAGGCCAGTGAAATCATGAACCAGCATGCGAGCTCGTCGGTATGGTGGTGCACGCGACTGCGTGTGGCGGCGATTCTTGTCGCTCTGATCGGATCCATGGTCGGGAGCACGACGGCGTGGGCCAGTTTCTCGGCGTTCCAAGAGCCGAGATACCCCGGAGAGCGCATGGCCACTGCGATCCTCGATCTGAAGGGCCTTCGGCTCGACAAGGTTTCAGTCTCCGTCGTCTTCTCCGACAACCAGGACGCCGTTCAGAACGCGTTCGACATACGCAAGCGAAATCCGGCGACGTATTCCACGGGCAGAGCAGCCTTGCAGGATCTGCGGAACGGAACCGCGCGGGCGACATTCATCTTCCCGCACAGGGATCATCCAGGGGCGGGAGGTAAGGTCTACCCAAGCCACACCAAGGTGTTTTACGCGTGGGCCGAGGACTTCGTTCCGACCGGCGCGACGACGACCCTGACGATCAACAGTCCGGTACGTTCATTCGACATGCCGCGTTTCCTCATCATCGCTTACATCGGCGACTCGTATGCGGCCGGCGAAGGCGCCCCGAACGAGGCCGGCCCTGGTAAGGCCGCAGCCGCGAGATGGGACAACGAGGAATGCCATCGCTCCAAGAGGAGCGGTGGCGCTCTGGGGCTCGAACGACTCAAGGAGAAGCACCCGGAATGGGCGATACGGTATGTCAACGTGACGTGCTCCGGAGCAACGCTCTTCGAGTTCACGGAGGCGCGGATTCGCCCATCAGTCATCGGTGGAGTGGGGAGCAGTGAGCCCGCACAGTTCCTGCAGATCGCGAACTGGCTCAAGGACAATAACAGAAAGGTTGTCGACATCCTGCTCGCGGATGGG
This sequence comes from Candidatus Methylomirabilota bacterium, assembly GCA_046734515.1. GTDB lineage: Bacteria > Methylomirabilota > Methylomirabilia > Rokubacteriales > CSP1-6 > AR5. The sequence goes on along the minus strand of JBKPRI010000106.1, from coordinate 8,102 downwards.
GGCGGCAACGACGTCGGTTTTGCCCCGATCGCGACGTCTGGGTTCACAGCGTTCATTAGCGACATCAGCAAGGACGAGACGGTCAAGGCTCAGGTGCGCGACGGTCTGAGTGGTCTTGCCGGTGGCTACGACACCATCGATGCCAAGATTAAGAGCGAGTTCTACGGGTTCTCGGTGGGGCGTGTGGTGTGGATGAACTACCCGAATCCGTTGACGGACAAGAACGGGAAGTTGTGTTCGCCGCAATCCCAGGGCCTGTGCTGGGGGCCGCTTGAGCGACAGATCACGGATACCGACATGGTCTTCCTTCGCGACTCGGTCTTCGTACCGCTAAACAAAGAAGTGAAGAAGGCCGCCGAGAAGTATGGCTGGGACCTCGTCGACATTTCACAGCGATCGGTCGACCACGGCATCTGCAACTGCGAGGTCCCGTTTTTCAACACACTGGGCCAGGCATTGTGGATCCAGGGTGACGCCAGTGGAACAATGCATCCCAATGCCCGAGGTTATCGAATGGTCTGGCGAGATCCCGTGCTTCAGCAACTCGAGCGGTCGATCGCGCTCTGGCACGCGGAACTGAAAGAGGACAACCGAGATCGGGCGATCGCGAAAGCGAAGGAGAAGGCAGCCGCCATGACGAGGGCCCAGGCGGCCCAGGCGGCGGCAGCGCAGAAGCCGACCAAGGTTCTCGTGAAGCAACGTCCACTTCCCGAGGGCCCCAAGCCCCAGGGCGTCCAGCTCGATCCGGAGGACATGAAGCCCATCCGCCAAGGCCACGACGAGTCTAATAGGTGATAACCGGCCGAGCCTGTTTCCACTAGCGCCAGCGCCGTGGCCGGCGTCGTACGAGCCGACGCCGGCCCATCGGCCTTGCGCGCCTTGGACAGCGGGCGCGAAGAAGAGCTTCGGCGAAGGGCAGGGAACGACTGAAGTGCCTGGCCCGCGCCGGGGGGCTCGTGGTATGTCTCGTGGGCATGGCCGGGGTGGGTACGACCGGGTTTCAGATCGAGCTGCTCGGGGGCATTTCGATCCGCGAGCTCTCGGGTGAGCCCTGTGTATTACCTACCAAGAAGGCCCGGGCCCTGCTGGCCTACCTCTCCCTGCCTGCCGGTCGCTTCCACTCCCGGGACAAGCTCACGGCGCTGCTGTGGGGCGACACCGCGGAGGCCCAGGCCAAGCACAGTTTCCGCCAGGCGCTGTCGACCCTGCGGCGGAGTCTCGCGAACTCAGAGCCCCCCGCGCTGTTGACCCAGGACGACACGTTCGCGCTCAGGCCGGCCGCGGTGATGGTGGACGTCGCGGCGTTCGAGTCGGCGCTGGCAGAGGGGAGCCGAGAGGCCCTCGAGCGTGCAGCCGCGCTCTACAAGGGCGACCTCCTGGACGGGTTCAGCGTGGACGAGGCGCCCTTCGAGGAGTGGCGCGTCGTGGAGCGGGAGCGGCTCCACGAGCTGGCGCTCGAGGCCATGGTCAAGCTCATGCGCGAGCACATGCGTGCCGATGACCTGGACGCGGCCGTCCGGACGGCCCAGCGGATCCTGGCGCTGGATCCCCTGCAGGAGCCCGTGCATCGCGCGCTGATGCGGCTGCTCCTCCGGCAGGGGCGGCGGGCGGCCGCCCTCCAGCAATATCAAACCTGCGTTGGCGCGCTCCAGCGCGAGCTCGGGGCCGAGCCCGACGAGGAGACGCGAACGCTGTATCGGGAGATCGTGCGCGGCGAAGGCGCCGCGGGGACGCGTCCGACGCGTGCGATGGATCCCGCCCTGGCCATTCAGGATGCTCGACGACATCGCGTCGAGAGCGTGCTCGTCGGGCGCCGCCCCGACCTGGCGGCGTTGCACCGGGCCCTCGAGCAGGCGCTCGAGGCCGGCGTGCGCATCGCCGTGGTGAACGGCGAGGCCGGCGTCGGCAAGACGCGCCTGATCCAGGAGTTCACCGCGGAGGTCGCGAGCCGTGGCCTGCAGATCGTCGGCGCCTCGTGTCACGAGACCGAGCAAGCGTTGCCGTTTCGCCCCTGGGTGGATGCGCTGCGTGGAAACGCCCCGGCCCTCGCCGCCGACACGTGCGCTCGGCTCAGTGCCGGTGCATGCGGCTCATTGGTGCGTCTCTTTCCCGAGCTCGGGCGCCCGGACGATCGGCCGCACACGACGACGGCGGACGAGCACGCGCTCCTGTTCGAGGCGTTGAACGAGCTCGTTCAGCATCTGAGCGACAACGCGCCCCTGGTCATCATTCTCGAGGACCTGCAGTGCGCCGACGCCATGAGCGCTCGGCTCCTGGCCTTCCTCGGCCGGCGGCTGGGGTCGATGCCGGTGTTGATCGTCGGCACCGTGCGCACCGAGGAAGTGGACGAGACGTCCGTGCTGCAACGCGCCCTGAGCGAGCTGCGCGCCGCGGGCAAGCTGGACGAGATCGCGCTCGGCGCGCTCAATCGGGACGAGTCGCTGATCCTGGCGCAAGCGCTGCGCGGCGTCCGCGGGGACGGAACGGTCATCGAGAAATTCGCGGACGAGCTGTGGGCGCTGAGCGAGGGCAACCCATTCGTCATCGTCGAGACCGTGCGCGCGCTGCGCGAGGAGCCCCTCGGTCCCGGATTCACCCCGAAGAAAGTTCGGCGGGCGGTGAGCGAGCGGGTGGCCCGACTCTCCGAGCTCGCCCGCCGCACCGTCGCCGCCGCGGCCGTCATCGGTCGCCCCTGCAGCTTCAGACTTCTGGCCGAGAGCGTCGGACTGGCGGAGACGGATGCCGCGACCGCCGTCGAGGAGCTCGTGCGGCGGCGCGTGCTCGAGACCGTGGGTGACCAGCTCGAACTGTCGCACGATCGTGTTCGCCAGGTCGTGTACGACGACCTGGTGCCGGCGCGGCGCCTCGTGATCCACCGGGCGGTCGCCGAGGCGCTGGAGTCATTGCACGCGGGGTCACTCGACGAGGTCGCGGACGAGCTCGGCCATCACTTCTCGAAGGCGGCAAAGCCGGAGCGTGCCCTGGTCTACCTCGAACGTTTCGCCGAGGTCGCCACCCGACGCTATGCTCTCGACGCCGCCCTCGAGGTCCTGCGGCAGGCCTCGGTGGCCGCCGCCTCCCTGCCGGCGCAGATGCGCGACCAGCGTCAGCTCGAGCTGGCCTTGCGGCAGTGTTTCGTGCTGTCGCTGGCCGGACAGCACCCCGAGGTGCTGAAGATCATGCAGGATCACGCGGCCTGCCGAGAGCGCGTGGGGAATTCCGGGCTCTCGTCCGATTGCTACTTTCGTCTCGCGATCGCCTATCAATCGGTCGGCCGATACGTCGACGGCCGCCAGGCCGCGGAGATGGCCATCCGCGAGGGGCAGCGCGCCGGCGACAACGGTCGGATCGGCAAAGGTCTCTATGCGCTGTCACTCATGAGCATCGCGTTGGGTGCCCTGACCGACGCCATCGAGCAGGGCACGCGGGCGCTCTCATTCCTGGAGCCTCCCAGCACGCGGCACTGGCTCGCGCTGTGCTACTGGAGCCTCACGTGGGCCTACACGGTCAGCGGACGACTGGAGGCTGGCCTGGAGAGCGCGAACCAGTGTGCGGCGGTCGCCGAGTTGGCCGGCGATCGGAGACTCCGCGCGTTCGCTCGATACATCACGGCTCTCGTCTACGTGGCGTACGGAGAAGCCGGTGAGGCGTTGAGGCTCGCCCGGGAGGCACAGGAGGCGTCGGCCGACCCGATCGCCACGAGCCTGGCCCTGCTCGCGCTGGGCTATGCGCACCTCGAGGGCGGCGACACCGTCGGCGCGATCGACGCCTTTCGCCAGGTGCTCGAGAGCCGCCCAGCCAGCGTTACTCGAGCGCGGGCCCTCGCCGAGCTTGGCGATGCGTCTGCGCGGGCCGGCGACCTGTCGACCGGCATGCGGCTCGCGCAGGAAGGGCTCGAGCGCGGACAGGCCGACGGCGCTCCGTTCCTGGTGGGCCTCGCCGAACGCGCGCTCGGGCGCATTGCGCGGATGTCCGGCGACCCGACGAGAAGCGAGGCACATTTCACGCGGGCCCTCGCCACCTTCCTGTCCGGACAAGCGGTGTTCGAGGCGGCACGGACCCGGTTGGATCTGGCGCAGGCGCTCGCCACACGGGGTGACTGGGACGCGGCCCAGGCGCACCTGACCGAAGCGGTGACCGTGTTCAGCAATGCCGGCGCGGCTCAACGCGTTGCCGAGGCCCGCGAACTGGCGGCGTCGCTCCGCCAGCCCGCGGCCCGGATGTCTCGCTGATCCCAGCATCGGTCCGCTGACGCGCGCCCGCGGATCCCGCCCCGCACCCTTCGGGCATCCAGCCCGGCAACATTTCGCGCTTCTCGCCGGAAACGGTCTCCCTCGGGACACCGACAATCATCGACTTCGATCTCTTCTGGTGCGGCGCATTATAAAGCGCCATGGAGCTTCGCCGCCTCGCCGTGCTCGCGCTCGCCGCGTGCGCGCTCGCGCTCCCATTCTTCATGTGGGACTTCCGGACCTACCAGCTGGCCTTCGCGGCGACGAACGCGATCGCCATCCTCGGCCTCAACCTGATCGCCGGACAGGCCGGGTTGATCTCGCTCGGTCACGGCGCGTTCTACGGGCTGGGCGCGTATACCCTCGCGGTGCTGATGCGGCACTGGAGTGTGTCTGCGTACGCGGCGATCCTCGCGGCGGGACTGGTAGGGCTGGTCACCGGATACGTCTTCGGACGCGTCGTGACCCGGCTCGTCGGCTTCTACCTCGCCCTCACGACATTCGCCCTGGCTCTGGCGTTGCCTCAAATGCTCAAGACCAGCTATGTGAGCCCCTGGACCGGTGGCGCGCAGGGGCTCTACCTGGATCGGCCCGGCGCTCCCCTGGGTCTGCCGGTGACCCCGGACCAATGGTGGTACTTCGTGACGCTCGGCATCCTCGCCCTGCTGTTATGGATGACCCACAACCTGGTCGCCGGCCGAACCGGCCGCGCGATCCGGGCCATGCGCGACCACGCCAGCGCCGCGCGGGCCATGGGCATCGACATCACGCGCTACACCGCTCTGACCTTCGGGGTGGGGGCGGCGTACGCGGGCGTCGCCGGCGCGCTCGCTGCGCTCCTTCTCGATTTCATCGCACCCGAGAGCTTCACCTACTGGCTCTCGATCCTCCTTCTGGTGGGCTCGGTGGTCGGCGGCATGACATCGGTGTGGGGCGTCGTGGCGGGGGGACTGTTCCTCCAGTTCTGGCCGGACATCGCCGGCATGGTCTCGCGCGACCTCGTCCATCCGGTGTTCGGGGCGATCCTCGTGCTCTCGATGCGGTTCATGCCGAATGGCGTCGCCGGAACGGTGTCGGTGTGGCGATGGCTGGCAACATGGGCCACGCGGACACGGCTGTGACCAGCACTTCGGCCCCATTGACGGCCACCCACAGTCCGATGTGAAATCATCGCGTGGGCAAGCGACTCGCGGCGACGGCGATCCAGCAGTATCGGGAAGCGGGCTACTATTTCCCCATCCGCGTGCTCACCACCGCGGAGGCGGCGCGCTGTCGGGAGCGACTCGAATCCGTGGAGCGCGAGCTTGGCGGGCCTCTAAGGGGCATCTTCCGCATCAAGCCGCACCTGCTCCTGACCTGGCTCGCCGACCTGGTTCGGCATCCCGCGATCCTCGACGCCGTCGAGGACGTCATCGGCCCGGACATCCTGTGCTGGAACAGCTCCTTCTTCACCAAGGAGGCGAGCAGCGCGGGCTACGTTTCCTGGCATCAGGACGCGACCTACTGGGGACTGAGTGAGCCGGACGTTGTGACCGCGTGGGTCGGCTTCACGGACAGCACGCCGCGCAACGGCAACATGCAGGTCATGCCCGGCAGCCATCGGCATCAGGCGCGTCACGTCGACACGTTTCATCCCGACAACCTGCTCTCGCGCGGACAGGAGATCGCCGTCGAAGTGGACGAGCGTGAGGCCGTCGACATCGTGCTGGAGGCGGGCGAGATGTCGCTACACCACGTCCTGCTCGTGCACGGCTCTCGTCCGAACGCCTCCGGGGATCGCCGCGTGGGCTTCGCGATCCGGTATGTCCCCACCCGCGTGCGGCAGCTGTCGGACGTCCGCGACAGCGCCACGCTCGTGCGCGGCCGCGACACCTTCGGCCACTTCGACCTCGAGCCTCGGCCGACGGCCGATCTCTCCCCCGACATGCTGGCGCGGCACGCCGAGATCAGCGACCGGCAGGCGCGGATCCTGTACAGAGGCACGGATCGGACGCGTTTCTGACGTACCGCTCAATTTAGATTGGCGGTGCTCATCGCTGGCTCCATGCGGGGGTCGGGAACCGAAGTTTCCCACTCACGAGCTCATCCGGCCAGACCACCACCTGCTTGCCCTCCTGCCACTGGATGGTGACCGCCTTGTGACCGACCTGGAACCCGCGCTCGTCCACCGCGTAGTCACCGAGGACGGTCCTGGTCCGAACCTTCAGCATCGCCTCTCGCAGCTTGTCGGAATCCAGGCTCCCGGTGCGTCGCATCGCCTCCACCAGGAGCTGGCATCCCGCGTACGCACCCGCCGACTGCACGGCTGGCGTTCGGTTGAACTCCTTCATATACGCCGCGACGAACTGCTGGTTTCCCGGGTACGGAAGGCCGCTCTCCCAGAACGAGCCGCTGTAGACGAACTCCGCGTCCTTTCCGAGCTGCCGAGCGTAATCGGGAAGCAGCCCATACGGAAGGCTGCCGAGCATCTTGACGTCGAGCTCGACCTCCCTCATCTGGCGAGTGATCGCCACCAGGTCATCGAGACGAACCGACGCCGCGACCAGGACGTCGGGCCGGGCGGCCTTCGCTCGGTTAAGGATCGGGGAGAAGTCCGTCGTGCCGTTCGCGTAGGTCTCGAAAAACACCACGTCGAGATTCCTCCGCTTGGCGCCCTCGATGACCCCGCTCACGATCGAGTTCGCCACGAGCCCGTCGAGCTTGACCACCGCCACGGTCTTCAACCCGTTGCGCGCCGCGAGATCGAGGAGCCCCTCTCCGACGCTTTCGCCGGGCGCGAGCATCATGACGAGGTATCTCCGCCCCTTCTCCCAGATCGAGGTGGTCGCGGCCATGGGCGCGATCATGAGCTTGCGGTGTTTCTCGGTGACATCGGCGACGGCGTCGGTGATGGCGGAGGAGTACGGGCCGAGCACCGCATCGACCTTGTCCTCCACGATGAGGGTCTCGTACAGGCGGACGGCGCGCTTCTCATCCGAGCCATCGTCGTAGATCACGAACTGGATGGGGCGTCCGAGGGTGCCTCCCTGCGCGTTCACGTGTTTTTCACACAGCAGGTATCCTTCGCGCGCGTAGCCGCCCTGTACCGAGTACTGCTTACCGGTGAGCGAGAGCGCGACCCCGATCCGGATCGGTGGCTGTGCAAGACCTGGCCGCGACGCGACGGCGGCGGCGACGATCACGACGATGAGCCAGGCGAGTGGTGACCTCATGATGAGCCTCCGGTTGTGGGATTCGCATGGTTTCTCCGGGGCTCCTTCCCAGGCAAGGCCCGCACCAGACGAGGGGTCGAACGAAATCGGCCAGTTGCAATCCGAGTTGCCGGGGGGTGGGTCAGAACGAGGGTCAGCTCTTGACCCACCCATACTGGAGGCCATAGCGTTGGCGGCGGTGGAGGCCCGACGGTGGCGCTCGACGTACTGAAGGGGCGAAGCCCGAAGATCGAGGCGATCCGCAAACAGGTCGCGCAGCTCCTGACTCGTCAGACGGGCGCGCGCCACCTACCCGTCATCCTGATCCTCGGGGAGACGGGAACGGGCAAGGGGCTCCTGGCGCGCAGCTTTCACGAGGCCGGGCCACGCCGCGGTCAGCCGTTCGTCGACATCAACTGCGCCGCGATTCCCGAGACGCTGCTCGAAGCCGAGCTCTTCGGCTACGAGCGCGGGGCCTTCACCGACGCGCGCCAGCGCAAGCCCGGGCTGCTGGAAACGGCCGAGGGCGGCAGCGTGTTCCTGGACGAGATCGGACTGTTGCCCAGCGCCCTCCAGAGCAAGCTCCTCACGGTCCTCGAGGACCGCCGTGTCCGGCGTCTCGGCGGCACGCGCGCAGAAGCGGTCGACGTCGTGGTCGTCGCCGCGACCAGCGTCGACC
>JBKPRI010000105.1:0-7981 GCA_046734515.1 Candidatus Methylomirabilota bacterium | reverse complement strand
CGGGACGGCCGTGGAGTGTCGGTCGAGGCGATGGACCGTGGAAATGCTTCCGGCGGCCGGAAGGCCGGCCGCCGGGGTGCCACGTTAGACCGAAGCGGGCTTCAGGGGCAGGTCGCGCCGCCGTTGCTGTTGGCGGCCGTCGAGTCACCCGAGCCGCAGAGCTGGAATGTGCCCGCCGCTGTCGCATCGTAGCGGTACGAGGCACCGCTGCCGGTCCAGCCCGAGGGCAGCGTCGGCAGCGAGTTCAGGAACGGGCCACCGAGCTGACCCTGGGCGTTGTTCTGCTGCACGAGCAGGGCCCCCGACAGCGGCTGGTTGGTCTGAGCTGACGTCGACGTCGGGCAGTTCGTCGTGGCGACGGCCGGGTTCGGCAGACCACCGCAGTGCGCCGAAAAGATGCTGATGGCCGAGGCGATGGCCCGCGTGTCGGCCTGCGCCTTGGAGATGCGCGCTCGCGCCTGCACGTTGGCGTAGAGCGGCACGGCGATCGCGGCCAGGATGCCGATGATCGCCACGACGATGAGCAGCTCGATCAGCGTGAAGCCGCGCTTGTTGCCCATTGGATGCCCCCAAGGTGCCTCGTTATGACTGGGCAGCGTCCATTACATTTTCAATGCCACGGTCGCCGGCAAATTCCGCAAGCGAGATCAGTTGGTTATGACGGGCCCAAACTCCGTGTGACGAATTTCGTCACCGTGACCGACGGGGATTGTCAAGCGCCGCCTCCGCCTCGGTCGCCAGCCGCGCCACCAGCTCGGCGGTCTTCTGGCGTCGCGCCATGCGCACGCCCTGCCCCGCCCACAGCGAGAGGAACTCGGCGCGATTGGCCCTGGCCGCGGCCGTGCGCAGCGGCCGCGTGAGCGCGTTCTGGAGGGGGAACGGCAGCACGTCACGTCCCTCCACCTCGCGCATGAAGCGGTTGACGATGCCGCGCGCGGGCCGCCCGGAAAACGCGCGGGTCGTGCGCGTGCCGTCCTCGCGCCCAGCGAGGATGGCGTCTTTGTAGGCGGGCGGCACGCCGGCTTCCTCGCACGTGAGGAACGCGGTGCCCAGCTGGGCCGCGGCGGCCCCGAGGACGAGCGCCGCGGCCACGCCGCGGCCGTCCATGATCCCGCCCGAGGCGACGACGGGCACGCGAACCGCATCCGCCACCTGCGGCACCAGCGCCAGCGTGCCCACCATCCCGCTGTCGAAGTCGCCGAGGAACGTGCCGCGATGACCGCCGGCCTCGCTGCCCTGGGTGACGACCGCGTCCACGCCCGCGCGCTCGAGCGCGACGGCTTCCTCCACGGTGGTGGCGGTCCCCAGCACGAACATGCCGCGCGCCTTGATGGCCTCGAGTGCCCCCGGCGGCAACACGCCGAAGGTGAAGCTGAAGATCGCGGCTCCGCTGTCGAGCGCGGAGGCGAGCTGGGCATCGAACGTGTCGGCCGGCAGCGACGGCGGCGCCGGCCGCTCCAGCCCGAGCTCGGCGTAATACGGCGCGATGCGCGCGATCGCCGCGGCCGCATCGGCGGGCGCCGGCGCCGGCAGCGGCGCGAAGAGGTTGATCCCGAACGGCCGCCGCGTGCGCGCGCGCACATCGCGCGCGCTCTCGGCGATCTGCGCCGGCGTCAAGTACGCGGCGCCGATGAAGCCGAGCCCGCCGGCCTCCGAGACGGCGGCCACCAGCGCGGGCGTGTCGCCGCCCCGGCGAGCGGGGCCTGGACGATCGGGTGCCTCAGCCCGAGGCGTTCGGTGAGCACGGTGGCGAGCGGCATAGCGCACCTCCACCGGGCACCTTGCGCCGGATCGACCGCCCAGTAAAATGATCGTTAATGAACGCTTCCATCTGGATTCGAGAACGCTCGCTCGAGCTGTCCGACCTGGCGCTCTTCAAGACGGTGGCCGAGACCGGCGGCGTGACGCGCGCCGCCCACCGCCTGCACCGCGTCCAGTCCAACGTGACGGCGCGAGTGAAACGGCTGGAGGCTCACCTCGGCGTGCCCTTGTTCGTGCGGGCGCGGCGCGGGATGTTGCTCACGCCGGAAGGCCGGCGGCTGCTCGACTACGCCGACCGCCTGCTCGGGCTGGCCGAGGAAGCTCGGGCCGACATCGGCGATCGCTCGCCGCGCGGGCGCCTGCTCATCGGCGCGATGGAATCGACGGCCGCCGTCCACTTGCCGCGGCTGCTGTCCACGCTGCACGCGCGCTACCCCGCGCTCGAAGTCCAGCTCACCACCGCGACCTCCGGCGTGCTCGTCGCCCAGATGCGCACCGGCGAGCTGAGCGCGGCGTTCGTCGGGGGCGAGGTGAGCGAGCGCGGGCTGGCCACCGATCCGGCGTTCGTCGAAGAGCTCGTGCTGATCACGCACCCGTCGCTGCGGCGCCGGCACGCGGACGACCTGCGCGGCCGCACGCTGGTGACCTTCGGCGCCGGCTGTACCTACCGGGCGTGCATCCAGGACTGGCTGGCCGGCGAGGGTGTCCGCCCGCCGCGCGTCTTCGAGGTGGCCTCGTACCACACGATGCTGGCCTGCGTGGCCGCCAACGTCGGCTACGCGGTGGCGCCCCGCTCGGTACTCCTCGCCTCCAGCGCGCGCACCGCCGTGCGCGCCCATCGCCTTAGCCCAAGAGGGGAACCCTCCGAGGGTGCCCCTACCCAATTGAAGATCACCACGCATCTCGTCCGGCGCGCGGCGGACCAGTCGCGCGCCGTCGAGGCGCTGCGTCAGCTCGTGCTCGGCCGCGCGGTGACCACCCAGCGCAGCGGCCCGCCCGCCCGCAGCGCGCCGAACGGGTAGCACGTCAGCAGCGCCAGCGCCGGGCCGTCGGCGGTGCGGATGACGGCCACGCGCGAATCCACCACCGTCGCGTCCATCACACGGAAGCGCGCGGCCGGCCGGCTCGGCACTTCGACCACGATCTCGTCGTCCGGCTTCAGCGCGGCGAGGAATCTGAAGTGCGTGTCGCGGTGGCCCGAGATCACCGCCGTGCCCATCTCGCCCGGCACCGGGCTGCCGGAGGCATGGCCCGGCGCGAACGCCAGCGTGCGGCCGCTCACGCCGTCAAGCACGATGAGGTCCACGCCGTGGGCGGGTACGCGCAGCCGGGCCACCGGCCACGTGTCCGCCCACGGCCACGGTCGCGCGTCACGCTCGCCCTCCAGCGTGCGTGTCCACGCCCGCTGCAACAGGTACTGCGCGAGCTGCGCCTTGACGTGAATCCACGCGCCGTGCCCCGCCTGCCAGCCGCCGAACAGCAGCAGGAGGCCGATGGCCCATGCCGAGAAGCGCCTAGTGCGCATGGCGCCGCCGGACCGCCAGCGCCGTGGCCAGCAGCAGCGCCAGCAGGCCCACCAGCAGATGCAGCGGCGCATCCGTCGCGCCTTGGCCCATGCCGGCGACCGCGTCGTAGTCCCAGCCGTGGGGAAGGTTCGTCTTCAGCGCGTGCGACTGCAGCGCCGCGTCGCCAGGCCGCACGGGTGTCACGTCGACGGCGACGAGGCTCGTATACGCGCTGACCAGGTGATGGCGCAGCGCCACATTGATGACCGCCGTCCGCACGTCCTGCTCGGCGGCGCCGGCCGAGCGCGCGTCTAGCAGCGCGTCGATCTTGGCGCGCGCCCACTGCACCGCCAGCCCGGCGCCGGCGTCGACATGGTGGAGCGCCACGTCGTGCTCCCACGGCGTCATGCCGAGGCGCCCGCGCAATACCGCGCGCGACGGCAGCGTCGTCGCCTTCAGGGCCACGACGAGCGGCTCACCGAGATAGAGATCGGGAATGGGGGACGGCAGCACGTCGGCCGTGGCCAGCCCGGACAGCTCCAGCGTGAGGTCGGCCAGTGCCGGTGTCTCGAGCTTCCGGAACAGCGCGGTCATCTTCTCCTGCACTTCGTTCGGAGTGCCGATGTAGGTGAAGGTGCCGCGCCCCAGCCGCGCCGCCTCGCGCATGAAGTGAGAGTTGGGCGCCGAGCCGATCCCGATCGTGAAGAGCCGGCTCTCGCCGAGCCGCGCGCGGATCTCCGCGAACAGCTGCGCCTCGTTGCCGACGGCGCCGTCGGTGAGGAAGATCACCTGCCGGAGCCGGCCCGGCGCCGCCACGCCCTCCAGCGCCTGCCGCAGGGCCGGCAGCATGACCGTGCCGCCGTCGGCGTGGATGGCGTCCACCCAGCGCGCGGCGCCGGCCAGGTTGGCCCGGCTCGCCTCACGCGCGTCCAGGAAGAGGCTCGACGTCGTGTGGTTGAAGCGGATGACGTTGAACGTATCGCCGGCCCCGAGGCGCGCCAGCGCCAGCTTCAGCGCGGCCTTCGCCTGCTCGATCGAGGCGCCGTGCATGGAGCCCGAGTTGTCGAGCACGAAGATCACCTCGCGGGGCACGCGCGACGGCGCGGGCGACGCGGGCGGAAGCACCATCAGCAATGCGTAGAGGTCGGGGCCCTGCGGCTCGGTCAGCAGCACCGCGCTCGGCGCGGCGCCCCCGGCGGGACTCCACACCAGCTCGAAGTCGCGATCGGCCGGCACCGGACCGTCGGCCAGCGTGATCTCCCAGATGTCGCGGCCGAGCGGCCGGACGTCGATCGGATGGTAGGGCGACTCGATGGCGGTCACCGGCAGGCCGGGATCGAGCGTGATGCGAAGGGTGACAGGGTTGAGCGGTCCCTGCGCGGGGTGCTGCATGGGCGGCGTGATGCGCGCGGCGTCCTCCGCGCCCGCCACGTAGCGCGGCCCCACCACCATCGGGAGGCGCAGGGAGAAGCGCCCCGCGTCGTGGCGCACCGTCTGCTGGTACTGGATCTCGACCGCGATGGCGGCGCCGGGCGGGATGTTGGCGACCGAGGTGGTGAAGAGGTTCGGCCGCTCCTGCTCCACCAGGCTCGCGCGCCGCCCCTGCACCGCGGCCTGCGCGTACACGGCCTTGGCCGCCTGCTTTTCCTGGATCTGCCCCTCGATGACCCGATCGCCCACGTGCATCGTGAGGTGATCGACCGCGGCGGTCTCCGGCAGCGGGAAGACGTAGATACCCTCCGCCCACTCGGTCGCCGGGTTGGTGAAGGTCTGCCGCACGGTGGCCCGCACGACGGGACCGCTCACCCGCATCTCGACGTCGGTGGACTGCACCGGCGCCGCCGTGGGCGCCGCGTCGGGCACCGTGCGGAACATCAGCGCCGGGGCGGCGCCGGCGAGAGTCGCCGGCGCCACCGTGCACAGCCCGATCGCGAGGACAATCGCTGCGCGCGTCATGGCCGCTCCGTCCCGCGGTCGCTCGTCTGCAGCACGTCGCCCACCGCCAGCGCCGGCCGCACCGGCACAGCGGCCGCGCGGGTCATCTTGCGGATCTCCAGATGCACCCGGCGGTTGAGCTGCTGGCACTCCTTCGAGGGCTCGTCACAGAGCGAGCCCTCCGGTCCGATCGTCACCACCTTGACGGCGCTCTCGGGCACGCCCAGCTCGACGAGGAACTGCCGCACGGCGTCGGCCCGCTGCCCGGCCAGCCGCTTGTTGTACTCTGCCGGCCCCTGCCGGTCGGCGTAGCCCTGGACCAGGACGGCCCAGGTGCTGGTCCGCTCCATCAGCGCGGCCTTGTCCTGCAGCAGCCGCACCGTGTCGGCCCGCAGCCGGGTGGACTTGAAGTCGAAGTAGACGTCCATGTGGATGACGTCGCCGTCGGCGGCGGGCGCCGGCGCGGTCACCCGCCCGCGCGTCTCCGTGGTGGTGCTGGCCGCGGCGGTCTTGCCCGAGGCTTCCGCCCCCTGCATGCGCGCGTAGTAGGTGCCGAGCGTGGCGGCGCCGACCAGCAGCAGCACCGAGACCAGCAGCGCGATTTCCTTCCCGCTTCCCGTGGGTTTCGTTTCCAAACTGGCCATGTGGTGGCCCTCCTGGGCGTCCCCGGGAGAGCAACGCGCGAGCCACGCCGGCGCGCGAGTGATTTCACCCACTTGCGATCGTCCCCGCACGCCGGGACGCGGGGCGATCCCCGCATCCCCGCATGCGCCCCGCACGGACTAGCGCCTGGCGAACTTCTCGCGGACGAGGGCTTCGAGGGAGCGGAAGTGGCGCTCGGGAAGGTTCTTGAAGCGGCGGCGACAGGCGGCGACGGCCGCGTCGGCGGACTCGTACCCTTCCACCGAGCGCAGCAGGTGCTCGTGATACTCGGCCAGCTTGACCTCGACGGTGCGCGCCAGGCCGGGCTCGCCGGCCAGCGCGAGGGCCGCCAGCGAGCGATCGCCGCCGGCGTCAACGAGGGCCCGGAAGCCGAGTCCCTTCAGGCGCTGGGTGACCGTGCTGCGGTCCCACCCGAGCGCGCGCGCCGAGGCCTGCATGTCGAAGGCGTGCTGGCGCAGGCAGGTCAGCACCGCGGCGTCCCCCGCGGTGTCGACGCGCGGCTGCGTCGCCACCAGGCCCAGATCGTCCGGCGTCAGGACCGAACGGTCGCTCAGCGCCACCGCCCGGCGCAGGCAGTTCTGCAGCTCGCGCACGTTGCCCGGCCAGTCGTGTCGCTCCAGCGCCTGGAGCGCGGCCTCGGAGAGGCTCACCGCGCGATGCGCCTCCGCGGCGGCCTCCTCCAGGAAGCGCGCGGCCAGCGGCTCGACGTCGCGACGGCGCTCGCGCAACGGCGGCAGCTCGACCACCAGCCCCTTGAGGCGGAAGTAGAGATCCTCGCGGAACCAGCCCTCGGCCACGCCGCGGGCGAGGTCGCGGTTGCTCGCCGCGACCACGCGCACGTCCACGGCCGTCGGCTTGGCCGCGCCCACCCGGTAGAAGCTCTGCTCCTGCAGCACACGGAGGAGCTTGCCCTGCTGCTCGGCGCGCAGCTCGCCGATCTCGTCGAGAAAGATCGTCCCGTGATCGGCCTGCTCGAAGTAGCCCTTCCGGTCGGCGACCGCGCCCGTGAAGCTGCCCTTCACGTGGCCGAACAGCTCGCTCTCGAACAGCTCGGGCGAGATGGCGGCCATGTTCACGGCCACGAACGGACCGCCGGCGCGCGCGCTCAGGCGATGGGCGGCGCGCGCGAACAGCTCCTTGCCGGTGCCCGGCTCCCCCGCCAGGACGATGGGCAGCGAGGCCCGCGCCGCCCGCATCAGGTCGCGGAAGCGCGCGAGCATCACGGGCTCGCGGCTGAGAATCCCCAGCTCGGCCGCCTGCCGGCCCAGGACCTCCTGCGCGGTGTCACCGAGCGCAGCCGGCGCGCGATCGCTGGGGCGCAGCTCGTGCTCGAGCGCCTGCAGCCGCGCGCGCGTCTGCTCCTCCTGGGCCTGCGCCTCGGCGAGCCTGGCCTCGAGCGCGTCCGCCGCCTGGAGCCGATCGCGCGCCGCCTCGAGGTCCTCCTCCAGCGCCTCCACGGTGGACTCGCGGCGCACCAGCGTCTCGCGGAGGCGGCCCAGCTCCGCCTCGGCGCGCTGCAGGCGGCCCGCGGCGTCGAGCTGCTGCCAGATCGCGGCGACGCCGCCCGCGAGGAGGATTGCGCCGAGCGGCGCCAGCGCCGGCAGGACGAAGCCGGTCATGGCCGGTGCCAGCGCGAAGGCCACGGCATAGACGAGGGCCACGCCCAGCACCGCGGCGGGCGCGGCCCAGCCGCGCAGCCCCAGCGCGATCCACGCGGTGATCTCGGCCAGCACGAAGGCGCCCAGGAGCGTGACCGCCAGCGGAACCTCGCGCAGCCAGGCGCGCGTCAGCGTGGCGTTGGCCACCTCGGCGTGGATGGCCACGTCCCACAGCGGCCCGATCGGCGTCGGGCGCGAGAGACCGGGCGGCTCGGTGACCACCAACACGGCCTTGCCCTCGGCGAGCGCCCGCACGCGCGCCGTGTCGCCGCGGTCGAGGGCTCCCCACAGCTCGCTGAAGGTCGTGACCGGCATGTCGGGCGCCCAGCGCAGCACGGCGCGGCCGGCGGCGTCCGCCGGAATCCGCGCGAGCACCTCCTCGGGCCGCCCGTGCTGCGCGGTACCGGCCAGCGCCACGCCGAAGGCCAGCAAGCCGCGCTCGCCGGCGCGCGCCACCAG
>JBKPRI010000104.1:0-6128 GCA_046734515.1 Candidatus Methylomirabilota bacterium | reverse complement strand
CCTTAATCTTCGTCGGCAGCGTCAGATGTGTATAAGAGACAGGAGACCGAGATGGCGCTGCGGGCCAGCCTCCCCCGGCGCTTCTGGATCGGCTACAACGACCTCCTGGTCTCCTTCGGCCAGAACGTCTGCGCGCCGGTCTCGCCCAGGTGCTCGTCGTGCCCGGTCACCGCGCTGTGCCGGCGGGTGGGCGTGACGAGCTCCCGCTGACCCGGCGCAGCCGTCGCAGCGTCGCGAGGTTGCGCAGATCGGCCGCCGGCTCGGGATCCTTCGGTGTCTCCAGGACCTTCGGCACGTCCGTGAATCGCGGATCGTTCAGCAGGAGCCGGAAGGCCGGTAGCCCGAGGTACCCGCGGCCGATGTGCTCGTGGCGGTCGAGGCCCGAGCCCAGCGGCGCTCGCGCGTCGTTCAGGTGAAAGGCCAGCACGCGTGTGATGCCCACTTCGCGCGCGCACTCGGCCACGGCCGTCTCGTAGCCCGCCGGGGAGCGGATGTCGTAGCCGGCGGCAAACAGGTGGCAGGTGTCCAGGCACACGCCCACGCGCCGCGCGCCGCCCAGCCGCGTCACCAGCGCGCCCAGCTCGGCAAACGTGCGGCCCACGCTGCCGCCCGCGCCGGCCGTGTTCTCGAGCGCGACCCGCACGCGATAGCCCCGCGTGCGGCGCAGCACCTCGGCCACCTCCTGCGCCACACGCTCGACCCCGACGACGCGGACGCATTCGTTCATGGCCTCGGCGTAGCCGGCCGGCGCGCGCACGTCGTAGCCGCCCGCGAAGAGATGGCAGGTGTCGAGGCAGACGCCGAGGCGACGCGGGCGCCCGGCGCGGTCGAGCAGCGCGCCGAGCTCGGCGAAGGTCCGGCCGAGCACGCCGCCGGCGCCGGCCGTGTTCTCCAGCGCGATGCGCACGCGATAGCCGCGGGTGCGGCCGAGCGCCTCGCGCACCGCCACGGCGATCCGCTCGAGACCGGCCGCCGGCCCGGTGCCGAGATGCGAGCCCGGATGGATCACGACGCACAGCAGGCCGAGCGCCTCGGCACGCTCCAGCTCGTCGGTGAACGCGTCCACCGCCTGCCGCCACGCCGCGGCACCGGGGCTGGCCAGGTTGATCAGGTAGCTCGCATGCGCGAAGACCGGCGCGATGCCGGCGGCCCGGCGCGCGCCGCGGAACGCGCGAACCTCGTCGGCGCCGAGCGGCCGCGCCGCCCACTGGCGCTGGTTCTTCAGAAAGATCTGGACCGCACCGCAGCCAAGCGCCCGGCCACGCTCGAGCGCCAGGTGAAGGCCGCCGGCGATGGAGACGTGCGCGCCGATCTCGTCGCGCGCCGCGGGCCTCACCCGCGCGCTTCTCCCGCGGGCGCCAGCAGCTCGGCCAGGCGCGCCTGCCGATAGGCCCAGAGCGCGCGCAGCTGGCGCTCCACGAACACGCCGTGGGCGAGCCGGCCGAGCGGGCCGAGCGGCAGCCGGTAGGTCACGCGGTCTTCGATCCAGGTGCCGCCGCCGTCCTCGAGGAAGAGGTGGCGATGCTCCCATCGCGCCCACGGTCCGCGCACCTGGACGTCCACGAAGCGGTAGGGCGGATCGTACTCGCGCACGTAGCTGCGCCAGCGCAGCGGCACACCGAGCCAGCGCACGCGAAAGTCGAGCACCGCGCCGGCCGCCAGCGTCGCGCGCTCGGTGTGCAGCTGGAGGCCGACGTACGGCGGGGTCAGGCGCAGCAGGTTGCGCGGATCGGCGAAGAATGCGAACACCTCGGGGCGCGGGCGCGCCAGCCGGACGCGGGCTTCGAGGACGTGATCGGCCATGCGGCGTGGGCGCCGCCGTCAGCGGCGCGGGCTATGATAGGCAGGTGCCCGCGCTCAGTCAAACACGCGCGTACGCAGCGCTGCTGCTGATCGCGACGCTCTGGGGCACCTTTCCGGTGACCGGCAAGCTCGCCGTGCAGGATTTTCCGCCGGTCTTCCTCACCGCCCTCCGCGCCGTGATCGCGTCGTCGTTCCTGGTGATCCTGCTCGCGCGCTCGGGCGCCGAGACCGTGCGCGGCCTCGGGCCGGACAGCATCCGCGCCTTCGTCGTGCTCGGCGTGTGTGGCCTCGTGCTCTCCACGCAGCTGTCGTACATCGGCTATGCCTACACCACCGCGGCCAACGCGGCCATCCTCCAGGCGGCCACGCCCGTGCTCGTGGCGCTCGGCGCGCGGGCCTATCTCGGCGAGCGGCTGCGCCGCCGTCAGCAGCTGGGCGTGGCCGTGTCCGCGCTCGGCGTGCTCGTGGTCGTCACCGACGGCCGGCTCTGGCGGCTTCGGCTGGAAGACCTCCGGGCGGGCGACTTCATCACGCTGGTGGGTCTGGTGGCGTGGATGACGTATACGGTGTACGGCCGCCGCGTCGTCACCACGCACTCGCCCGCGCTGACGACGACCGCCGCCTACGTGGTCGGCACCGCCGTCCTCGTGGTCGAGGCGGCGATCACCGCGCCGCTGTTTCCCCGTCCGCTGCTGACCTCCGGCCGCGCGTGGGCCGTCGTGCTCTACCACGCCTTCTTCGGCGCCATCGCGCACATCTGGTGGTATCGCGCCGTGGATCGCGTCGGCGCCAGCCGCGCCGCCGTGTTCATGAACGTCACGCCGATCGTCGGCGTCGTGCTGGCCGCCACGCTGCTGCGTGAGCCCGTCGGCGTCTGGGAAGTCCTGGGGACCGCCTTCGTGCTTGGCGGCGTCGCGCTGACGACGATGGCGCCGGCGCGCGTCGAGCGCGCCGGCGCCTGACCCGCTAGAGCTTTTTGACCTCGGCGAGGACTTTGTCGGGGTCCGGGAGCTCGCCCTTGCCGTACTTCTCGATGAAGCGGACCTTGCCGTTCTTGTCGACGAGGAAGGTCGCGCGGGTGTTGGCGTTCCAGTCCGGCCAGTAGACGCCGTAGCTCTTGGCGGCGGTGCGCTGGACGTCCGAGAGCAGCGGGTAGTGGCTGATGCCAACCGACTTGGCCCAGTTCTCGTGGCTGAAGGGGCTATCGGTGGAGATACCCAGCACCTGGGTATTGGCCGCCTCGAAATCAGCGATGCGCTGAT
The DNA here is from genome assembly GCA_046734515.1 of Candidatus Methylomirabilota bacterium. Lineage (GTDB taxonomy): Bacteria > Methylomirabilota > Methylomirabilia > Rokubacteriales > CSP1-6 > AR5. Next base: position 3,063 of record JBKPRI010000104.1, on the reverse strand, counting down.
CGAAGGCGGGCATGCACTTGCTTCAGCCCGGTGTCCAGTCCAGCGGGTAGAACAGGATGACCACGTTCTTGCCCTTGTAGTCGTGCAGGCTGACGTCCTTGAGCCCGATCGTCTTGAGCGTGAAGTCGGGCGCGGCGTCGCCCACGTTCAGCGTCTTGTCCGTAGTGCTCACTCGGTGGCTCCTCCCTTCGCAGATCGACGTGTCTCGCGGGTCATCGTAGCACGCGAACCCGGCGCGACGCGGACCGGCGGCTTGCGCACCCCGGCCCACAGGCGGTCGCGGCGCGCCTCGAGCGGCTGCGCGGTGAGCCCCAGGTGCGCGGCGGCGGTGACCACGCGGCCCGTCTCCCACAGTTTCTGGAAGCGCGTGGAGAACCGCGGATCGCGCAGCGCGTGGTGATCCATGATCACGCGGCAGCCGGTGGCGTCGAGGACGCGCCGCAGGTTGTCGATCCCCCGGTCGATGGCGCCGGTGCCCACCTCGCGCTCGACGTAAGACGGCGGGCCCGAAAGATAGAGCGTCGTCGGCCGCGCGTTGATCAGCCACGCCGCGGCCACCGCCGAGAGCGGGCCCTGCACGTCGGAGGCGAACACGAAGCGCTGGTGCTCGTGGTGATCGACGACGGTCAGCGCCACCACGTAGCCGAGCGGGGTCCCCTCCCCGCCGTGCGGCAGCGGCGGCGAGACGTGCAGCTCGAAGTCCTGCGTGACGATGGCCACGCTGTCGGCGGCCTGCACGCGCGCGGGGCCGTCGAGCGCCTTCCACAGCGCCTCCGCGCGCCGGGCTTGGGCGCCGGTCACCATCCGCCGTGGATCCTTCACCAGCACCACGCGGCCCGCGTACGTCGCGGGGTCCGAGCGGAAGTGGTCCTCGTGGTAGTGGCTCACGAACACGTAGCGCGCGCGCGTCGCATACGCCGAGATCCGGTCGTTGGCGCGCTTGAGCGCCTCCCACTCTTCCTGGCTCGGCGGCAGCCCGTAGCGCTGCGGCGCCAGCGTCGCCCCCGGGTCGATGAGGATGCCGGTCGCGCCCGCCTCGACGTAGGTGGCCATCGAGCGCACCCCGAGCGACTCCGCCGCGAGCGGATGGATCTTCAAATGCAGCGCCCGCCGTCCACCTCGACGCAGGAGCCCGTGATCATGGCGGCGTCGTCGGACGCGAGGAACACGGCGGTGTTCGCCAGGTCCTGCGGCTCGTTGAGGCGCCCGAGCGGGACGGTGGCGATGTACTGGCGCAGCCCTTCCTCGTCGACCTCCACCTTGTTCATGAAGGTCGGCAGCATGGGCGTGTGGGTGGCCACCGGCGCGATCGCCACCACGCGCACGCCGTGCGGCGCCGCTTCCAGCGCCAGCGCCTTGGCCAGCACGGTCACCGCGCCCTTGGACGACGCGTAGGTCTGCCCGCCGGGCCGCGGACGGATGGCGGAGGTGGACGAGGTGATGAGGAACACGCCGCGACGCTGCTTCTTCATGATGGGCAGCGCGTACTTGGCGCCGAGCCAGACGCCCTTGACGTTGACGGCGAAGATCTGGTCGAACGTCTTCTCGTCCACGTCCTCGATGTCCGTCTTCCACTGCGGCACGCCGGCGTTGGCGAAGAAGATGTCGAGCCGGCCCCAGCGCGCGACGGCCTGCTCCACGACGGACTGATTGTCGGCCGCGCGCGCGACGTCGGCGCGCGCGCCCACCGCCTGGCCGCCCGCCTTCTCGATCTGCTCGACGGTCTTCTTGGCCGCTGCCTCGTTGAGATCGACCACCACCACGCGCGCGCCCTCGCGCGCCATGGCCGCAGCACTCGCCGCGCCGATGCCCGACCCTGCCCCCGTGACGATCGCCACCCGGTCCTTCAGGCGCATACGCGACTCCTTCTCAGAGGGCCAGCTCGGCCATCGTGCGCACCGCGGTCGGATCGCCGGACACCATGATCGTCGTGACGCCGGAGGATGTCCACTCCGCCAGGTGCTCGCGGATGCGCGCCGGCGGTCCGCACAGCGCCACCTCATCCACCAGCGCGTCGGGGACCGCGGCGGCCGCCTCGTCCTTCTTGCCGGAGAGGAAGAGATCCTGGATGCGCTTGGCCGCGTCCTCGTAGCCGTAGCGCCGGGCGATGTCGTTGTAGAAGTTCCGGCCGCGCGCGCCCATGCCGCCCACGTAGAGCGCCAGGCGCGGCTTCACGACCGCGCGACACGCCGCCGCATCGTCACCGACGACGACGGCCACCATCGGCATGACGTCGAAGCGTGCCGGCGCGCCGCCCCGCACCTTGAATCCCTCGCCCAGCCACTCGCGGAACATCGAGGCCCGGCGCGGGGAGAAGAAGATGGGGATCCAGCCGTCGGCGATCTCGCCGGCCAGCGCCACGTTCTTGGGTCCCACCGCGGCGAGGTAGATCGGCAGGTCGGCGCGGCCGTGGAGGATCGAGCGCAGGGGCTTGCCGAGCCCCGTCGCATCCGCGCCCTTGTACGGAATGTCGTAGTACTCGCCGTGGAACTCGACCGGCTTCTCGCGCTTCAGGATGGCCCGCACCACCTCGACGTACTCGCGCGTCTTGGCCAGTGGCTTGCCGAACGCCTGGCCGTGCCAGCCCTCGACCACCTGCGGGCCCGACACGCCGAGCCCGAGCCGGAACCGTCCGCCCGACAGCCCGTCGAGGGTCATCGCGGTCATCGCCGTCATGGCCGGCGTGCGCGCCGGGATCTGCATGATGCCGGTGCCGACGTGGATCCTCTCGGTGCGCGCGGCGATCCAGGCGGCCGGCGCCACGGCGTCCGAGCCGTACGCTTCCGCCGTCCACACGGAGGCGTACCCGAGGCGCTCGGCCTCCTGGATCTTGGCGATGTCGATGACGATACCGGTGCCCGAGTAGCTCAGGTTCAGCGCGAGGTTCATCGTGGCCTTCCTTCCCACCGGTACGTCGCCAGCGGCACCCGGCCGCGCCGCAGCCTAACACCTTCCTGCTCGAGGCGGATGCGCTGCGTGAGCATCCCGCTGGCGACCCCCCGCCGGCTGATGCGGCCCTGCGAGTTCACCACGCGGTGCCACGGCACATCCGCGGGGCAGCGC
>JBKPRI010000103.1:0-9587 GCA_046734515.1 Candidatus Methylomirabilota bacterium | reverse complement strand
CTGCCGGGCAGCCGGCAGCGCGCCACGTTCGCCATCGAAGATCTCACGCTGCGGATTCCCGACGGCCGGACGATGGTCGTGCTGGGGCCGAGCGGCTGCGGCAAGACCACGCTCCTGAAGATCATCGCCGGCCTCATCCCGCCCGACGCCGGCGTCGTGCGCTACGACGACGTGGACGTGGCCGAGGTCCGGCCCGGCGACCGGCGCATCGGCATGGTCTTCCAGAGCTACGCGCTCTACCCGCACATGAGCTCGCGCACCAACGTGCTGTCCTACTTCCTGTTCCGCAAGAAGACGCCGGAGCTGAACGCCCTGGCCCGCGCGAAGTACCAGCGCACCAGCGAGCTCATGGGCGTGGAGCTCGCCTACCTGCTCGACCGCAAGCCCACCACGCTCTCCGGCGGCGAGAAGCAGCGCGTGGCGCTCGGCCGCTGCATCACCCGCGACGCGCGGCTGTTCCTGGTGGACGAGCCGTTCGCCAACCTCGATCAGGCGCTGCGCGAGAAATACCGCGTCAACCTCAAGATCCTGCTGCGGCAGTTCAGCATCACCACGGTGTACGTGACCCATGATCACCACGAGGCGCTGATCCTGGCCGACCTCATCGCGGTGATGGACCACGGGCGCATCGTGCAGGTCGGCACGCCGCAGCAGATCTACGACGAGCCGCGGAACACGTTCGTGGCGGGCTTCCTCAACCTGCACACCGGCGGCCCGCCCATCGCCCTGCTGGACGCGAGCTGCCTGCCGCCGGGTCAGGCGCCGGCGAACGTGACGGTCGGCGTGCGGCCCGAGGACGTCGTGCTCTCACGCGCCGAGCGCGCCGACGGCGTGCGGGCCGTCGTCACGGAGGTGCTGAGCCTGCCGCCGCTGGACACGGCGCTGGTCACGCTGCGCGTGGGCGAGCACGAGGTCCATGCCCGCGCGGCCGCGGCCGACGGCCTCCGGCCGGGCGAGCCGGTCTGGCTCACCTTCCGGAAGGTCCACCACTTCGACAAGGTTTCAGGGGCGCGGGTGGGTTAGGCGCGCCACGTCGAAGTTGTAGACGCGGGCGGTGGTGCCGCCGACGATCTTGGCCTGCTCGGCCTCGGGCACGCCGGCCAGGATCTCGGCGAGGATCTTGCGGGACTGCGGGAAGGTCGACTCGCTGTGCGGATAGTCCGAGCCCCACATCATGTTGTCCACGCCGATGACGTCGCGCAGGCGAATGCCGATGGCGTCCTCCTGGAAGCTCAGCACGACGTGCCGCCGGAACACGTCGCCCGGCGTCGAGCCGTCCTTGAACCGGTAGAAGGCCTCCTCGTGACGCTCGCGATAGGTGTAGTCCATGGCGGCCAGGATGTTCGGCGCCCACGAGAGCTCGAACTCCACGATGGCCAGCGTCAGCTTCGGATGGCGCTCGAAGACGCCGGAGAAGATCATGTCGCACATCGACAGCGCCGGATAGAACGCCTTGGTCGCCCGGCTGGAGGCATCCCGCAGCGTCTGCGGCCCGGCGCCGCGGATCTTGCCCTGCCGCCGCGTGGCCGTGTGCAGACTCAGCGGCATGCCGAGCGCTGCGGCGGCCGCCCAGAAATTCTCGTACTCCGGCTGGTCGTAGCGGCGCTCCTCCAGCGGGTACTCGGTGATCATGGCGCCGGCCAGCCCCAGCTTTGCCGTGCGCTCGAGCTCGCGGATCGCGCCGGGCACGTCGTCCAGGCTGATCATGGCGATGCCCTTGAGCCGGAGCGGATCGGCGCGGCAGAAGTCCACGAGCCAGTCGTTGTACGCGCGGAAGATCGCCGCCTGGAGCGCGCTGTCCTTGATGCGGAAGTAGAAGAGCCCCTGCGAGGGATAGAGCACCTCGCCCGCCACGCCGTCCAGGCGCATGTCGGCCAGGTGCTGGGCGGGATCCCAGCCGCCGCGGTGCACGTCCTCCATGCGGCCGCGGCCGGAGATGGTCTCCGGCGCCTCGAACCGGGCGCCGGCGTTCGAGATGAGGCCGATGCCGGAGAGCACCTGGTCCTGCTCGACGACGATCTCGTCGGCGCCGTCGACGCGCACGATGCGCGGGGCACGATCACGGAACTCGCGATCGATGCGCGTCGTCCACAGATCGGCCGGCTCGAAGACGTGGGAATCGGACGAGAGAATCAGCTCGGGGAGCATCGCACGTCCTTTCAGCGGAAGGCCGGGATGACCTCGTGCGTGAGGATCTCCAGGCTGCGGCGCTCCAGCGCCGGCGGGATGAACCCGCCCGGGTTCAGCTCGGCGACGATCCCGTCCAGCTCGAGCTCCTCACGCAGCTGCTTGATGCGTTCGATCACGCCGGCGGCGGCGCCGAAGACGACCTTCCGGGCGAGGATGTCGTCGTAGGTCAGGGCCGCCATCCGGTCGGCCTGCATCTGGCGGCGATCGGCCGGTCCCGCGCCGGCGCGGCCGACGGCGGATCGCGCCAGATCGGTCTGCCGCTTGAAGAACGCGGCCACGCTCTCGCGCGGCTCCTCCCGGGCGCCCTGCTCCGACGTCGAGCAGTACACGGGAATGCGGAGGTACACGCTCGGCGTTCCGGGATGGCCGGCCTCACGCCAGGCCTGCCGGTAGGGCGCGAGCTGGGCCTGCAGATCGGGGATCTCGGTCGTGCGCAGGCCCACGAAGATCGGCAGCCCCAGCCGGCCGGCGGCCGGGAACGTCTCGTCGCTGGTCGTGGCCATGCGGATCGGCGGGTGCGGCTTCTGGAACGGCGTCGGGCAGACGACCGCGTTCTGGATCTGGTAGAACCGGCCCTCGTAGGAGAAGGGCTCGCCTTTCCAGCCCTCGCGGATGATCTCGAGTGCCTCGCGGAAGCGGTCGGTGCTCTCGGCGTACGGCACGCCGTAGACGTCGTAGGTGCGCACGACGCCGCTGCGGCCGATGCCGAACTCGAAGCGCCCCTCGCTGATGTGGTCGATGGTCGCCACTTCCTCGGCGATGCGCAGCGGATGGTTCAGCGGCAGCACCTGCACGGCGGTGCCCACGCGCAACCGCTTGGTGCGGCTGGCGATGGCGCTGGCCACCTGCAGCGAGGCCGAGATGACCGAGCGCGTGGGCGTGAAGTGGATCTCGCCGAGCCAGACGCAGTCGGCGCCCCACGCATCCGCGTGGTCGGCCACCTCGAAGATGTCCCGGAAGGCCGAGGCCTGGCTCTGGCTCGACCCCTGCCGCATCTCCTCCACGAAGATCCCGAAATGCACGCCGCTCACCGCCTCCTGGCCCGGGGTGCGTGCCATTGTATACTCCCGCACGATTCCCGCGGAGCCCGGTCGAAGAACGCCACGCACCAGCCAGGGAGCGCGTGATGAACGCAGTCGTGCTCGCGGCGCTCCTGCTCGTTGCCGTCCCCGCCACCGCGCTCGCCCAGACCCGGCCGGCGCCGAAACCCGAGGGCGAGATGCGCTGGGCGCTCTACGTGACGCTGGCGCCCGCCTGGTTCGACCCGGGCGAGGTCAGCGGCAGCTTCCTCACGCCGTTCTGGGTCCTCTACGCCATGCACGACGCGCTGGTGAAGCCGATGCCCGGCAACCTGATGGCGCCGAGCCTGGCCGAGTCGTGGACGGTCAGCGCCGATCAGCGCACGTACGACTTCAAGCTGCGCGAGGGGCTGAAGTTCCACAACGGCGATCCCTTCACGGCCGACGACGTGAAGTTCAGCTTCCAGCGCTCCAAGGTCGGCAAGGTCCTCAAGGACCGCGTGCGCGACGTCGAGATCGTCGGCCCCGCGCGCGTGCGCTTCCACCTGCACGAGCCGTTCCCCGACTTCATGGCCTTCTACGGCACGGTGGCCAGCGGCGCCGGCTGGATCGTGCCGAGGAAGTACGTCGAGAAGGTCGGCGACGAGGGCTTCAAAAAGCACCCGGTGGGCCTCGGGCCCTATCGCTTCGTGAGTTACACGCCCGGTGTCGAGCTGGTGATGGAAGCCTTCGAGGGTTACTGGCGCAAGGTCCCCTCGGTGAAGCGCCTCGTGTTCAAGACCGTGCCCGATCCCACCACGCGGGCGGCCATGCTCAAGACGGGTGAGGTGGACGTGGCCTACATGCTGGACGCGCCGGCGGCGCAGGAGCTGAAGCGCGATCCGAACTTCCGCCTGGGCTTCTCGGGCGCCATCGGCGTCCACTACCTCGACTTCTTCGACCAGTGGGATCCGAAATCGCCGTGGAGCGACCGGCGCGTGCGGCTGGCCGCCAACCACGCCATCGACCGCCGCGCGCTCATCGAGGCCGAGACGCTCGGCGCCTCGCGCCCCACCGGCGCCATGGCCCCGCGCACCTTCGAGTTCACGCTGCCGCTCGAGCCCTACGCCTACGATCCCGCGAAAGCGAAGAAGCTGCTGGCCGAGGCCGGCTATCCGAACGGCTTCGACGGCGGGGACTTCTATCCGTATCCGCCCTACTGGTCGGCGGGCGAGACGATCGTCGGGTACTTCGGCGCGGTCGGCATCCGCATGAAGGTGCGCACGATGGAGCGGGCGGCCTTCCAGCCGGCATGGGCGGGCAAGAAGCTCCACGGCGTCTGCATGTGCACGCTGGCCAACTTCGGCAACGCGGCCACGCGGATCGCCGACGTGGTGGTGAGCGACGGCACCTACGCGCGCGGGGCCGATCCCGACGTGGAGGCGCTCTTCAAGCAGCAGGCGCGCGAGACGGACCGCAAGAAGCGCGAGGCACTGCTGCACCAGATCCAGCAGCTCGTCTACGAGCGCGTGCGCTTCGGCCCGCTCTACGAGTTCATCTGGCCGAGCGGCATCGGCCCGCGTGTGGCCGAACCCGGGCTGATGCTGATCGACCCTTACCCGTGGTCGGCCCCGCTGGAGGAGGTCCGCCTCAAGCCCCGGCCTTGAGATCGTCGAGGTGCTTGCGCACGCCGGCCACCATCGAGGCCAGGTCGGCGGTCACCATCACGAGATCGAAGCCGCGCTTGACCGCGCCCGCCGCGAACGTCCCGCTCGCGCAGTGCATGCACGCCTTCTTGCCGTGCTTGTGCGCGGTGTCCCGGATCTTGTCGCAGGTGGCCATGTGCTTGGGGTCCGGGTTGTCGGGCCGCGGCGTCATGTCCAGCGCGAAGGCGAGGTCGGACGGCCCGATGTAGATGGCGTCCAGGCCCGGCGTGGCGCAGATCGCGTCCAGGTTGGCGAGCCCTTCCTTCGTTTCCACCATGCCCATGACCACGATCTCGTCGTTGGCCTTGGCCACGTAGTCCGGGCCGCCGTAGTGGATGGCGCGCACCGGGCCGGACGAGCGCATGCCGACCGGGGGATAGCGGCAGGCCGCCACCGCCTTGGCGGCGTCCTCCGCGGTGTTGATCAGCGGCACCAGGATGCCGTAGGCGCCGAAGTCGAGCGCCTTCATGATCGTGGCCGGATCGTTCCACGCCACCCGCACCACCGGCACGGTGTCGGTCTGCGAGATCGCCTGCAGCATCGGCCACAGGTTGGCCATGTCGGTGAGCCCGTGCTGCATGTCCACGACGAGCGCGTCGAAGCCTTGGCGGGCCATCACCTCGGCCGTGAAGGGGTTCGACAGCGAGAGCCAGCCCATCGTGACGCACTTGTTCTCGCGCCATAGCTGCTTCATCTTGTTCGGTCGCATGATCTTTTTTGGGAAGGGGCACCCTCGGAGGGTTCCCCTCTTCCCCTCCTCTCTTGCCTATTCGAAGGGGCCGGTCGCCCGGCGCGCGCCGCGCAGCGTAGCACACCCGCGTTCGAGTTGGTGTCTGCGCGCCGATACAGTATCGTTTCGTCGTCATGCCGCGGCGCCACGGCCTCCCCGTTCTCTTCCTGCTCGCCGTCCTGCTGGCGCCCGTGCTCGCCCGCGCCGAGCCCTGCGCGATGCCACGCAAGCCGGCCGGACTGGCCGCCGCCTCCGTGGTGCGCGTCGTGGACGGTGACACGCTCGTCGTGCGGCTGGCCGACGGGCGCAGCACGCGCGTGCGGATGATCGGCATCGACACCCCCGAGCTGCACCCGAGCGACAAGTTGACGCGCGAAGCCCAGCGCTCCGGAAAGGACGCCGCGGCCATCCAGGCGCTGGGCGCGCGAGCCTCGGCGTTCACGAAGAAGTATCTGACCGGCCGGCACGTGGAGATGGAGCGCGACGCGACCGCGCTCGACCGCTACGGGCGCACGCTGGCGTACGTGTGGGTGGGCGACGAGCTCTACAACCTCGTGATCGTGCGCGAGGGTTACGCCGGCTTGCTGACGATCCCGCCCAACGTCAAGTACGCCCAGACGCTCTCGGCCTGCCATCGGACCGCCCGCGAGGCGCGGCGCGGACTGTGGGCCGCGAGCGAGTGAGCGTTCACCCCTTGTAGGTCGCCGACGGCCGCTTCATCTCGAAGATGTCGTGCACGTGCGTGTAGAGATGACCGGCCAGACGGCCGACCGGCTTCAGCCGGTGCATGTCCAGCCGCCCGGTGGCGGCGTCGTAGACGTCGTCCCGCACGTGCAGGTGGATGATCTCGCCCATCACGAGGTAATGCGGCAGCCGGCCCACCGGCAGGATCTGCGCCACGCGGCACTCCATGCTCACGGGCGCGCCGGCCACGCGCGGCGCCTTCACCTTCAGTGACGCCGCGGCCTCGAGCCCCGCGTGCGCGAACTCGTCCACCTCGGGCGGATAGTCGCCGGAGGTGTCGTTCATCTGGGCGGCGAGCGCGTCGTCCACCACGTTGACGACGAACTCCCCCGTCGCCCGCACGTTGGCCAGCGTGTCCTTGGTGCCGGTCGCGCCCGTGGTCTCCGCGCCGCGCGGGCCGGCCGAGAAGGCGATGGTGGGCGGATCGTGCGTGATCGCCATGAAGTAGCTGAACGGGGCCAGGTTGCGGACGCCGCTCGCGTCCACGCTGGACACCCAGGCGATTGGCCGCGGGACGACGGACCCGATGAGCAGCTTGTACATGGCGGCGGAGTCGATGACGTGCGGGTCGAATTCCACGGGGTCTCCTTTGATGCCGTGATGGTCCGGGCTATTCTACGTCGCCGGGAGGGCCGCACGATGCTCGACACGCCGTTCCGCTCCGCCACGCAGCTGGCCGCCGCCATCCGCCGCAAGAAGCTCGGCTGCCTGGAGCTGCTCGATCTCTACCTCGCCCGTGTCGAGAAGTACGACGGCAAGCTGAACGCCATCGTCGTGCGCGACTTCGAGCGCGCGCGCGCCCGCGCGAAGGCCGCCGACCGCGCGCTGGGCAAGAAGCAGGCCTGGGGCCCGCTGCACGGCGTGCCCATGACCATCAAGGAGTCGTACGACGTCACGGGCCTGCCGACCACGTGGGGCGTGCCCGAGTACAAGAACCGGATCGCGAAGAGCAACGCGCTCGCCGTCGATCGCCTGCTGGCCGCCGGCGCCGTGCTGTTCGGCAAGACGAACGTGCCGCTCTACCTGGGCGACTGGCAGTCGTTCAACGCCATCTACGGCACCACCAACAATCCGTGGGACGTCACCCGCGCGCCCGGCGGCTCCTCCGGCGGCTCCGCGGCTGCGCTCGCTGCCGGCCTTACCGGTCTGGAGGCGGGCAGCGACATCGGCTCGTCCATCCGCAACCCCGCCCACTTCTGCGGCGTGTACGGCCACAAGCCCACGTGGGGCATCGTGCCGCGCGACGGCCAGGCGTTGCCCTGGCAGACGGCGCCGGTCGACATCGACGTCGTCGGCCCGCTCGCGCGGAGCGCCGACGATCTCGAGCTCGCGCTCTCGGTGATGGCGGGCCCCGACGCCATCGAGGCGCGCGGCTGGCAGCTGCGGCTGGAGCGCCCGGCCAGGAAGCGGCTGCGCGACTTCAAGGTCGCGCTGCTGCTCGACACGCCGGAAATCGCCGTGGACCGCGAGGTGCAGGACCGGCTGCGCACACTGGGCGACTTCCTGCGCACGGAGAAGGTGAAGGTCGACGAGCGCGCGCGGCCGGCCATCGATCCTGCGGAGGCGTTCGCCGTCTACACGCGGCTGCTGCGCTCGGCCACCTCCGACCGGCAGACCGACGCGGAGTTCGCCAAGAACCAGGAGCTCGCGCGCGGGCTGGCGCCGGGCGACGAGAGCTACTACGCGCGCGCCACGCGCGCGGCCGTACTCTCGCATCGTGACTGGCTGGCCGCCAACGAGACGCGCCACCGCATGCGCCGCGCGTGGGCCGAGTTCTTCACGTCGTACGACCTGCTGCTGTGCCCGGTGGCCAGCACCGCCGCCTTCAAGCACGACCAGCAGGGCACGCGCTTCGATCGCACGCTGGTGGTCAACGGCAAGAAGGTCCTCGTCACCGATCACCTGTTCTGGGCCGGCTTCACCGGCGCGTTCTTCCTGCCGTCGACCGCGGCGCCGTGCGGCTTCACGCCGTCGGGGCTGCCGGTCGGCGTGCAGATCGTGGGGCCGCAGTACGGCGACCTCACCTGCCTGGCCTTCGCCAAGCTGCTCGAGCGCGAGTTCCAGGCCTTCGTGCCGCCGCCCGGCTACGCGTGAGCCGCCCGCGCCTGCTGCATGGCGCCTTCGCGCTCTTCTGGTCGTCGCGAGTCCTGGCCACGCTGGCGCTGCAGATGCAGACGGTGGCCATCGGCTGGCAGCTCTACAGCCTCACCGGCAGCGCGTTCGACCTGGGCCTCGTCGGCCTCGTCCAGTTCGTCCCCACCATCGTCCTGACGCTGATCGTCGGCCAGGTCGCCGACCGCTACGATCGCCGCCTGGTCGTCGTGATCTGCGAGGTTGCCCAGGCCGCCGGCGTCGCCGTGCTGGCGCTGGGCTCGTACCACGGCTGGCTCACGCGCGAGGGCATGCTGACCATCGCCGCGCTGCTCGGCGCGGCCCGCGCCTTCGAGAACCCCTCGCGCGCCGCGTTGGTGCCGGGGCTGGTCCCACTGGCCTTGCTGCCGCGCGCCATCGCCAGCTCGACCTCGGCGGGCCAGACCGCGCGCATCGTGGGCCCCGCGCTCGGCGGCGTGCTGTATGGCTTCGGCCCCACGCTCGTCTACGGCGTGGTCGTCGCGCTCTACGCCGCCGGCGCCACGCTCATCGCGTTCGTGCGGCCGCTCGAGCCGGCGCGCGTCCGCGACGAGGTCACGCCGGGCTCGCTCTTCTCGGGGATCGCCTTCATCCTGCGCCAGCGGGTGCTGCTGGGCCTCATGTCGCTCGATCTCTTCGCCGTGCTGCTCGGCGGCGCCACCGCGCTCCTGCCGATCTACGCGCGCGACATCCTGGGCACCGGCCCGTGGGGGCTGGGCCTGCTGCGCGCCGCGCCCGCGATCGGCGCGCTCGCCATGTCGCTGGTGCTCTCGCGCCATCCGGTGGATCGCCACGCCGGCCCCGCGCTGTTCGCCGGCGTGTTCGTCTTCGGGCTGGCCACGCTCGTGTTCGGCGTGTCCACGAGCCTGTCGCTGTCGCTCGCCGCGCTCGTCGTGCTGGGCGGCGCCGACCTGCTGAGCGTGGTCATCCGCCAGTCGCTGGTGCAGCTGCGCACGCCCGATCCGATGCGCGGCCGCGTGAGCGCCGTGCACTCGCTCTTCACCGGGACCTCGAACCAGCTGGGCGAGTTCGAGTCCGGCGTGCTCGCCGCGCTCTTCGGGGCAGTGCCCGCCGTGCTCATCGGCGGCA
>JBKPRI010000102.1:0-5886 GCA_046734515.1 Candidatus Methylomirabilota bacterium | reverse complement strand
GCGTCGTGACGTGGTGGTGGCCAGCGCGCTCGGGATGTCCGGCCTGCTGCTGAGCGGCTCGGCGGGCGCGCAGAGCGCCGACGAGTCGTCGGTGACCGAGAGTGTCGAGATCCTCCGGAAGGGAATCCTGGAAGCCGACCGGGCCAAGCTGGCGCAGGTGACGTCCGATCACATCAGCTACGGGCATTCCGACGGACGGGTCGAGAGCAAGGAAGAGTTCATCAAGGGCGTGCTGACCCGCAAGCAGGTCGTCAAGTCGCTCGCCTTCCCCGACCTCAAGGTCTCGGTCGTCGGCCCGTCGGCCGTCGTCCGTCACATCTACCTGGCCGAATCCGAGCTCGACGGCAAGGCGACGACGACACGCATCGGCGCACTCCAAGTCTGGCAGAAGCAGGAGGGCGGCTGGCGCCTGCTGGCGCGCCAGGGGTTCAGGCTGCCGGCCTGAGTCAGGCGGGCGGGTTAACGAGGGACGCCACGGCTGTGCCGGGGCGTCCCGAACGCTGGGGGGTTTGGGGGGCCATTTCGGGGCCCCCCATCTCATTGAATGCCGGGCGGACTTCGTGCGCGAAGCGGCGTAAACCGGCGGCGCCGCCGGGGCAGTTGACCAGGATGTAGGCGGCGCCGCCGGCGCGCAGGACCTCGAGCTTGCGCGCGATGTCCTCGGGCGTGCCGTAGAGCGCGCTGGCGCAGATGACCTCGTCCGAGGACACGCGCGCGGCGTTCTGGTTGTCGGGACGCACGGTCAACCGGTCGATGCGCCGCTTGGCCGCGATGCGGTTGTCGTACGCCGTCTTCAGCGCCGCCGCCTCGGTGATGACGTTGATCGAGCGCGTGACGCCGACGCTCATGGGATCGAAGCGGCGGCCCAGCCGCTCGACCTCCGCCTTGAAGATCGCGATCCGCTCGACGACGTCCTCGATCGTCGAGTACTGGTCCAGCAGCAGGTTGTAGCCGAGCGCAGCCACCTTCTTGATGGACGCCGCGCTGCCCGCGCCCATCCACAGCGGCGGATGCGGCTTCTGGTGGGTGGGCGGCTCGACGACCACGTCGTCGAACTGCCAGTAGCGGCCGCGGTGCGACCACCGCTCGTCCGACGTCCACGCCTTCAGCATGACAGCCAGCGACTCGTCGAAGCGCGCCTCGGCCTCCTCCATGGGCATCGCGAAGCCGGCGAACTCCTTGTAGCGGTAGCCCATGCCGATGCCGAAGTCGACGCGGCCGCGGGAGAGCAGGTCGAGCGTGGCGACCTGCTCCGCCAGCAGCACCGGGTTGTGCCAGGGCAGGACGATCACCGCCGTGCCCAGCCGCAGGGTCTTCGTGCGCGCGGCGATGAAGGTCAGCAGGCTCAGCGTGGCCGAGATCTGGCCGAAGCCGGTGAAGTGGTGCTCGACCATGAACGTGCTGACGAAGCCCAGCGACTCCGCCTCGACGTTGTAGTCGACGAACTCGCGGAACCCGACACCGCTATCAGTGTCAGGGCCGCCGCGTCTGGCCTGAGCGCTGCCGAAGAGTCCGAAGCGCATCAGGCCAGGTGCTTCTTGAAGAAGGCGATCGTCCGGTCCCAGGCCAGCTTGGCCGAGGGCTCGTGATAGCGCGGGGTCGAGTTGTTGTGGAAGCCGTGCTGCGTGCCGGGGTACATGTGCATCTCGTACTGCACGTTGGCCGCCTTCAGCGCCGTCTCGTAGGCCGGCCACAGCGAGTTGATCCGGTCGTCGCTCTCGGCGTACTGGATGAGCAGCGCGGACTTGATCTGCGGCACCCGCGCCGTCTCGGCCGCGGCGCCGTAGAACGGCACGCCCGCCTGCATGTCGGGGCCGAGCTCGGCGGCCAGGAAGTTCGTGGTGGAGCCGCCCCAGCAGAACCCGGTGACGCCGAGCTTGCGGGTGGAGAGCGCGTGCGATTTCAGGAAGCGCGCGCTGTTGACCATGTCCGTGCGCAGCTTGGCCTGATCGAGCCCGGCCTGCAGCGTGCGCCCGTCGTCGTCGTTGCCCGGATAGCCGCCGACCGGTGAGAGCCCGTCGGGCGCCAGGGCCACGAAGCCCTCGGTGGCCGCCCGGCGCGCCACGTCCTCGATGTAGGGATTGAGCCCGCGGTTCTCGTGGACCACCAGCACCGCGGGGAACGGCCCCATGCCGCTCGGCTGCACGAGATAGCCGCGCATCGTCCCCGAGGTGCCGCCCGGCGACGGGTAGGTGACGTACTTGGCCTTGATGCGCTGGTCGGTGAACGAGATCGTCTGGGCCAGCGCGTAGCGCGGCAGCAGCGCCTGCGCCATGGCGAGCCCGCCCGTGATCAGCGCCGCGCGCCGGAGGAACTCGCGGCGATCGATGCCGCCGTGGCAGTACTCGTCGTAGAGATCGAGCACGCGCTGGTCGATCTCCGTCTGGGTCAGCTCGGTCATCGTGGGCTCCGTCATGCGTGGAGAAGCTCGATCGCTTCCTCGTAAACTTCCATGTTCTTGCCGTAGGAGATGGCCGAGGCCTGGGCGGCGCTCACCAGGTGGCGCCAGCGCCACGGCGCGCGCGTCGCGTGAAACTCCTCGATGGTCGCCTGATGGTGCTTGAAGGCGTGCATCTCGGTGAAGTTGTCGTGCACGACGATCTCGGCCAGCCGGGCGATCAGGGCGTCGGGGTCGTAGCCGAGATCGGCGTACTGCTGCGCGAGGTTCACGGTGTTCTTCACCTCGGGCACCGCGCGCATGAGGCCGAGGTTCGTCACCTTCGACCAGTCGGTCGGCGGCTGCGTGAAGATGGACTCCGCCAGCGCGTCGAGCAGCGCGGCCTGGCTGCGATGAGGCAGCGCGGCCACGGCGGCGGGATCGGGCTGCGGCGGCGGCTCCATCCGGTTCTGCGTCGAGCGCACTTCGGGCCCGGTGTGCCACGTCAGCAGGGCCAGCAGCTTGTTCTTGAGGCTGATGCCGTCCAGCGCGAGGAGATAGCGCCGCAGGTTCGCGCCGGTGTGCAGGTGCACGTCCATCGGGTTGCCGGTGAGCGAGCGCATGAAGAGCCCGGCGGCGCCGATCGACAGCGCCTCGCCCACGCCCTCCAGCGACAGCCCGTCGGCCAGCGCGCGCGCCAGCATCCGCGGGATCTCGGCGTAGTCGTCGCAGACGGTGAGGGCCTCGCCCAGGCGGCCGATGTCCGGCGTCTCGTCCGGGCTGGTGTGGGCGCGCAGCGGCCGCGTCAGCAGCTCGTACTCGTCGAGCAGCGGGTCGATGCCCTTCAGCAGCGGCGGGGTGGGGAACCGGCTCACGTAGCGGACGGCCGGGCGCATCAGGAAGCGCGTGTGCTCGCGCCCGAGCCAGTCGAGCGCGCGCCACGTGAACATCGGGAAGATGAAGTAGTGGTCGTCGAGCGTGTTCTTCGGGATCGCCACCGTGAGCAGCAGGTCGAGCGCCTCGGCGTGCGGGATGTTGTCCCAGAGCCAGAGGAAGTGTCGGTCCGCGCCGTTGTAGAGGCCGCGATCCACGCAGGCGAGGAACGCCTTCTTGGTGGCCTCGACCCCGCCCGAGTCGAGCGGCTCGGCGTCGGCCAGGATGTACGGGCCCATGTTCGGATGGTTGATGTGCTTGTTCGAGAGCGCCACGTGCTGGAGGATCGGCAGGAAGCGCTGCTCGCCCGCCACGCGCTCCACCGTGTGGTGGAGCGCGTGGATTCCGACCAGCGGGTGAAGCGGCCCGCCGTGATGTCCGGGGGGCAGATCGGACGAGCGCGTGACGGCCAGTGCAGAGGCAGTCAGCAGCGTCTTGACCGGCAGGCCGTCCCGCAGCTTGGCCAGCGTGGCCTCGAGGATCCGCGTACCGTCCGTCTCCTCGATGAACTGCACGAGCGGCTCGATCTCAGCGGAGAACCGGACGGGCCTGTGCATGACCGCTCTCCTCCTATTTGCCGGCGAGCTATTTGCCGGCGAGGTCCTTCGTGTAGGCGAGCACCGCATCCATCTCGGCCGGGTTGAGCGTCTTGGCATAGCCGGGCATCGGCTTCTTGCCCTCCTCGAGCACCTTCCGTATCTCCGCGTCCGGCTTGGCGGCCGAGGCGGACAGCGGCTTGATCTCGACCTTCAGCGCCGTGGACATCTTGGCGTTGCCCTTACCGTCGGCGCCGTGGCAGGAGGCGCACTTCTGGTCGTATACCTTCTTGCCGAGGCCGAGGTCGGCGGCGGCGGCAGGGGAAGCCAGCGCGAGCAGGGCCAGTACCGCGATCGGGAGAGTCCACATGGTCCGTCCTCCTCGGGGCTGACATTACCACCTTGGCGTATGATGTGCCCCCATGAGCCAGCGTGGAATCGACGTCGTCCGTGCCCATCTCGCCAAGCTGCCAAAGACCGACTCGATGACGGTCGCCGAGCGCCGCGCGCAGTACGATCGCGCCGAGCGCGTGTTCCCCACTCCCCCCGACGTCGCCGTCGAGCCCGTGACCGCGCCGGCGCGGCCCGCGGAGTGGCTCACGCCGCCGGGCGCGCGGTCGAACACGGTGGTGCTGTACCTGCACGGCGGCGGCTACGTGATCGGCTCCCCGCGCTCGCACCGTCACCTGGCGGCCGCGGTCGCGCGGGTCAGTGCAGCGCGCGCGCTGCTGCTGGACTACCGGCTGGCTCCCGAGCATCCGTTCCCCGCCGCCCTCGACGACGCCGTGGCCGCCTACGAGTGGCTGCTCGGCCAGGGGCTCGACGCGCGCCGCATCGTCGTGGCCGGCGACTCGGCCGGCGGCGGTCTCACCGTCGCCACGCTGCTCGCCCTGCGCGATCGGGGGCGGCCGCTGCCCGCCGCGGGCGTCTGCATCTCGCCCTGGGTCGATCTCACGTGCAGCGCGCCGAGCTATGCCGCCAAGGCCGCGGTCGATCCGATCGTGACGCAGGAGAGCGTGACCATGCTGGCCAAGGCCTACGTCGGCGCCGGCGACGTCAAGGCCCCGCTGGTCTCGCCGCTCTACGCGGACCTGGCCGGCCTGCCGCCGCTGCTGGTGCACGTGGGCAGCGACGAGGTGCTGCTCGACGACGCGCTCGGCCTCGGCGAGCGCGCGCGCAAGGCCGGCGTCGACGTCCAGGTGGAGGAGTGGCCCGCCATGATCCACGTCTGGCACTGGTTCCAGCCGATGCTCGAGGACGCCGAGCGCGCCACCAACGCCATCGGCCAGTTCGTGCGCGCGCACACGGCCTGAGCGGCGATGGACTTCGAGGTCACCTACACCGACGAGCAGCAGCGCTTCCGCGGTGAGGTGCGCGCGTGGCTCGCCGCCAACGTGCCGGCCGGCATCACGCGCAAGCCGGTGGACGACGCCGACAGCCTGGCGCGCTACCGCGAGCTGCGCGCGCTCGGGCGCAAGCTCGGCGAGCGCGGCTGGCTCTATCCGCGGGCGCCGAAGCCGTACGGCGGCGGCGGGCTGGACGTCGATCACACGATCATCCTCGAGGAAGAGGCCGACCGCCTCGGCCTGGCGCTGCCGCCGTACTACGACAGCGGCGGGCGGCTCGGCGGCGCGACGATCCTCGTGTGGGGCACCGAGGAGCAGAAGCAGGCGTTCCTGCCGCCGATCTATCGCGGCGAGGTGCGCACCTGGCAGCTCCTGACCGAGCCCGGCGCCGGCTCCGACCTCGCCGGCGTCACCACCGCCGCGATCCGCGACGGCGACCACTACGTGATCACCGGCCAGAAGATCTTCGTCGGCAGCGATCACGGCGCCGACCGGATCTGGATGATCGCGTGCACGCAGCCGGGCGGCAAGCGCCACGAGAACCTCTCGTGGTTCATGATCGACGCCAACCTGCCGGGCATCACGGTGCAGCCCATGGAGCTGCTCGGCACCGGCGGCGAGGGCGGGACCGATCCGGTTCAGAAGAACACGGTGTTCTTCGACCAGGTGCGCGTGCCCGCCTTCACGCTCGTCG
>JBKPRI010000101.1:0-4649 GCA_046734515.1 Candidatus Methylomirabilota bacterium | reverse complement strand
GCGCAGCAGAGCCCCGACGGCTGGCCGCCGCTGCACCTGGCCGCGCACTTCGGTCACGCCGACGCGGTGGACGCGCTGCTCGGCGCCCGGGCGGACGTGCATGCGCGCTCGACGAACTCCGAGGGCAACACCGCGCTGCACGCGGCGCTGGCCGGGCGGGCCACTACCCCGCGCATCGTCAGCCGCCTGCTGGCGGGCGGCGCCGACGTGAACGCGAAGGCGGCCGGCGGCCACACGGCGCTGCACGAGGCAGCATTCCGGGGCAATCTGGAGCTCGCACAGTTGCTGCTGGCGCACGGGGCGGATGCCGCCGCGCGCAACGACGACGGCCACACGCCGCTCGATCTCGCGCAGGCCCAGGGCCACGCGATGCTCGCGCGGCGGCTGCGAGGGGAGCTGCCATGAGAAAGGTCGCGCTGATCGGAGCGGGCGTGTCGAAGTTCGGCGTCCGCAAGGCATCCTATCGAGATCTCATCTGGGAAGCGGGCAAGGCGTGCTTCGATTCCCTCCCCGGCGTGAAGCCGAAGGACCTCGAAGGCCTCGTCGTGGGCTCGGTGATGCCGGAGCGGACCGCGTTCCAGAGCCACATCTCGTCGCTGGCCGCCGAGGCGCTCGGCATCAAGCCCAGCGCGCTCAGCGCGCGCACCGAGCACATGTGCGCCTCCGGCACCGTCGGCATCCGCTACGCCTACGCATTCATCGCCGCCGGGCTGGCCGACCTCGTCATGGTGCTCGGCGTCGAGAAGCTGAACCAGCCGAGCGGCGAGGAAGCCATCCTCAACATGGGCACCGGCGTCGATCGCGAGTGGGAGGCGGCGTTCGGCCTCACCGCGCCGCCGTGCTTCGCGCTGGCCGCCCAGCGGCACATGGCCGAGTACGGCACCACCGAAGAGCAGCTGGCGCGGGTGGGCGTCAAGAATCACACGCACGCCGCCAGGAACCCGAACGCGCACTTCAACAAGGGCGCCACGCTGGAGCAGGTGCTGTGCTCGCGCATGATCGCCGCTCCGCTGCGGTTATTCATGTGCTCGCCGATCACCGACGGCGCCGCCGCCGTGATCGTGGCCAGCGAGGAGCGCGCGCGGGCGCTCACCGAGCGCCCCGTGTGGATCCGCGGCACCGGCCAGGCGCTCGACGGCTTCCAGCTCACCTCGCTGCACGAGGACTACGCCCACTGGCCGGCCCTCAAGCGGGCGGGGGAGGCCGCCTACCGGATGGCAGGCGTCGCGCCGGCCGACGTGGACCTGGCCGAGGTCCACGACTGCTTCGCGATCGCCGAGATGATCGCGTACGAGGAGCTCGGGTTCTGCAAGAAGGGCGAGGCCGGCGCCTTCGTCGAGGCCGGGCGCAGCGACTACGGCGGCGACGTGGTGGTGAACCCGCGCGGCGGACTCATCGGCTGCGGCCATCCGCTCGGCGCCACCGGCGTCGCGCAGGCCGCCGAGGCCTTCGTCCAGCTCCGCGCCGAGGCCGGCGCGCGCCAGGTGCCCGACGCCCAGATCGCCCTGACCCACAACAACTCCGGCATGGGCGAGCACGTGGTGATGATTTACGGCAAGGACCCGGCGTGAACGAGACGGTCGCGATTCTGGGCGCCGGGCGCATCGGCCGGCAGATCGCGCTGGCGTTCGCCATCGGCGGCTGTCGCGTGCGCCTCATCGACATCAAGGAGGAGCGCTCGGTGGCGGATGCCGAGCGCACTCTGGCCGACGCGCGCCGCGAGATGACACGCGACGCCGGGCTCATGGTGGACGAGCGCGTGCTCGACGAGGCCGCCGCCGGTGCTGCCCTCGCGCGCATCGAGGACCGCGTGGGCCTGGGCTCGCTGGAGGACTGCAGCTTCGTGCAGGAGGCGCTGCCCGAGTCGGTGCCGCTCAAGCGCGCGGCGCTCGAGCGGCTCGGCGCCGTGGTGGCCGACGACACCATCGTGGCGTCGGGCTCGTCGACGATCTCGCCCTCGCACCTGGCCGACGCGATCACGCGTCCCGAGCGCTTCCTCGTCGCCCACTGGCTGAATCCCGCCCACATCATCCCGCTGGTGGACGTGGTCCCCGGGCCGGCCACCGCGCGCGGCACCGTCGAGCGCACGCGCGCGCTGCTCGAGGCGCTCGGCAAGGTGCCGGTCACCTGCAAGGACTCGCCGGGCTTCATCGGTCCACGGCTGCAGGTGCTGCTGATGAACGAGGCGGTGCGGCTCGTGGAGGAGGGCGTGGCCACGCCCGAGGACGTGGACCGCGCGTTCCGCAGCGGCATGGGCTTCCGCTACGCCTCGATCGGCATCTTCGAGTTCATCGACTGGGGCGGCGTGGACATCCTCTACCGCGCCGGGCGCTACATGACCGAGGCGATGGGCGACGCGCGCTTCAAGCCGCCCAAGCTCGTCGAGCAGAAGATGGCGTGGAACGAGCTGGGCCCCAAGACCGGGCGCGGCTTCTTCGACTACTCGGGCGACCGGCGCGAGGCGTTCGAGACGGAGAAGGTGCGCGCGCTGCTGCGGCGCCTGCGGCTGGAGCGCGAGGCGTGATCCTCATCGAGCACGCGACCGTCATCACGGTGGATGCCGGGCGGCGCATCCTCACCGACGGCTCCATCCTCATCGACGGCCGCGACATCGTGGACGTGGGCCCGGCCGCCTCCGTGCGGCCCGCGCGCCGCCCGGATCGCATCATCAACGGCCGCCGCCGTGTGGTCACGCCGGGCTTCGTCGACACGCACGTCCACCTCACCGAGCACCTGAGCCGCGGGCTCATGCTCGACGACGTGCCGGTGCCGCGCTACCTGCCCGACTGGCTGCTGCCGCTCTACTCGACAGTGACGCCGGAGGAGGAGCAGGCCGCCGCACAGCTCGCCTGCGTGGAGATGATCCGCACGGGCACCACCACCTTCTGCGAGGCGGGCACGCTCTTCGACGTGCCGGCGGTGGCCGATGCCGTCGAGCAGATCGGGATGCGGGCGATCCTCGGCCGCTGGACGTGGGACGTCGAGGGCCAGGACGGGCGCATGAAGCAGACCACCGACGAGGCGCTCGGCCGCACCGCGGACGTGCTGGCCAAGGTCCACGGCCGCGCGGGCGGGCGCATCGGCGCCTGGCCGCTCCTGCTGGGCTTCGGCACTTGCTCGCCCGCGCTCATGCGCGGCGCCCGCGATCTCGCCGCCGCGCACGGCGTGGGCTGGGGGATGATGAACCTGGCGCTCCATCCGCGCATGCGCACGCGCGACACGCTCACCGTCGAGCGGCTGGAGGCGCTGGAGCTGCTGGGGCCCGAAACGAAGCTGGCGCACATGATCTACGTGGGCGACGACGACATCGCCCGTCTCGCGCTCCACCGCGTGAAGATCGCGCACTGCCCGACCGCCGCGCTCAAGCACACCAAGGGCCTGGCCGCCCACGGCCGCTTCCCCGAGATGGTGGACGCCGGCGTGTGCGTCTCGCTCGGCGGCGATAGCGCCAACGGCTCCAATCACTTCGACATGCTGCGGCTGATGTACCTGGCGGCCACGGTCTTCAAGGACGCGCGGCTCGACGTGGGCGTGCTGCCGGCCGAGCGCGTGCTCGAGATGGCCACCATCAAGGGCGCCGAGGCGCTGCTCCTCGAGCGCCAGGTGGGTTCCATCGAGCCGGGCAAGCGCGCCGACCTGGTCCTCTTCGACGCCGACACGCCGGAATGGCGGCCGCTGCTCAACCCCGTCAACAACCTCGTCTACGCGGCCAGCGGCGCCGGCGTGCGGACCGTGCTCATCGACGGGCGCGTGGTGCTCGACGAGGGGCGCCTGACCATGCTGGACGAGCGCGCGCTCTACGAGCGCGTCGAGCGCCTGAGCCGCGAGCACATCCGGCGCGCGAAGGTGCCGATCCCCTCCACGTGGCCGGTGATCCCATGACCTACTTCCGCGCGACCGATCCATTCCCGCTGGAGTCGGCGGACTACACCAAGCTGCACGAGTTCTACGCGCGCCTGGCCTCCGGCCGTCTGAGCACCACGCGCTGCACCGGCTGCGGCCACACCGACTGGCCGCCGCGCGGGTTCTGCCCGGAGTGCGCGGGGGACACCTTCGAGTGGGTCGACCTGCCGACCGAGGGCACCGTGCACGCGTTCACCGCGCAGGACACCGGACTGCCGGCGGGCTTCGACGGCCCGCGCGTGTTCGCGATCGTCAAGGTCGGCGCGCACCGCATCTTCTCGATCGTGCTCGACGCCGATCCGGCGCGCGTCACCATCGGCCAGCGCGTCCGGCTCAAGCCGCTCGCGGTGGCGGCCGATCCCAAGGGCACTCCACGATGGCTGCCGGCGTTCACACCCTCGGCGTGATCTCGGACACGCACGGCCTCGTGCGCCCGGAGGCGCTGGCGGCGCTCGCCGGTGTCGAGCGCATCGTGCACGCCGGCGACATCGGCAGCCGCGAGGTGCTGGAGGCGCTCGCGCGTGTGGCGCCGGTGACGGCGGTGCGCGGCAACAACGACCGCGACGACTGGGCGAAGAAGATTCCGGAGACGGAGGTCGTCGAGGTGGGCGGTGTGTCGCTCT
The DNA here is from genome assembly GCA_046734515.1 of Candidatus Methylomirabilota bacterium. Lineage (GTDB taxonomy): Bacteria > Methylomirabilota > Methylomirabilia > Rokubacteriales > CSP1-6 > AR5. Next base: position 123 of record JBKPRI010000101.1, on the reverse strand, counting down.
ACCTGCTGCACGACCTGCACGAGCTCGACCTCGAGCCGCGCGCGGCCGGCTTCGCCGCCGTGATCAGCGGGCACAGCCATCAGCCGCGTCTGGAGGAGAAGGACGGTGTGCTCTATCTGAACC
>JBKPRI010000100.1:0-6529 GCA_046734515.1 Candidatus Methylomirabilota bacterium | reverse complement strand
ACCCGGGGCCCTTTCCTGGTCTGGGTTCCCGGGTCGGCCGCCCGCCGCCCCCGGCCTCTTTTCGTCGCTACCCCCGCCCGACCGTGAACGCTACGTAGAGCGACATGGGGCCGCGCTGTAGCAGCACGGTCAGCCGGTCGCCGTCCTTCACATCCTTGACCAGCCGATCCCAGTCGGCCTGGCTGCGCACCTTCTGGCGGTTGATCTCGCGGATCACGTCGCCCCGCTGGATGCCCGCCTCGGCGGCCGGGCTGCCCTCATCGACGCGCGCGACGATGACGCCTTCGCTCGTCTTGAGGTTGAGCTGACGGGCAACCTCGGGAGAGATCGGCCGCACCTCCAGCCCGAGCGCGCTCGGCGCGGCCTTGCCGGTGCTGCCGCGCTGCTGCGCCTCGCGCTCGTCGGGCGCCTCGCCGATCTTCACGTCCACGGTCTTCTCGCCGCCCTCGCGCCAGACCTTCATCTTGACGTCGGTACCGGGCGAGGCGAGGCCGACGGCGCGCTGCAGATCTGCCGGCGCCTCGGTCTTCTTCCCCTCGAATTCCAGCAGGATGTCGCCGGGCTTGAGGCCGGCCTTGCCGGCCGGGCTGTCGGGCACGACGTCGGAGATCAGCACGCCCTTGGTGTCCTTGGAATTGAACGAGCGCGCCAGCTCCGCCGTGAGCGGCTGAATCGAGACGCCGAGCCAGCCGCGGGTGACGCGGCCCTTGGTGGACAGCTCGGTATAGATCTTTCGCGCCATGTTCGAGGGGATGGCGAAGCCGATACCGGAGCCGCCGGCCACGATTGCCGTGTTGATGCCGATCACCTCGCCCTGCATGTTCACCAGCGGGCCGCCGGAGTTGCCCGGGTTGATGGCAGCGTCGGTCTGCAGGAAGTCGTCGAAGGGGCCCTGGCCGAGCTGCCGCGCCTTCGCGCTGATGATGCCGGCCGTCACCGTGGACTGCAGGCCGAAGGGCGAGCCGACGGCGATGACCCAGTCGCCGACCTGCATCTTGTCGGAGTCGCCCACGCGGGCGTAGCCGAACTTACCCTTGCCTTCGTCGAGCTTGAGCACGGCCAGGTCCGTCTTCTTGTCGCTGCCGATGAGCTTCGCCTTGTGCTTGCTGCCGTCGAGCGTGATGACCTCGATCTCGGTCGCCTTCTCCACGACGTGGGCGTTGGTAAGGGCGATGCCCGAGGGGTCGATGATCACGCCGGAGCCGAGGCTGCGCTGCGGGATCCGCTCGGGGACGTCGCCGAAGAAGCGGCGGAAGAACTCCTCGCCGAAGAACTCCTCGAACGGCGTGCGCCCGCCGGGGCCCCCGGCCTTGGACACCGTGTTGATGTTGATGACGGCCGGCTTGATGGCCTCGGCCACCTTCGCGAACGTCCCGGTGTTGAGCGGCATCTGCACCGGGATGATGGGCGCCTGGGGGAGGGAGGGCGCCTGCGCCACGAGTGGCTGCCGCCCCCATGCGCTGTGGCTGGTCACCGCCGCGCCGGCGAGGATGCCGACGACGAGCGCGATCAGCTGCGTCGCCAGAAACGTCCTGCGCTTGAGCTGCATGCCTCGATCCTCCTGGCTCACATTTCGCCGGCGAGCAGCCGCTTGAGCCGATCGCCTTCGAGCGTCTCCACGCGCTTGAGCTCCCCGGCGGCATGCACGAGCACGCCCTTCTTGGCCGTCAGCAGACCCCGCACGCGGTCCTGGGTGCGGTCCAGGATGGCCCTGACCTCCTCGTCGATGGCGCGCGCGGTGGCGTCGCTGAAGTCGCGCTCGCCCCCCATCCCGGAGCCCTTGAGGAAGAGCGGTGTCCGCTCACCGTACGTCGCGAGTCCCAGCCGCTCCGACATGCCGTACTTGGTGACCATGAGACGCGCCAGCTCGGTGGCGCGCTCCAGATCGTTGTGCGCGCCCGTCGACACCTCACCGTACACCAGCTCCTCGGCAACCCGGCCGCCCAGCAGCACTGCGATCCGGTCCTCGAGCTCGCTGCGGGTCATGAGGAAGCGGTCCTCGATCGGCAGCTGGTAGGTCATACCGAGCGCCGCCACGCCGCGCGGAATGATGGTCACCTTGTGGACGGGATCGGCTCCGCTCACCGACGAGGCGACCAGGGCGTGGCCCATCTCGTGGTGCGCGACGATGTCCCGCTCCTTTTCGCTCAGCACGCGGCTCTTCTTCTCGAGGCCGGCCACCACGCGATCGATGGCCTCCTCGAAGTCGGCCATCTCGACCGCGTTCTTCTCCTTGCGCGCGGAGAGCAGCGCGGCCTCGTTGACGATGTTGGCGAGGTCGGCGCCGGCGAAGCCCGGGGTGCGGGCGGCGATCACGGCCAGGTCGACGCCCGGGGCCAGGACGACGGCGCGCGCGTGCAGGCGCAGGATCGCCTCGCGCCCGCGGACATCGGGCTTGTCCACCACGACCTGGCGGTCGAAGCGGCCGGGCCGCAGCAGGGCGGCGTCGAGCACCTCGGGCCGGTTGGTGGCGGCCATGATCATGACGCCCTTGGAGGAGTCGAAGCCGTCCATCTCGGCCAGGAGCTGGTTCAGCGTCTGCTCACGCTCGTCGTGGCCGCCCATGAAGCCGGTGGCGCCCGCGCGCGACTTGCCGATGGCGTCGAGCTCATCGATGAACACGATGCAGGGCGCCTTGTCCTTGGCCTGCTCGAAGAGATCGCGCACCCGCGAGGCGCCCACGCCCACGAACATCTCGACGAACTCCGAGCCCGACAGCGTGAAGAACGGCACGTCGGCCTCGCCGGCCACCGCACGGGCCAGCAGGGTCTTGCCGGTGCCGGGCGGGCCGACCAGGAGCACGCCCTTGGGGATGCGGCCGCCCAGGCGCTGGTACTTCTTGGGGTTCTTCAGGAAGTCCACGATCTCGATCAGCTCGGCCTTGGCCTCATCCACGCCGGCCACGTCGTTGAACGTGGTCTTGAGCTCCTTGCGGTCGTAAATCTTGTGCTTGCTGCGGCCGAACGACAGTGCCTGGGTGGGCCCACCGCCCACCCGCCGCATCAGGAACATCCAGATGGCCACCATGATGCCGAGCGGGATCACCCAGCCGAAGAGCAAGTCCTTCCAGAAGGTCGTCTCGATGCGGCCGGAGAACTCGACCTTGTGCGCCTCCAGCTCGGCGACCAGACGCTGCTCGTCCACGCCGGGGATCCGGGTGACCGTGAACACCCGCACTTCCTCGTCGGAGCCCAGCATGTGGCGCAGCTTGTCGCCCGGCAGGGCGGGCGGCGTGGGCAGGGCGCCGGGCTTGGCCACACCGCGGATCTCCTTCTCGGTCAGCGCCACCCGCTCGATCTTGTCGGTGCGGAGCAGGTCGAGGAACTTCGACATCGGGATCTCGATCGTCCGCGGCGCCAGCAGCCAGGACTGCAGCAAGGACAGCAGGACGACCACGACGAGGGCGTACGCGAGCGAGAACTGGATGCGCTGGCTGAGGCGCGGCTTCATGGGAGGGGCCCCTCTCTGCGATGCTAGCGTCCGGGGTAGGGCGTGTCAAACTCGCCGGGGCGTCTTTCTGCTTGACACATCGGCGGGTTGGCCCTAAAACTTTGCCCGGAACGCTCATGTGATTTATCGAACAAGCTCCTCTGCCGTGAGGGTCTTCGCACGCTCGCGCAGGATTCAGACTCAGAGGCCGAATCGATGAGCACCACGACCGCCGTGCGACGCAGCACGTGCGTGTGCTTTCTCCTGCTGGCCGCCGCGGCCGCTCTCGTGCTCCTCGTGCTGCCCGCCGAGGCCCAGCAGGCCGCCAAGGAGACCGCATACCGGCAGTTCCCAGTCCTGGGCTCACGCCTGGCGGTGTGGGCGGTGGCCCAGATCCACCTGAACTTCGCCGCCTTCATCCTCGGCGTGCCGATCTTCGCGGTCATCATCGAGATCATCGGCTGGCGCACCGGCGAGGCCCGGTACGACTGGCTCTCGCACGAATTCGTCAAGCTGACCTTCGCGGCCTTCTCCACCACCGCGCTGCTCGGCGCCTTGCTCCTGTTCCTGTTCGTCGGCTACTACCCGAAGTTTTGGACGTTCATGTCCAACATCTTCTTCACGACGTACTGGATCTACGCGCTGCTCTTCTTCGCCGAGACCTTCACCGTGTACCTCTGGTACTACGGCTGGGACTGGCTGAGCGGCTCGCGCAAGTGGATCCACGTCTGTCTGGGCGTGCTCTCGAACCTCTTCGGTACCGCCATCCTGGTGGTGGCCAACTCCTGGGCCACCTTCATGATGTCGCCGGCCGGGATCGATGATTCCGGCACTCTCAAGGCCGGGGTGTGGGGCGCCATCAACAACTACGCGTGGATGCCGATCAACATCCACCGGCTGATCGCCAACATCGTGTTCGGCGGCACCATCGCCGGCGCCTACGCGGCGTTCCGGTTCCTCTCGGCCAAGACGGACGAGGAGCGCGCGCGCTACGACTGGATGGGCTATATCGGGAACTTCGTGGCCCTGTCCGCGTTCATCGTGCTGCCGTTCGCCGGCTACTACCTGGGCCGTGAGATCTATGCCTTCAACCAGACGATGGGCATCACGATGATGGGCGGCTTCATGTCGTGGCTCTGGATCATCCAGGCCATCCTCATCGGGATCCTCTTCCTCGGCTCCAACTATTATCTGTGGCTCGGCATGGAGCGCATCCCCGGCGCCGAGCGCTACCGCAAGTACGTGCCGCCGATGCTCATCATCCTGACCATCGGCTTCATGGTGTGGGCCACGCCGCGCTCGATGGTCGTCACGCTCGACGAGGCGCGCGCCATGGGCGGCACCCACCATCCGCTGCTCGGCTTCTTCGGGGTCATGTCGGCCAAGAACACGGTCGTGAACCTGATGATCCTCACGACCTTCCTCTCCTACATCCTCTATCGCCGGGCCAACAAGGTCCCGGTAACGTCGTGGGTGAGGACGGGCATGGCAGTGCAGTGGGCCGCGTTCGGCGCCGCCGCCCTCGTGGTCGTCTTCTACGGCGTCTACGGCTACTTCGTGGAGTCGATCGTGCGCATCGGCTTCTCGGTCTACCAGGTGGGGGCCGTGATCGCCGCGATCGTCGTCGTGATGGCCATCGACGTCCCCATGTTCAAGGGCGCGCGCTCGACCGGTGAGATTCGCTGGGGCACGATCGCGCCGCACTCGCAATACGTCCTCATTCTCCTGGCCGTCACCTTCACCTGGTTGATGGGGCTGATGGGCTTCGCGCGCTCCGGCATCCGCCAGCACTGGCACGTGTACGGCGTGCTGCGCGACACCTCGGTCGACGCGGTGACGCCCGCGCTCGGCTACGCCGCCAACGTCATCACGATCGTCACCCTCGTCTTCTTCGCGCTGGTGATGTTCATCTTCTGGATCGGCGGCCTCGGCGAGAAGGGCCACGCCGGCGGCGGCGCCCACGCCCACGCCGCGCCCGTGCTCGCGGGTGGCAGCGACAAGGACGCCTAGATGCGCGTGCCGGTCGGCCTCAAGGTGGGGGCGTTCGCCGTCTTCGTGATGGGCGGCTACTCCTGGTTCGCCAACTCGATCCCGCAGATCGAGTCCAAGCCGCCGCAGGAGCTCTCGCTCGAGGGCGGCAACGTCACCCAGGCGCAGCTCGTGAAGGCCGGCGAGGAGATCTACCACACGAAGGGGACCTGCGAGATCTGCCACCGGATCGGCCAGAAGGGGACTCGCGCGCCCGATCTGGCCGGCGTCGGCGCCCGCGCCGCCAAGACGAAGCCGGGGATGAGCGCCAAGGCGTACATCATCGAATCGTTGATCGCGCCGCAGGCGTACATCGTCGAGGGCTATCCGCCCATCATGCCGGCCGTCGACAAGCCGCCGATCGCGCTGAACCGCTCGGAGCTGTGGGCGCTCACCGCCTTCCTCGAGTCGCAGGGCGGCACCGTGGACGTCACGCTCGCCGACATCCCGGCGACGGCCGGCGCCTCGGCCGCCGGCGGCGGCGCCGCCGCGGCGGAGGTGAAGATCCCGGGCGATCCCAAGGGGGGCGAGCAGGTCTTCCAGGGCAAGGGCACCTGCATCGCCTGCCACAAGGCGGGCAAGATCGGCGCCTCGCCGGTCGGCCCCGACCTCTCGCAGATCGCCAAGATCCAGACGCCGGACTACATCATGAAGAAGATTCTCGACCCCAAGGGCATGGGCACGGTGGCCGGCTTCCCGGCGGGCGTCATGCCGCAGGACTTCGGCACGCGGCTCACCTCGAAGGAATACGTGGACCTCGTCTCGTTCCTCCTCACGCTGAAATGAGCCGATGAACGTCCTGCGCTCGCGCTTCTTCCAGGCGGTGGTGATCTGGGCGCTGGCCTTCGGCCTGCTGCGCTTCGGCATCCGGCCGGCGGCGCCGTGGAGCGTACTCTCGCTCTACATGTTCATCATCACGCTGGCGCTGCTCGTCTTCGTCTCCTCCGACCGGGACTCCTGGCGCGACTTCGTGCGGCCCATCTGGCTGACGCTGACCGACCCGCGTTACCGACTGCTGCGCACGGTGATCGCTGTCTCTTATACACATCTGACGCTGCCGACGACAGGTATA
>JBKPRI010000099.1:0-5963 GCA_046734515.1 Candidatus Methylomirabilota bacterium | reverse complement strand
GTCCACGCCATCTGCGGGCCGCGCGCGTCGAGCAGCCAGTAGGCGGCGGCGTTCACGAGAAAGCGGCAGGCGAAGCACACGATCGTGGCGAGCACGAGGGAGCACGCGAACAGCGGATACGTGAGGAGCCGCTCGGGCGCGTGGAGGTCGAAGCACAGCGCGCCGACGGCGAGCGGCACGGCGAAGCGGACGCCCATCGCGAACCCGGCGCGCCCCAGGTCGCTCGCGAGCTGCTGCCACACGAGGTCGACGGGCCGCAGCAGGTCGATGACGACGTCGCCCGTGCGGATGCGGCCGGCGAGCTCGGGCGGCGCCCAGATCAGCACCGTGCCGATCAACCCCTGCCCGGCCCACACGAACGTCATGAGCTTCGGCGCGTCGTAGCCCGCGACGCTGCCGCCCGCCGCCAGGACGGCCAGCATCACGGCCGCGCGCAGGAAGCCGAAGACGGAATTCGTCACGCACGCGGCGACGGTTGCCTGGCGATACGTGCTGTGCCGGCGGAAGCCGGCGACAGCAAACGCGAGGTAGGCGCGGAGTCGGGGGCGGCCGGACACCTCTGCAAGAATACCCGGCGACGAGACCGAGCGCGCGAGACGCCGCGGGCACGTTTTACGACGAGCCGCCGCTCGCCGGGCGTCGTCGAATTTTGCACGATCTACGATCGCGGGAGTGCGCGTCGTCCGAAGGTCCAATACAGAACTATTGTGGGCATCGTCGCGCCGGCGTTTGAGGGGGGGTCCGGCCGCGGCGCGTACGACCAAGGTCCCACAAAACGTGTAGGCCCAAGGTCCGATGGAGCGCGCTGTGGGCTCGGCGAAGACTGTGCGCCCAGGTCACGGGGACCGGAGAGGGCGATGACAAATCGATCGGCTGTCACGCTTCCGGCGGGAATGACAGACGACGTCTCCGACGTCCTCGAGTGCGTGGCCACCTTCGGGCGGTCACTCGATCGGAGCTTCCACCCGGCCCGGTTCCTCAGCGAGTTCTCGGTGCGCGCCCAGCGCCTGGTCCCCCACGATTACATGCTGATCCAGCGCCGGGAGGGGGACGGGCATACCTGCTCGACCCTCGCGGAGTGCGCCGTCCGGGGGCCGCTGCTGGGCCAGCGTACGCACTACACGACGGCATTCGAGCGCGGCGTCCGGGTGCCCGCCGACGTCTTCGCGCTCCGCCCCGTGTTCGAGGGCCATGCGCAGATCATCGCCGACATGGCGACCGATCCCCGGTTCACCAGCGATTCCGCGTGGGGGACCCAGCTGGCCATGGCCGAGTTGCGCCGCGCCGCCGGGTCCACCCGCTTCGCCCGGCTGGCCGCCCCGCTCAGCGCCGGGGGGCGGGTGACGGGCGCGCTCGTCGCAATGAGCGGCACGGCCGGCGTCTACACCGAGGCGCATGCATCGTCGTTTCGCCGGCTGGCCGACCTCATCGGCCCGTTCGTCGAGACCGTGGTGGCGCTCCAGTGCGAACGCCGCCGGCGGGAGCGCCTGAACGCCGCCGCCGCGCTGCCGGCCGTCCTGGGCACGAGCCTCACGGTCGGCGAGGTTTTCGGGCGACTCGGCAAGGCGGTTCGGCCCCTGGTCGATTTCGATGCGATGAGTCTCCGACTGCTCGCCGGCAGCGGCCAGGGCTTCGAGCGGATCGGCTGGATCGGCCCCACCCCCTCGGTGCATCCCGCGACGACGACGATCGAGGACTACTCCGTCCTGGAGCGTGTCAGTCGCGGGGAGGCGGTCCTCATCGGCGACGCCGCGAGTCAGCTCGATCCGGGGCGCCCCGGCGACCGGCGCATGATCGACAGCGGCGACCAGTCGCTCCTGAGCGTGCCGCTGCTCTTCGGCGAGCGCGTGGGAGGCACCCTCCTCTGCGCGTCCAAACAGGTGCACTGGTACGACGAGAGCGACCTCGAGATCGGCCGCGCGATCGCGGCGGCCCTCGTGCTGGCGATCCAGCACCAGCGGCTCGCCGAGCAGCAGCAGCGGCTCGGAGCGGTGGAGGCCAAGGCCCAGACGCTCGAGCGGCAGGTCGCCTCGCTGCGGACCGCGCTCGACGAGCGGTTCGGATTCGAGGCCGTCATCGGCCGCGCCCCGAAGCTGGTGGCCGCCGTCGACGACGCCCGCAAGGTGGCGGCGACCGGCACGACGGTGCTGCTCACCGGCGAGAGCGGCACCGGCAAGGAAGTCCTGGCCCGGGCGATCCATTACGCGAGCGCGCGCGCCGTGGGTCCGTTCGCGGCGCTCAACTGCGCGGCCCTGCCGGAGACGCTGGCCGAGTCGGAGCTCTTCGGCCACGAGCGGGGCGCCTTCACCGGGGCCGACCGGCTCAAGCGGGGGCGCTTCGAGCTGGCCTCCGGCGGCACGCTGTTCCTCGACGAGGTCGGCGAGCTGACGCCGGCCGTGCAGGCCAAGCTGCTGCGCGTGCTGCAGGAGCGGAAGTACGAGCGGGTCGGCGGCGCGGCGACGCTCGAGGCGAACGTGCGGCTCATCGCCGCCACCAACAGCGACCTCGAGGCGGCGGTGGCCCGGGGCCGGTTTCGTGAGGACCTGTTCTATCGGCTGGCGGTGTTCCGGATCCACCTTCCCCCGCTGCGCGAGCGCGGCGACGACGTCCTGCTCCTGGCCGATCACTTCGTGCGCGAGCTGGGCCCCAAGATGGGAATCCTGCAGCCCGGGCTGAATGCTCAGGCGCGCGAGCTGTTACTCGCGCATGCGTGGCCCGGCAATATCCGCGAGCTGCAGAACGCCATCGAGCGGGCGCTCATCCGCGCCGGCGGCGAGCTGATCTCGCCGGAGCACCTCGGGATCGTCATGCGCCCGCGCGAGGTGACGATCCCCGCCGTCGCGACCCCGCCGGCGGAAGCCGTGACGGCCATCCTGACGATCGCCGAGCAGGAGAAGCGCCTGATCGGCGACGCGCTCCGCCGCGCGAACGGCAACAAGACGCGCGCCGCCGCGGCCCTCGGTCTCAGTCCCACGCAGCTCTTCCGGCGGCTGCGCCGTCTCAACCTCCCGCCAGGAGTGCTCGGCTCCGCCTGACCGCGCGCGGGCGCGCTCGCGCCCGTGCGTTTTCGCTCGACACCCTGCGGAATCGCATGCCCGCCTGCGGAATCGCACGGGCTCGCGTCCTGACGCCATCGATTCCGGCCGCGAGCAACGTTCGCCGGATGTGGCGTGTGCTTTGCTCCATCGCCCTCCCATTCGCCCGAAGGGAGGAGCAGCAATGCGGTTCTTCCAGCACGAAGTCGAGGTCGTCCTCAAGAGCCTCCTCGTCATCGCGGTGTTGTCGCTCGTGGTGTTACCCGCGGCCTGGGGCTACGAGCAGCGTCAGCAGGCGCGCCAGTGGCGGAGCGTTGCGTGCGCATTCCGGATCAGAGAAGTCGAGCAGCGCGCACCGATACTCGCCAGCCTGGGCCAGCGGCCCGACCCTTGCGCCATCCTGGAGCGGCTCGGGCTGGAGGTCCGTCCGTGAGCACGCCCCCGCCGCCGCGCCCGTGCGTTTTCGATCGGCGCCGTGCGGAAACGCATATCGGAATCGCATGCCATGCGTCCCGGCGAGGCCCGCCATCACCGAGAGTTTCGGATTTCCGGCGTTGGCGTATTCCTTGCCGTTCACCCGTGATCGGAACACTCAGGTGGCGTCCATGACCCAGCAGGCGGTGGAGCGAGCGATCGGCAAGCTGGTGACCGACGCAGAATTTCGAGAACGATTCTATGTGAATCCCGAGAAGGCAACGTGGGAAGCCGGCCTGCCGTTGTCGGGCGTGGAGCTGGCGGCGCTGACCGCGCTGTCTCGGGACGCAGTGGTCCGGTTCAGTGAGCGCCTGGACGTCCGCATCTGCCGGGTGTCCCTCGACGGGATGGACATGCGCCCGTCCGCAGAGCCCGTGAACGGTGAGGAGCCATGAGATTCCTTCAGATCGGTCCCCTTGCGGTGGCGATGACGCTGATGGCGTCGTGCCCCGAGCCCGTGTGGGCGCAAGCGGCGAGCAGCACGCTGCTCCCCGCGATCGACCGCGTCCTGACCATCGCGTTTCGTGATGACCCCCCGAAGAGCGCGACGCCGCGGCCGGCCGCCGTCCGCGCCGTCCTCGAAGGTGTCGTCGATTTCGACGAGGCGGCGCGCCGCGCGCTGGGGCCGCACTGGCAGGCACGGAGCGACGCTGAGCGCGCGGAGTTCGTCGCGCTCTTCAAGGACGTGATGGCGTCCGCGTATCTCGCGACCTTGCAGACGCATCTCGGTCCCAGCATGCGGCTCGTCACGGAGAACGAGGACGGCCGTTTCGCCACCGTCCTCACGCAGATGCAACGCCCGCAGGGCCCCCCGGCCCCGGTCGAGTACCGGATGCATCATCGCGACGGGCGCTGGCAGATCTTCGACGTCCGCGTCGACGGCGTCAGTCTCGTGGCCGCCTACCGGCGCCAGTTCAACAGCATCGTGCAGACCTCGTCGTATCCCGCGCTGGTGCAGCGGCTGCGGGAGTATCTCGTCCAGACGGCCAGCACGGCGCCCGGCGGGCCGGCCGCGCGGGCGCAGCGCACGCGGTGGCGCACCGCGCTGCACGTGTGGACGATCGAGGCCGCGGCCGCCGCCGGGGCCGCGCGATGAAGGCCATGATCCGCGCGGCCGCGGCTCTCGTTGCGACGCTGGTTCTCTTCCTGAACTCCTGGCCGGCCGCCGCGGAGCCGGTCGCGGTGCGCTACACCGAGGGTGTCATGCGCGGCTTCCCGGTGCTGCGCTCGCAAGACGGGGTGAAGCTGGCCCGCGGCGAACTGGTCCAGGTCGCGCAGGGCGACGTCGTCGAGAGCCGCCTGACCTTCCACTTCAAGGACGGCTCCATCTACGACGAGCACGTCGTGTTCTCGCAGGCGAACGTCTTCGCGCTGCTGCGCTACCACATCGTGCAGCGCGGGCCGTCCTTCCCCGAGTCGATCGATGCCCGTGTCGACCGCGCCAGCGGGCGCTATCACGTCCGCTACAAGGGCGACGAGGACAGCCCCGAGGAGAAGCTGGACGGCACCTTCACGATGCCGGCCGACGCGTACAACGGCCTGCTCTCCACGCTGATGAAGAACCTGACGGTCGACCGTTCGGCCACCGTGCAGATCATCGCCTTCACGCCGAAGCCGCAGCTCGTCAAGGTGGTGCTGAAGCCGGCGGCCGAGGACCTCGTGCAGGTCAATGACGCCGCCGTCGCGACGACGCGATTCCTGGTCGAGCCGCAGCTGGGTCTGCTCGCCACGCTGCTGGTGGGTGACATCCCGAATCTGAAGTGCTGGATCGTCGGCGGGCCCGCCCCGGCCTTCCTGCGCTTCGAGGGGCCGCTGTACTTCATGGGTCCAATCTGGCGGATCGACTGGACATAGAAAGGAGACGTTGCCCTATGCGTTCCAACTGGAGATCGAACGCTCTCTGCAGCCTCGGCCTCGCGCTTCTGTGCGCGATGCCCGCGTACGCCGCCCCCGGCGATCCCCGCTTCCTGCAGGGAACCGTCGAATGGCCGGCCGCGCTCACCGCCGAGCCGGTCGTGATCGTCCGTGGCGACGACGGCCACGTGTACTCCGCCGACGTCGCCGGCGCGCGCCGCCAGGGCGCCGAGTCCGTGTGCGTCGGCACCCGCGTCGCGCTCCTGGTGCTCGAAGGCGCCCGCAAGCACGAGGTCACGGCGATCGTGATCGGCACCGGCGACGCCGTCTCGCTGTCCCGTGCGCTCTCACAGGGCGCCTGGCCTCACTCACCGGCTGCCCCGACGATGCCCGCGGCGGCCATGGCGGTCGCGCCTCCTCCCGCCGTTCCCGCGGCGGCCCCAAGCACGCCACCGACTCCTGCGCCCGTGGCGGCAACTGCTCCGGCGGCGGTCACGCCGGCGGCGGTCGCCGCAACACCGCCGCCTGTCACGGCGCCGGCGCCGACCGTGATCACGCCGGCGGCCGCGCCGACCGTCGTCGTCACCGCGCCCGCAGCGC
>JBKPRI010000098.1:0-9893 GCA_046734515.1 Candidatus Methylomirabilota bacterium | reverse complement strand
GCCCCGAGCCCGTCGCGGCCGCGGCGGTCTCGCCTCCGCGGCCCGAGCCGGTGGCGCCCGCGCCGCCCGCCCCGGTCAAGCCGGAGACGCCGGCCCCGGCGATCAAGCCGGGCTGTCTGAGCGTCAACGCCGTGCCGTTCGCCACGGTCTACGTCGACGGCCGCGCGATGGGCGAGACGCCGCAGGCCTGCCTGCGCCTGGCGGGCCGTCACCGCGTGCACTTCGAGTGGTCGGACAAGCGGAGTCCCGAGCATCTCGTCGAGGTCGACGAGACGCACACGGCGGACAACGCGCTCCGGGTGAGCTACGACTTCCGCTCCGGCCGCTTCCTCACCCATGCCGACTAGAGCGGGCCGCCGCGCGGCCGTCTTCGTCCTGGCTGCCGCGCTGGCCTCCGCGACGGCCTGCGCGGTGGTCGAGCAGAAGTCGGCCGACACCACGCGCGGCCTGGCCGCCCGCGTCGGCCATCCCGTGCGCTACCGGATGGCCGGCGCCGACCCGGCGCTGCGCACGAACCTCGACCGCGCGCTCGACGAGCTCGCCGCCGGCAACCATCGGGCGGCGCTGCCGCTGCTGAATCGCGCGCTGTGGGACGTGGGGCGGATCCGGAAGCGCGACCTGCGGCTCACCGAGACCGTCACCGTGTACGAGTCGCTGGAGCGCGCCTACGAGGCCATGGGCATGACGGAGATCGCGGCGGACGCGCGCCGCCTGGCGCGCGGGATCGCCGACGCGGCCGGGCGCGAGCCGTCGACCGCCGGCGCGCAGCTCCTGGCCCGCGCCAAGGACGCCTACGCCGCCGCGCTGTTCCCGGAGGCCGTGCGGCGGCTCCAGCAAACCCTGGTCGAGCTGGAGGACATCGCCGACGTGAACTCGCGCCTGGCGTATATCGCCGAGGCCCGCTGCTACCTGGCCTTCACCTACTTCGCGACCCAGGAGCGGGAGCACGTCCAGGTCGAGCTGCGGCGGCTGGCCGCCTTCGACCCTGCCTTCGCGGTGTGCGGACAGGACGCGCCGCCCGGCGTCCGCGCCCTCATCGTCGAGCTGCGCCGGACCGCCAGTCCCTGACGTGAACGCCGTCACCTCGAGACCGTCCGCAGTCGGACAGATCGGCGCGCTGCTGGCCGCGCTGTGGCGGCGCGGCGCCGGACACTTCGCGCGTGCCCGGCTCGTAAGCGCGGGCGCGGGCAGCGACGTCGGCCGGGTCCGGGCCAGCAACGAGGACTACTTCCTGATGGCCGACCTGACTCGGCCGACGCTGGCCGTGCGAGGCAGCGCCCACGCCGCGGCGCTCACGTCGTCGCAGGCGCTCCTCGTCGTCGCCGACGGCATGGGCGGCGCGGCCGGCGGCGAGGTGGCGAGCGCGATGGCCGCCGACGTCATCGGCGTCGCCATCGAGAACGCGGTGCGCGAGGACCGGCCGCGCACGGCGTGGCAGTGGCGCCGGACCCTCGGCGACGCCTTCGCCGCCGCGAACGATCGCATCCAGGCCTGCAGCGACGGCGAGCCGGCGCTCCGCGGCATGGGGACGACGGCGACGGCGGTCGTGGTGAGCGGCGAGGGCCTCCACCTCGCGCACGTGGGCGACAGCCGCGCCTATCTCGTCCGCGACGGCGCCGCCCGCCGGCTCACCCGCGATCACACGTGGCTGCAGGCCGCGCTCGACGACGGGCGCGCGCACGAGATCGCCGGCGACGATCCGCGGCGGAACGCGCTGCTGCGCGCGCTGGGCACCCGTCCGGACATCGCCGTCGACACCGAGCACGTCGTCGTGCAGCCGGGCGACACGCTGATCCTCTGCACCGACGGCCTGTGGTCCGCGATCGACGACGACGAGCTGGCCCGCGCGGTGATCGCCCACGCCGAGCTCGGCGCGCTGTGCGCGGCGCTGCTCGCCCTCGCCAACGAGCGCGGCGGGCACGACAACGCGACGCTCGTGGTCGCGCGCATCGACGCCGCCGCCGAGCGCTGACTCCCCACCCTCAGGGCGACAGCGCGCCGTTCTGCAGCAGGACCACGCCGAGCCACACGAGCTGCGCGCCCACGAAGATCGCGAGGCCGACCTCGCGGCCCTGCCGCAGCTGCGTGCGGTACTGCCAGAGCCCGCCGGCCACGGCGACCAGCGCGAACAGCGAGCCGTCGTACGTCTCCAGCAGTCCGTGGCGCGCCGCCAGCCCGCCGGCGAAGCTCCAGAGCACCCAGGCGGCCAGCCAGCCCGTCACCACCGAGAGCAGCGTGGCTGGACGCGAGCCCGGGCGGCCGAGCAGGCGCGAGCCGAACAGCGCGAGCAGGCTGCACGCGATCACCACGCCGCCGGCCAGCCAGATCCAGCGCCTCATGCGCGGTACTCCGGCCGCCAGCGCAGCAGGCGCCGCTCGATCTGGCGGATGCCGACCGCCATCACGATGCCGATGACGCCCAGCGAGATCAGCGCCACCATCATGTCAGCGGCGTTGAGCGTGCCGAGCGACTGGATGATGAGGTAGCCGAGCCCGCCGCCCGACTCGCCGCCGAGGAACTCGCCCACGACCACGCCGATGAGCGCGAACGAGATCGACGGCGTCAGCGAGGCGAACGTCCAGGCCAGCGCCGAGGGCACCACCACGGTGCGCATGATCTGGCGCTCGGAGGCGCCGAGGAAGCGGGCCGAGTGGATCAGGTCGGCGTCGACGGAGCGCGCGCCCTGGAAGGTATTGAAGAACACGATGAAGAAGACGATGGTCCACGCAAGCACGATCTTGGCCACCACACCGAAGCCGAAGATCATCGTGATGAGCGGCACCAGCGCGATGCGCGGCAGCGAGTTGAACGCCACGATGTAGGGCTCGAATACGCGGGCCAGCCGCCGGCGGCGCCCCAGCACGAGCCCGGCCACGAAGCCCGTCGAGACGCCGACCAGGAATCCCCACAGCGTCGACTGGACCGTCGAGAGCGCCATCTGCCAGATCGTGAGCCGCGCCTGGCCGGACGCCAGGTAGGCGAAGCGGGCCACGATCGCCGACGGGCGGCTGATGAAGAAGGGGTCGAGCCAGTAGAGCCCGGGCGTCCGCGAGATCGCCTTGATCCCGGTGAGCCATTCCCACGCGATCAGCAGCGCGGCGAGGATGGCCAGCCGCCAGAGCAGCACGGGCCGCCGGTCGGCCGCGCTCACACGCGCTCCGCGAGCTCTTCGCCGAGCACGTGCCAGAGCCGCCCGTACTCGCGCGCATACGCGTCGGTCTCGCGCAGCGCGATCACGTCACGCGGGCGCGGCAGCTTCACCTCGTGGACGAGCTTGACGCGCCCCGGCCGCCGCGTCATCACGATCACGCGATCGGCCAGCGTGATCGCCTCCGAGAGATCGTGGGTGACGAACACCACCGTCTGATGGCGCGCCTCCCACAGCGCCAGGAGCTCGGCGTGCAGGTTGAGCTTCGTGTGGGTGTCGAGCGCGCCGAACGGCTCGTCCATCAGCAGGATCTCGGGCTCGACCACCAGCGTGCGCATGAGCGCCACGCGCTGGCGCATGCCGCCCGACAGCGTGGCGGGGAACGCGTCCTCGAAGCCCGTGAGTCCGGCCAGCGCGATGGCGTCGCGCACGCGGCGCGCCTGCTCGGCGCCCTTCACGCCGCGGTACTCGAGGCCCACCGCGATGTTGCGCGCCACCGTCCGCCAGGGGAACACGGTGTCCTTCTGGAACACGTAGCCGACGTTGGCCGGCACCCGCCCGTCCACCGGCACGCCGTCGACCGTCACCGTGCCGGCGCTCGGCGACACCAGCCCGCCGATCATGTTGAGGATGGTGGACTTGCCACACCCCGAGGGACCGACGAGGGCGACGAACTCCTGGTCGCGGATGTCGACGTCCACGGCCTGCACGGCCGGCACCTCGCGGCCGTCCCCGCGGAACGTCTTCGTCAGGTTCCGGATGACGATCCGCGCGCGCGGCCGCGGCGGCGGGACGAGGCTGCCGTCAGGCGAGGCGGACGACCTCCCCTGAGGCCAGGCGATAGCGCGCCTTGAGCACCGTCAGGCGGCCGGCGTCCGCGTGGCGGCGGAGGATCGCGCTCGATTCCAACAGATCGCGCGCGCTCTGATGCACGTTGGCGTCGACCGCGAGATCGACCAGCGCGTCACCGGTCGCCTTGCCGCGCACGCTGGCGACGGCCGGCTGGATCTTCTTCACCAGCGCCTCCAGCCCCGGGCTCGGCATGGCCTCGCCCGAGGCGGCCGCCTCGACCGCCCCGCACTTGTCGTGGCCCAGCACCAGCAGCACCGGCGTGTGCAGGTGATCCACGGCGTACTCGATGCTGCCGAGCGCGGCGGCGTCCGCCACGTTGCCGGCCACGCGCACCTCGAACAGCTCGCCGATCGTCTGGTCGAACACGAGCGAGGGGCTGACACGGCTGTCCGCGCAGCCCAGCACGGTCACCAGCGGATGCTGGCCCTTGGCGAGCTCCGGGCGGAGCGGCACGAGCGAGCGCTGCCGGGGCTTGCCCGCCATGAAGCGCTTGTTGCCCGTCATCAGGCCGTCCCAGATCTCCGCCGCGCTCGGCATCCTGTGCGCGGGCGCGGGATCGGCCGCCTGCGCCACCGCGCGCAGGCCGCCGGCCAGGACGAAGGCGGTCGCGAGTGAGAACTCCCGCCGCGTGATCACGCGCGGTACTTCGCGTGGGCCTTCTTGACGAAGGACATGTCGACCGCCTTGGCGAAGGGAATGGGTTTGTCGATGGCCGTGGGGATGAAGACCTTGAGGCCGTTGTCGTAGTCCTTCGGCTCGATCAGGAAGTCCCAGTCGAAGATCGTCCTGTAGTAGCGCACGCTCTTGAACACGTCCTCGCGCTTGAAGGTGTCCATGTACGGCTTGTGCAGCAGCTCGACGATCTCCTCGTCCTTGGCCTTGCGGATCCACTGCTGTGCGCGGTAGCACGCGTTGACGTAGCCCTGGGCGAGATCGGGCGATTTCTCCACCGTCTCGCGCAGCGCGAAGCCGACCGTGACCGGGATCGGGCCGCCGAACACGCGGTTCCACGCCTTCGCGTCGAGCACGTCGTAGATCGGGTGGCCGAAGCCCTCGCTCTCCGCCGCGAACTGCCACTCGGGCACCGCCATGATCGCGTCGAACTTGCCGGCCTTCAGCCCGCCCAGCATGGTGGTCGAGGCTCCGCCGCCGACCCACTCCACGTGCTCGTTGACGGGCTTGCCGTCGGCGGCCTTCGTGTGGCTGAGGACGTAAACGCCATAGACGTAGGTCCCCGAGCCGATCGCCGTCGCGGCGACCACCGCCTTGCGGCCGACCAGCTTGGCGTCGGCGAGCGCCTCCACGGACTTCACGCCCTTGTCGTAGAGCTCCTTGCGCACCACGATGTTGGCGTACGAGCAGCGGGTGTCGGTGGCGAACAGGATGACGCTGTCGCGGCCTTTCTCGGTCGCCTTCAGCGGATGGTTGCAGTCGCCGAGCCCGAACATCGCCTGGCCGGCCGTCACCGCGTTGATCACCCGCGCGCCACCGCCCGGCACGATGAAGCTCGGGAGGCTCAGCCCCTCCTCCTCGAAGAACTTCTTCTCGTGGGCCACGAGGTGCTGGCCGTACACGAACGTCGACACGCTGTGCGCGGCGGTGATGGGCTTGCCCTGCGCGTGTGCGCGGGCCGGCCACCCGGTGAGCGCGAGGCCTGCGCCCGCGAGGCCTGCTCGGCCCAGGAAACGGCGGCGCGTCGACGTCATTCGGCTGCCTCCATGGGCACGGATCATAACATATTGACAGTAAAAGGAATTCCGTCCATTCCTGTACAGGTAACCGCCACGAGGAGCTAGCGCGCAGTCTCGGACGGTGGTCGCGCCCAGTCGCGTTCTGAGGGGCCAGCTAGGGGCCGGTGACGCCGCGAGACAACCCCTCTCCGCGCGTCACGACGGTCGCGGAGGAGGGCTCTGATGATCGACATGGCGACGGTCAGCGCGGCCATCGCGAGCTTGAACTTTGCCAAGAGTGCTGTCGAGGTCATCCTCCAGACCAAGGTCGAGTTCGAGACTCAGAAACGAGTCGGAGAAGTCATCGAGAAGCTCGGGACCGCAACGGTCTACCAGCTAGGACGAACTGTTCCGCCTTCAAGAAGAGAACGCGCACCAGACGAGACAGCCTCGGCACGTTCTGTTGCCCAGCCTGCAAGACGGAGTACGCGATCGGCGGCCATCACCGGACATGGTTGAGGGCGTCTGGCAGGTCGGAGCAGAAGGAGTCGCGAGCGTCAGGCCGCTGTCGAGCGAGACGACGCAGCATCCGACGGCGACAGAGATCGTGGAGCTCCACCTCCGCATGCTCCGTAAAACCAAGTCAAGGCGGCCTGTTCAATCTTGAACATACAGACCGGGGGACACCGCGTACCGTGCCCTGTTACCGTGAACGTGAAGTCATCTCTCGATGAATCCGCGCCTCACCCGGTCTGTGTGACGTGCCTCATGAGCGTCACTCACCTCACCGCCGACGTCGTGCTCTTAGAGCTTGCCGCACTCCTCGGCGAAGGCGGCGCCGTCTTCGAGATAGGCGTCTGCCGAATCTGCGAGCAGCCCTTCGACACATTTCGAGCCGGGAGCCGCGTAGAATCCAGCAGAAACGGACATTAGGTCCTGTCGCTGATGACGGTCGGGTCGAGCAGGACGGCGTTCAGACGCTCCTGACAACTTGCGCAGAAGGACTCCGAGGCATCCGGCCGGTGAAGCGCCAGCCGCCGCAGCATCCGCCTTCGACAGAGATCGTGAACGAGCACGAGCGCGTCCGCGACGGCGTTCATGCTCGCCACCTCGCCAAGGCTGCCGCGCGGGCGATGTCACGGCGACGAGACGGAGACCATCTCTTGGCGCGCGCTCGGCCCCCGAGCGACGCCAGGAGCCGCATGCGAGCGAGGCGGTCGACCTCCGCGGGTGAGATGTTCAGGTCCTCTTCCTGGACCTGAGCGCGAGCTGCGGCGCGCTTCCTACGGGATGTCAGCGAGTCGAGGGATCGCCTGAACGACTAGGCGGTCTACGAACCCCCGGAGCTCGATCGGACGACTCTGCATACTAGTGATATTCAGGGTCCGGTCAGAGAATTCGTACTCGTGGACAAGAAAGTTTGCGTCCGGGACGGAAGCGGGCTAATCAGACGGTCGCGCGGAGTCGCGTCAGACGGCTAAATCCGGGCAGGTTTGACCAACGCGTGTCCTGTAAATCCAAGCGGTTAATCACATTCCGGCGGACTTCGTCCATTCTGTGTTACTCCAATGGTCCGTAGCATGACCGGGTTTGGACGTGCAGAGGTCCGGGGCGACACTGTCGTCGTGTCGGTCGAGGCCCGCTCGGTCAACCATCGCCATCTCGACGTCGCCATTCGCCTGCCCCGCGCCCTCGCCGCCCTCGAGATGGACGCGCGCCGCGCGATCGGCGGGCGCCTCGAGCGCGGGCGCATCGACGTGACGGTGCAGGTGACGACGGCGGCGGGCCAGCCGACCCAGCGCGTCGTGGCCGACGCTGCGCTGGCGCGCGAGTACGTCGCTCAGGCCGGTGCGCTCGCCGCCGAGCTGGCCGGCGCCGGCGTCGGCGGGGAGATCCCGCTGTCCTGGGTGCTCGAGCGGCCGGGCGTCGTGCGGATCGAGGACGCGGAGACGGTGGACGCCGAGATCCCCTGGGCCACGCTGGAGCAGGTGCTCGGCCGCGCGCTCGACGAGCTCGTCGAGCGGCGCTCCGCCGAGGGGGAGCGGCTGGCCCACGAGCTCCGCAGCCTGCACGGCGAGCTGGGCGCGATCGTCGAGACCATGGCGGCGCGCGCGCCGATCGGCGCGCGCCGGCGCGAGGAGCGGCTGCGCGAGCGGATCGCCTCGCTGCTCGGCGGCGCCGCCGTCGACGAGGCGCGCATCCTCACCGAGGCGGCCGTGTGGGCCGACAAGGCGGACATCGCCGAGGAGCTGACGCGCCTGCGCGCGCACCTGGCCGAGCTGGCGCTGGTGCTCGACAAGGGCGGGCCCGTCGGCCGCGCGCTCGATTTCCTGCTGCAGGAGCTCGGACGCGAGGTGAACACGGTGGCCAGCAAGGCCGACGATCTCGAGCTCAGCCAGGCCGCGCTGGCCGGCAAGGGCGTGCTCGAGAAGATGCGCGAGCAGGTGCAGAACCTTGAGTAAGGCCAACGGAGTGGCCGTGCGCCTGATGAACGTCGGGCACGGCAACGTCGTGGTGGCCGAGCAGATCGTGGCCATCGTGGCGCTCGACTCGCTGCCGGTGAAGCGCCTGATCGAGAGCGCCAAGGGGAGCACCAAGCTGATCGACGCCACCAACGGCCGGCGCACGCGCGCACTCATCGTGACGGAGAGCGATCACCTGATCCTCTCCTCGCTGGAGCCGGCCACGCTGGCCCAGCGCCTCGCCTCGGACCGGAGTGCGGCCGAGTGATCACACGCCGGGGGACGCTCTTCGTCGTGTCGGCGCCGTCGGGCGCTGGCAAGACCACGCTCTGTCGCGAGATGCGCCTGCGCCTGCACGATCTCGCCTACTCCGTGTCGGTGACCACGCGGCCGCCGCGGCCGGGCGAGATCGACGGCACCGACTTCCGCTTCGTGACCCGCACCCAGTTCGAGGAGATGGTGAAGCAGGGGCAGATGGCCGAGTGGGCCACCGTGCACACCAATCTCTACGGCACGCCGGCGGCGCCGATGGAGGCCGCGCTCCGCGACGGCCGCGACGTGCTGCTCGACATCGATACGCAGGGCGCGGCCCAGCTTCGCGCACGGTATCCCGACGCCGTGCTCGTGTTCGTGGTGGCGCCCTCCATGGGCGAGCTGGAGCAGCGGCTGCGCGAGCGGCGCTCGGACTCCGAGCGCGAGATCACGCGGCGCCTGCAGCGCGCCCGCGAGGAGGTCATGCTGTGGAATCGCTACGACTACCTGATCGTGAACCGCGACGTGAAAGAAGCGATGGAGCAGCTCGAGTCCATCATCCAGGCCGAGCGTTGTCGGGTGGCGCGGCTGGCCCTCACCTTCCCCGATCTGGAGGTATCGAACTGATGGCGTTCCCTTCGCTGGAAGACGCGCTCAACAAGGTCTCGAACCGTTATCTGCTCGTGGTGCTGTCGGCCAAGCGGGCCCGCCAGCTCAACCGCGGCGCCGCGCCCCGGGTGGACTCCAAGCACAAGAAGCCCACCAGCTCGGCCCTGGAAGAGATCGCGGCCGCCAAGGTCGAGTACCGCGTGAAGGAAGAGGGCGAGACGAGCAAGGGGTGAGATGAGCGCGCTCGACGGCCGCGAGCTGATCCTCGGTGTCACCGGCTCCATCGCCGCCTACAAGGCGGTGTACCTGCTGCGCGAGCTGACGCGGGCTGGCGCGCGGGTGAGCGTGTGCCTGAGCGAGCACGCGCGCGAGTTCGTGGGCCCGCTCACGTTCCGGACGCTGTCGGGCCGGCCGGTGCTGAGCCACCTCTTCGATCCGCAGAGCGACGACGCCGTGGAGCACGTGGCGCTGGCCGAGCGGGCGGACGCGATGGTGGTGGCGCCGGCCACCGCCAACCTCCTCGGCAAGGCCGCGGCCGGCATCGCCGACGATTTCCTGACGACGCTGCTGCTGGCCACGCGCTGTCCCGTCGTGATGGCGCCGGCCATGGACGGCGGCATGTGGGAGCACCCCGCCGTCGTCGCCAACGTGGGCACGCTGCGCGGGCGCGGCGTCACGGTTCTCGAGCCCGACGCCGGCGCGCTGGCCTCCGGGCTCAGCGCGCGCGGCCGCCTGCCCGAGGCGGACGTCGTGATCGAGGCCCTGCGCACCGTGCTCACGACGCGGCGCGACCTCGCCGGCCAGCGTGTCGTCGTCACCGCGGGGCCGACGCGGGAGCCGATCGATCCCGTGCGCTACATCTCCAACCGCTCGTCGGGCCGCATGGGCTACGCCCTGGCC
>JBKPRI010000097.1:0-12539 GCA_046734515.1 Candidatus Methylomirabilota bacterium | reverse complement strand
GGGCGAGGCGGCGCAGCAGCGTGAGGCCGGCCACCCGCAGCGACGTGACCCCGCGCTCGGCGCCGGCGGCGGGCGGCAGGATGACGAGGACCGCCTCGGGGCTCAGAGCGGCTCCACTTTCAGTGTGTCCCCGCCCTGCGCGCTCGATTCGCGCGCGAGGCTCTCGAGGCTGACGCAGAGCGAGGCCTCGGCGAGATTGGCCCGGCCATCGCCGGCGGCGATGTCGGCCACGAACTGGCGCGCCACCGGCGCGAACCAGTCGGGATGGGTCGAGCCGCTGGACAGTGCGGGCGGGCACGGCCAGCGCTCGACGGCGGTGCCCCGCGTCAGCACGAGCGTGTCGTCCTCCAGCGCCAGCGTCCCGGCCGTGCCGCGCACTTCCGCCCAGTTCTTCCGCTCGTCGGCAGCCCACGTCAGCACGATCTCGGCCTCCGCGTCGGGAAACGTCAGCTCCACCGTCGCGGTGTCCTCCACCGCGAGGGCGGCGTGCTTGCGCTTCTCCAGCCGCGCACGGATCGCCACGGGCCGCCCGCCGATCCAGCGCTGCACGACGTAGAAGACGTGCCAGCCGTGGTCGGTCAGGATGCCGCCCCCGGCGACGCTGGGATCGAGCCGCCAGTTCGTGGACTGCCCGTCGCGCGTGGCCGCCGGCCGCGCGCGCAGCGTGTGCCAGGTGACGTGGGTGACGCGGCCGATCGCGCCGTCGCGCACCAGCTCGGCCGTCCGGCGCACGATGGGCGCGTGGTGCCAGTTGTGGACAGTGTGCAGGACACGGCCCTTGTCGGCGGCCAGGCGACTCACGCGCGCCAGCTCACCGGGCGAGCGGACCAGCGGCTTCTCGCAGAGCACGTGCAGGCCGCGCGTCAGTGCGCGCTCGATCAGCGGGGCGTGGCTGGAGGGCGGCGTGCAGATGTCCACGAAGTCGAGGCCCGGCGCGGCGAGCAGGTCGTCGGCGGCGTCGAACCAGCGCGCGTCAGGCAGCCGGACCGCCGCCTCGTCGCGGCGCGCACGCTCGAGGTCGGTGACGGCGACGATCTCCACGCCCGCGCTCGCGGCCCACCCCGGCAGGTGACCGTCGAGAGCGACGTTGCCGAGGCCGATGATGGCGCCTCGGACCATCTACTGAAGCCCGTGCTCGCGAGTCACGACCTCCAGGGCTTCGTCAAGGATCGCGAGCCCGGCGAGCGCCTGGTCCTCACGGATGACCAGCGGCGGGTTGATGCGGATGGTCGGCGCGTAGCTCATGGCCACCAGGCCGCGCCGCAGGCACTCCTGGTAGAGCGCGCGCGTGATGTCCTTGGAGAGCGGCTCCTTCGTCGCGCGGTCCTTCACCAGCTCGAGGCCGAGCATGAGCCCCTTGCCCCGCACCTCGCCGACCACGCGGTGCTTCTCCTTCATCTGCTCCAGGCGCGCCAGCATCACCTTGCCCACGCGCTCGGCGTTCGTGACGAGGTCCTCCTTGAGGATCACCTCCAGGGCGGCGAGGCCGGCCGCGGCGGCCAGCGGATTGCCGCCGTAGGAGGAGGAGCTGAAGGACGGGTTCGACCACGGCTTGGCCGAGGTGATGGCGTCGCTCGAGACGACGCCGCTCAGCGGGAAGCCGCCGCCCACGCCCTTGCCCACCGTCATGATGTCGGGGATCACGCCGTCGTGCTCGGCGCCCCACATGAGGCCGGTGCGGCCGAAGCCCGTGATCATCTCGTCGCAGAGCAGCATGGCGCCGTGGTCCCTGGCGATGGCCTGGAGCGCCCGCAGGAAACCGGGCGGCGGCACGATGTTGCCGGCCGTGCCCTGGATCGGCTCGACGATGATCGCCGCGATCTCGCCTGCCGTCTGGTTCTTGATGACGTCCCGCACGTAGTCGGCGCACGCGATGCCGCAGTCCGGATATTTCAGACGCAGGGGGCAGCGATAGCAGTCGGCGTACGGCGTCGAGTGCTGGCCGGGCAGGAACGGCCCGAGGTGATGCTTGAAGTCGCTGCCGAGCAAGCCGAGCACGCCGCCCGTCTTGCCGTGGAAGCCGCCCCAGAAGCCGATCACCTCGTGCTTGCCGGTCTTGGCCCGCGCCAGCCGCAGCCCTGCTTCCACCGCCTCGGCGCCGCCCGAGAAGAGCTGGATGCGCGTCAGGCCGGTCGGCGTCACCGAGGCGAGCAGGTCGAGGAACTTCGCCCGGGTCTCGGTCGTGAAGCTGCCGAACGTCAGCTTCTCGACCTGGGCCTTGAGCGCCTCCACGTAGTGCGGATGGCAATGGCCGATGCTGCCCACGGCGATGCCCGCGATGAAGTCGATGTACTCGTTGCCGTCCTCGTCGATGAGGATGGAGCCGCGGCCGCGCGCCATGGCCAGGCCGGCCTGGAGCGAGAAGGACTGCGAGCCCGGCGCGAGGTGCTTGTGCTCGCGCGCGACGATCTCGCGCGAGCGCGGCCCGACTTCGCGGCGCTCGGCCATCAGTGGCCTCCGAAGCGCCGCGCCAGGTGCTCCGCGATGGCGGCGGACGCCTCGTCGCGGTAGAGCGCGAAGCTCGGCCACGCGTTGACGTCGATCAGCACGACGCGGCCCTCGGGCGTGACGATGGCGTCGCCGCCGTAGACCTCGAGGCCGAGCGCGGCGGCCGCCCGCCGCACGGCGCGGCCGAGCTTCACGGCATCGAGCGGGTGGCCGGCCACCGTCTGGTTCTTGTGATAGAACCAGCGGAACCACGCCGGCGTCCCGTCAGCGCGCGCGTTGCCGCCGATGCCGTAGAACTTCACGAGGTCGCCGTCGACGTGCGGCTGCAGCACCGCCTGGCGCATGCCGCGCTTGGCCAGCCCGGCCAGCGCCGCCTCGACCTCCGGCCCGGTGGCCGCGAGCGTCACGTCGCCTTCCTGCGTGTTGTGCACGTCGGAGCGCTTGACCCAAAGCGGCAGCTCGCGGTCCTCCAGCGCGACGTCACCGGTGGTCGGCACGATCCGGCTCGGCACGAAGGACACGGCCGCTTCCTGCAGCAGGGCGATCATCTGGTCGCGATAGGTGTTGAGCACGGCCGCGGGCGTGTTGACGTGCGGGACCCCGCGCGCGGCCAGCTCGCGCAGGTGGGCGAGGATGGCGACCTGCTCGCACATCATGAAGACACCGCGGGGGGCCTCGGCGGGCAGGCCGGTGATCTCCTCCGGGCTCTGGATGAGCACGCGGAAGCCGCGCGCCTCGAGGTGCTTACCGGTCAATCGCAGGATCTCCGTGTCGTCCGTCTCGCGCCCCGGCGAGTGCGCGGACTCGCGGAAGATTCCCCAGCAGTACGAATCCCTCACCTGTCAGCCTCTTTCCGCCCCAAGGTCTCAGCCAAGGCTACGTCCCCGGGCCGGTCAACGTCCACAACTGTATCAATGACTTCCGCATAGAGCGGCTGCCTTTCGGCCAGCCACCCCAGATAGTCTCGCAGCCGCGCCAGATCCCTCGGAGGCGTCTCGGCGCGGGCCGCCGCCGACAGCAGGTAGAAGCCCGCGGTCACCATCGGGCCGGCGCCCTCGCCGAGCTTCGTGATGCGTCCTTCCGCGTCGACGCTCGCCCACAGTGGTTTTTCATCCGCCACCAGCGGCGTGACGCCGAGCACCGAGCCGTCCGGCAGCCGGCGGCGGCCCGCCTCGACGAAGCGTACGAAGTCGGCGGGGCGGCACCACGCGTCCACGGTCGACACGAGCGCGGGCCCGGCCCCGAGCCGCGCGCCCACCTCGAGAAAGCTCTCCAGCGACGAGCGCGTGCTCTTCACGATGAACTCGACGTCGAGCGCGGGGAAGCGGCCGCGCACCCAGTCGACACAGGCGCGCGAGGCCTCGTTCACGATCACCACGAGCGAGGCGATGCCGGCCGCCTGGAAATTGCCGATGACGGCCTCGATGAGCGGCACGCCGCCCACCGGTACCAGCGCCTTCGGCATGGCGTAGCCGGCCGCCTTCAGCCGGCTGCCGTCGCCGGCCGCGATGATCCCGCCGCGCGCCACGAGGCTCATGCCAGCACCGACTCCAGCTCCGCGAGCTCGCGGATGACGGGATCGCCGGCACAGCACGGCACCGCGGCCGTGGTCCCCGCCTCCACCACCCACACGTGGCGCATGCCGAGGGCGCGCGCGCCGTCCATGTCGCGCGGCCGCGAGTCGCCGACGAATGTCGCGGCCGCGGGCGCCACGCCGAGCGCCTCGAGCGCGTGGCGGAAGATGCGGGCGTCGGGCTTGCCGGCGCCGACCACCGTGGAGTCCGCCACGACGCCGAGCAGCGGCGACAAACCGGCCTCGGCGCAGATCGCCGCGAGGTTGCCGTAGAAGTTGGAGACGATGCCGAGGCGGTAGCGGCCGGCGAGCGCCTGCAAGACGACCGCGCTCGCGGCCAGGCCGGCGCGCGTATCGTCCACGAAACGTCCGGCGAGCCGCTCGGTCAGCCGCGGATCGGCCACGCCGAGACCGCCGCTGACGCCGGCGAACACGCGCTGAACGGTCTCGGCCAGCGTCAGCGTCGACGGCACGGCGCCGACCAGCGCGTCGTCGGCCTTGTAGAACACGGGATCGAAGACGGCGGCGTCGGCGGCCACGCCGGCGCTCCGGTACAGGCGCCACGCGCGCTCCTTCCACGTCACGCCGGGGGCGTCGAGGGTGCCGCCGAAGTCGAAGAGGACCGCGGCGGGCCGGGCTGCTACGGCCGCCGACTCCACTTGAGATTCGGCTCGCGGGCCGCCTTGGTCTGATCCAGCCGGCGCACCGGCGTCGTCACCGGCGCGGCGTGGATGGCCTGCGGGCCGGTCTCCGCCTCGCGCGCGATCCGGATCATCGCCTCGCAGAAGGCGTCGAGCGTCTCCTTGGACTCCGTCTCGGTCGGCTCGATCATCAGCGCTTCCTCGACGATGAGCGGGAAATAGGTCGACGGCGCATAGAACCCGAGATCCAGCAGCCGCTTGGCGACATCCATCGCCGAGACGCCGAGCTTCTTCTGACGGCGGGCCGAGAGCACGCACTCGTGCATGCACGGTCCCGGCGCCGCGACATCGTAATGCGCTTCCAGCCGCTTCATGACGTAGTTGGCGTTGAGCACGGCGTTCTCGCTCACCGCGCGCAAGCCGTCGGCGCCCATCGTGCGGATGTAGGTGTAGGCGCGCACGTGCATGCCGAAGTTGCCCCAGAACGCCTGCAGCTTGCCGATCGACTGCTGGCGCTTCCAGTCGAGGAAGTACCCGTCGTCGTTCTTGCTGACCACCGGCGCCGGCAGGAAAGGCTCCAGATGCGCCTTGATCCCGACCGGGCCGGCGCCCGGCCCGCCGCCGCCGTGCGGCGTCGTGAAGGTCTTGTGCAGGTTGAAGTGGCAGACGTCGAAGCCGAGGTCGCCGGGGCGCGTGAGACCGAGGATGGCGTTGAGATTGGCGCCGTCCATGTAGACCTGCACGCCGTGGGCGTGGCAGCGCTCGGCGATCTCCATCACGCGCGGCTCGAAGTTGCCGAGCGTGTTGGGCACCGTGATCATGAAGGCCGCCACGTCCGGCGCGAGGTGGCGCTCGAGGTCGGCGATGTCCACCTGGCCCTCGGCGTCCGACTTCACCTCGATGACCTCGTAGCCGGCCAGCGCGGTCGACGCGGGATTGGTCCCGTGCGCCGAGTCGGGAATGAGCACCTTCGTGCGCTTCTCGCCGCGCGCCGCGTGATAGGCGCGGATCATCAGCACGCCGGCCAGCTCGCCCTGAGCGCCGGCGGCCGGCTGCAGCGAGACGGCGTCCATGCCGGCGATCTCGGCCAGCATCGTGGCGAGGTCGTACATGAGCTGCAGGGCGCCCTGCGAGGCCGCCTCCGGCGCCAGCGGATGCAGCCGGGCGAAGCCGGCCATGCGCGCGGCGTCCTCGTTGATCTTGGGGTTGTACTTCATCGTGCACGAGCCGAGCGGATAGAAGTGCGTGTCGACGCCGTAGTTCATCTGGCTCAGGCGCGAGTAGTGGCGGACGACGTCGAGCTCGGAGACCTCCGGCAGCGCCGCCGGCGCTGTGCGCCGGTACTTCGCGGGGATCGCGTCGAGCGCGGGCTGCAGCGGCACGTCGACGTCGGCCAGCGAGTACGCCGCGCGGCCGGGCGAGGACACCTCGAAAATGAGGCGATCGTAGGCGGCCTGGTTGTCGTACGGCATCACGCCACCGCCTTGCCGAGCGCGTCGGCGAACGTGTCGATCTCGTCCTTCGTGCGCTTCTCGGTGACGGCCACCAGCAGGCAGTCGCCGTGCTTGCGGTCGAGCGACCTGAGCGGCAGGCCGGCCAGGATCCCCTGCCGGGCGAGCCTGGCCACGACGCGATCGGGCGACTTCGGCAGCTTCAGCGTGAACTCCTTGAAGAACGGCGCGCGGAAGCGCAGCGACACGCCGGGCACCGCCGCCAGCCGCTGCGCCGCATAGTGCGCCTTGGCCGTGGACAGCTCGCCCACGCGCACGAGCCCTTCCTTGCCGATCGTCGAGAGATAGATGGTGGCCATGAGCGCGCACAGCGCGACGTTGGTACAGATGTTCGACGTCGCCTTGGCGCGGCGGATGTGCTGCTCGCGCGTCTGCAGGGTGAGCGCGAAGCCGCGCTGGCCGTCGAGGTCCACGGTGGCGCCGACCAGCCGTCCGGGCATGCGCCGCACGAACTCCTGCTTGGCCGCGAACACGCCGAGGTAGGGGCCGCCGAACGACAGCGGCACGCCGAGTCCCTGCCCCTCGCCCACCACGATGTCGGCGCCCTGGCGGCCCGGCGCCTCCAGCACGCCGAGGTTCACCGGATCACTGACGACGACGAGCAGTGCGCCCGCCGCATGGGCAATCTCGGCGGCGGCGGCAACGTCTTCCAGGCAGCCGTAGAAGTTGGGCGACTGCACGACCAGCGCCGCCGTCTTGCCGCCCACCACGCGGCGCGCGGCGTCGAGATCCAGCACGCCCTCCGGCGAGGGCGCCTCGCGCAGGCGCAGGCCGGGCCCGTCCACGTACGTCTCGACCACCTGGCGGTAGAGCGGGTTCACGCCGCCGGCCAGGACGATCTCGTTGCGCGACGTCACCGAGTGCGCCATCAGCGTCGCCTCGGCCAGCGACGAGCCGCCGTCGTAGATCGACGCGTTGGCCACGTCCATGCCCGTCAGCTCGGCGATCATCGTCTGGTACTCGTAGATCGTGCGCAGCGTCCCCTGGCTGGCCTCCGGCTGGTACGGCGTGTAGGCCGTGAAGAACTCGCCGCGCAGGATCAGGTGATTGATCGGGCTCGGGACGTAGTGGTCGTAGGCGCCGCCGCCGAGGAAGCACACGGTGGACTCGGCGTCGGCGTTCTTGGCGGCGAGCGCGCGCAGGTGGCGCACCAGCTCCGTCTCGGCCAGCGCGGGCGGCAGGGCCAGCGGGCGCGCCAGCCGCGCCTTGGCCGGGATCTTGACCAGCAAGTCCTCGATCCCGCGCGCGCCGATCGTCTCCAGCATCGCGCGCTGGTTCTGCGCGGTGTTGGGCAGGTAGCGCATCAGTGGCCGCCCTGCGCGAGGAACTCCTGGTACTGCGCGGCGGTGAGCAGCTCGTTCCATTGCTTGGCGTCGGAGGGCGTCACCACCAGCATCCAGCCCTTTCCGTAGGGATCGGCATTGACCGTCTCCGGCTTCTGACCCAGCTCGGCGTTGACCTCGGTCACCTGGCCGGAGATCGGCGCGAACAGGTCGGACACGGCCTTCACCGACTCGACGACGCCGAAGGCCTGATGGGCCGTCACCTTCGCGCCGACCTTCGGCAGCTCGACGAAGACGACATCCCCCAGCTGCTCCTGCGCGTAGGCCGTGATGCCGACGCGGACCGTGGCGCCTTCCTGCTTGGCCCACTCGTGCTCGCGTGTGTAGCGGAGATCGCCAGGGACCTCGGACACCTTGGACATCGCTCAGCCTTTCTTGACTCGCGAGGGATGGAATGGCGTCTTCACGACGCGGGCGGTCTTGGCCTGGCCGCGAATCTCGACGTCGATCTCCGTACCGATCGCGCCGTGCGCGGTCGCCACGTAGGCCATCGCGATGGAGCGCTCCACCGACGGGCCGAAGGTGCCGGACGTCACGATGCCGATCGTCGCGCCGGCCTTGACGACGGGATACCCGTGGTGCGCCACCGAGCGGTCGGCCATCTCGAGGCCGATCAGCTTGCGCGCGGGCCCGGCGGCGCGCACGGCCTCGATCGCCGCGCGGCCCAGGAAGTCGCCCTTGGCCGGCTTCACGACCCAGCCGAGGCCGGCCTCGAGCGGGTTGGTGGTGTCGTCGATGTCGTTGCCGTAGAGCGCGTAGCGCATCTCCAGGCGCAGTGTGTCGCGGGCGCCGAGGCCGATCGGCGCGGCGCCGTCCGCGCGGCCGCCGTCCAGCAGCGCGTTCCACAGCCGCTCGGTGTCGGCGGCGCCCACGTAGAGCTCGAAGCCGTCCTCGCCGGTGTAACCCGTGCGCGAGATGAGGGCGCTCACGCCGGCCACCTTGCCCGGCGCGCAGCGGTAGTAGCCGATGGACGTGACGTCGCGGTCGGCCAGCCGGCCCACCAGCGCCTCCGCCTTCGGCCCCTGCACGGCGATGAGTCCCGTCGCCTCGGAGACGTTGCGCCAGCGCGCGCCCTCGGCGGGAGCCGCGGTCGTCACGTGCGTCCAGTCCTTGTCGATGTTGGAGGCGTTGACGACCATCAGGTAGCGGTCCGGCCCGAGGCGATAGAGCGTGAGGTCGTCGACGATGCCACCATCGGGACGGCACAGCAGCGAGTACTGGACCTGCCCGATCTCGAGCGCGGCGACGTCGTTGGTGGTGAGACGCTGGAGCGCGGCGAGCGCGCCGGGGCCCTCGACCTCGAACTCGCCCATGTGACTGACGTCGAAGCAGCCCACCGCGGATCGAACAGTCCGGTGCTCGTCGATGATGCCGCGATATTGCACCGGCATCTCCCAGCCGCCGAACGGAACCATGCGCGCGCCAGCCTGGACGTGCGCCGAGAACAGCGGCGTGCGCTTCAACGGAGTGTCCACGGGTCATTGAGTAGACCATCGCGTCCGAGGGCGGTCAAGGGCCGTGACCGCGCGCGTCACACCATCGGCATCAGACTTGCTGACCATCCTTACCGTCATGGAACGAGAGGGGCCGCTCCGCCGCGCTCGTGTACTCCTGGTCGAGGACGCCCGGGACATCCGCGAGGTCTTCACGCTGCTGCTCCAGGCCGAGGGCGCGACCGTGACGGCCACCGGCACCGGACGCGAGGCCGTGGAGCTGGCGGGGCGGGAGGAGTTCGACGTCCTGCTGACCGACCTCGGATTGCCCGACATTCCGGGCGATATGGTCATTCGCCACGTCATCGCGACGGCGCGCCGGCGGCCCTGGGTGGTGGTGGTGACGGGTTACGACGAGCCCTTCATCGATCGGGCGCGGCAGGCGGGCGCCGACGTCGTCCTCACCAAGCCGATCGCCTGGGCCCAGCTGCTCGACCGGCTGGTGCCGGCCCCGTCGTCAGCGCCCCTGGCGGCGTAGGCCGGCCCCGTCCGCGTGTAGGTTCTTCCTAGCGAGTCACCGAATATCCACGGCCGCCCATGCAGGCGGCGTAGGCCCGATCGGCGCCCTTGCCGGCATCGCCGGTCGCTGCGCCGAGCGCTGCGCCCGTGGCCGCGCCGCCGATCGCGCCGATCGCCAGGCCGAGGCCCGCGCTCTTCGCCGTGTCGGTGCCCGGGTCATACCCCGTCTGCTGGTGCGCCCAGCCCTGGCATTCCTGCGCGTCGCGCGCCTGCTGCTGCGGGCTCTGCCCCTTCGTCGGGTACGCCGCCACCGCCGGCTGATTCGACGACGCGCATCCCGACAGCAATGCCATCACGAGCATCGCGCCGACAGCTCTCTCCATTCGCTTCTCCGCTCCTAGGCCTTCGGGAGCCAGTCGCGCAGCGGCTTGACCTGGCACCCGGCCTTCTCCAGCGCCTCGCGCACGGCCTTCACGATGTTCTGCGCGCCCGGGGTATCACCGTGGCAGCAGATGGTCTGCACGGAGATGTCCACGTCGACACCGTCGATCGTCTTGACCTTGCTTTCCATCGCCATGCGCACGGCCTGGGCGGCGGCCTTCTGCGGATCGGTGATGAGCGAGCCGGGCAGCTTGCGGGACACGAGGCTGAGATCCACGTTGTAGGCGCGGTCCGCGAAGCCCTCCGACGCCACGCGCACGCCCATCTTGCGCACGGTGCGGTCGTAGTTGCCGGACGCCAGCGCCATCAGGATCAGGTCCTTGCCGGACTCCTTCGAGGCCTCGCCGATGGCGGTGGACCACGCCTGGTCCTGCTGCTTCTCGATCATCGTGTAGAGGATGCCGTGCGGCTTCATGTGCTGCAGCTCGGTGCCGGCCGCGCGGCAGTACTCGCGCAGCGCGCCGGTCTGGTAGCAGAGGTAGTCCTTCAGCTCCGCCGGCGAGACGTCCATGGTGCGGCGGCCGAAGCCGATCAGGTCGGGCAGCGAGGGATGCGAGCCGATGGCCACGTGGTGCTTCATCGCCAGCGCCACCGTCTTGCGCATGACGTGCGGATCGCCGCCGTGGAAGCCGCAGGCCACGTTGGCCGAGGTGATGTGCGGCATGATTTCCTCGTCGGCGCCGAGCGTCCAGCGGCCATACGACTCGCCCATGTCGCAGTTCAGATCGATCTGTTTGGCCATCGCTGTCCCCTTTATTGGCGCGCCAGCACTCGGGCCAGCGCATTGACGAAGCGGTCGACGTCCTCGTCGCTCATGGCCAGCGAGCAGGCGCCGAGCCCGCGCTGGGTCATGAGGATGCCCTCGTTGAGCATGCCCATGAACACGCGCGTCGCCATCTCGGTGTCCTTGGGCTTCGTCGAGCGGTAGTCGGTGAGCGTCTCGGTCGTCCAGTGCAGCCAGAACAGTGAGCCGACGCCCGTCACTTGGCCCTTCCGGCGCGTGTTGGCGAACAGGCGCGCGATGCCGCCGCGCAGCCGGTCGCCGATCGCCTCCAGGCGGGTGTAGGCCTCGGGCGTGAGCGCGTTGAGCGTGGCGACGCCGGCCGCCATCGTGACCGGGTTGGCGTTGAACGTCCCGCCCTGGCTGATGCGCGCGCCGCCCTTGCGCGGGTCGTAGAACGCCATGACGTCGCGCCGGCCGCCGAAGGCGCCCACCGGCAGGCCGCCGCCGATGACCTTGCCGAACGTCGTGAGATCGGGGCGCACGCCGAGCCGCTCCTGGCCGCCGCCCCACGCCGTCCGGAACGAGATGACCTCGTCCATGATCAGCAAGATCCCGTGGCGATCGGTGATCTCGCGCAGGCGCGCCATGAAGCCGTCGGCCGGCGGCACCAGGCCGCCGTTGCAGAGGTACGGATCGACGATGAGGGCGGCGAGGTTGGCTGCCTCCGCCGTGAGGATCTCCTCGCATGCCTCGGCGTCGTTCCAGGGCAGCACGACCGTGTGCTTGAGTACGGCCGGCGGGATGCCGGCCGACCACGCGATCGGCTTGGGCTTGCGCCGGTTGCCCCACGACTTCGTGTCGCCGGTGACGCTGACCATCACCCAGTCGTGGGTGCCATGAAAGGCGCCCTCGAACTTGGCGATCTTCGCGCGGTTGGTGAAGGCGCGGGCCAGGCGCACGGCGTTCATCGTGGCCTCGGTGCCCGAGTTCGTGAAGCGCAGGCTCTCCACCGAGGGCACGCGCCGGGTGATCATCTCGGCCAGGCGGATCTCGTGCTCGGTCGGGCCCGGGAACGACAGCCCCGATTCCGCCACCGCCTGCACGGCCTTGATCACGTCGGGGGTCGCATGGCCCAGCACCAGGCTCGTGTAGTTGTTGTTGAAGTCCACGCGCTCGATCCCGTCGGCGTCCCACACGTGGGCGCCCTGCCCGCGCTGGAAGTAGAACGGGTACGGATCGAAGAACGTCGTCGTGCGGCTGTTGCCGCCCGGCATCACCGCCGCGGCCTCTTCGTGCAGGGCGCGCGAGCGCGGCGTCTTGGCCGTGTACTCGGCCGCTTCCTTCTCCAGACTCATCGCGATACTCCTCCTCCGGCCGCCTGGGCCAGTGACCGTTCGAACTCGCTGCGCAGCCGATGGGCCTCGGCCACGTCCACGGCG
The DNA here is from genome assembly GCA_046734515.1 of Candidatus Methylomirabilota bacterium. Taxonomy (GTDB): domain Bacteria; phylum Methylomirabilota; class Methylomirabilia; order Rokubacteriales; family CSP1-6; genus AR5. The sequence continues at coordinate 467 of JBKPRI010000097.1, read as the reverse complement.
CGGAAGCGCAGGCGCTGGCCCGGCTTCACCTGTCCGACGCGACCGATATCGAACGAGACTACGGTGGCGACCTTCGTGTAGCCGCCCGTCGACTGGCGATCGACCAGCAGCACGATGGGCTGGCCGTCGCCGGGCACCTGGACCGAGCCGAGCGCGATCCCGTCCGAGATGATGTCGTGTCCCTTCGCGTGCGTGACGCGCGCGCCCTGGAGGCGGGCGCCCATGCGATCCGACTGCGGCAGCATCGCATACGGGCTCGACAGGAAGGCCTGCAGGCCGTCCCGGGTGAACCGCTCGGCCTGCGGGCCGAGCACCACGCGAATCTCGGGCTCGGCCTCCAGCGCGGGGATCTCGGCGGAAGCCAGCCGGCGCGGGCGGCGCGGTCCCGTGTGGGGCGCCAGCCGCAGCGTGTCGCCGCGCCGGAGCGCGCGTCCCTCGAGCCCGCCGAGGCGGCCGCGCAGGTACGT
>JBKPRI010000096.1:0-5741 GCA_046734515.1 Candidatus Methylomirabilota bacterium | reverse complement strand
GCTGTCGGGACTGTCGGTCCCGCACTTCTGGCTCGGCATCATGCTGATCCTGCTCTTCGCCGTGCGCCTGGGCTGGCTGCCGGCCTCGGGCTACGTGCCACCGTGGGAAGACCTCGGCCGCAACCTCACCACCATCCTGCTGCCCTCCATCGTGCTCGGCACCGGAGTGGGCGGCGTGATGATGCGCCACACGCGCAGCGCCATGCTGCAGACCCTCAGCGCCGATTACGTGCGCACCGCCCGAGCGAAGAGCGTCCCCGAGCGGCTGGTGATCCTCAAGCACGCCCTGCGCAACGCGCTCATCCCGATCATCACGCTCGGGGCCATCGAGTTCGGCCGCCTGCTCTCGGGCGCGGTGCTCACGGAGCAGATCTTCGCGATCCCGGGGTTCGGCAAGCTGCTGGTGGACGGCGTGTTCAACCGCGACTACGCCGTCGTGCAGGGCGTGGTCTTGGTCTCGGCCGGGCTCTACGTCCTGCTCAATCTGCTGGCCGACGTCCTCTACTTCGTGGCCAACCCGCGCCTGCGAGGCTCGTGATGCGGCGGCTGACGCGGCGACCGGTGGCGCTGGCGGCGGCCGTGGTGGTGGCGGCATTCGTCGCCATCGCGCTGGCAGCGCCGCATCTGGCCCCCTACGACCCGATCAAGACGGACTTCCGCGCCGTCCGGAAGGCGCCGTCGGACGCGCACGTGCTCGGCACCGACGAGGTGGGCCGCGACGTGCTCTCCCGTCTGATCTGGGGCGCGCGCGCCTCGCTGCTGGCCGGCGTCATTCCCGTGGCGCTGGCCCTCACGCTCAGCATTCCGCTCGGACTGCTGTCCGGCTACGCGGGCGGCTGGGTGGACGGCGTGATCATGCGGGTGACCGACGCGATGCTGGCCATCCCCTTCCTCATCGTGGCCATCGCGCTGGCCGCCTTTCTGGGGCCCAGCCTGACGAACGCGATGCTTGCCATCGGCATCGCCGCGCTGCCGACCTTCCTGCGCCTGGCGCGCGGCACCGTGCTGGCGCTGAAGACCGAGGAGTACGTGGAGGCGGCGCGCGCGCTCGGCTGCTCCCACGTGCGCGTGGCGGGGCGCCATATCTTCCCGAATATGGTGGCGCCCCTGCTGATCCAGTCGAGCCTCACGGTGGCTGCCGCCGTCATCGCCGAGGCCAGCCTGTCCTTCCTCGGCCTGGGCCAGCAGCCGCCGGCCCCGTCCTGGGGTAGCATGTTGAACGCGGCCCAGCGGTACCTCTCGCAGGCGCCCTGGATCGCGCTGTACCCGGGCCTGGTGATCTTCACGCTGGTGATGGCATTGAACGTTCTCGGCGACGCCTTGCGCGACGCGCTGGATCCACGACACACATAGGGAGATGCGGATGAGCTCGATTTGCTGGACCAAGCCGATCGTCGCTGCGAATGCCTGGCGGGGCGAAGACCTTGCCCGGGAGACGTCGTGGATCGTGCGCCTGACCGACGCCGAGGTCGCCGACGTGGAGCGCGCGCTGGCCGCGGCCAAGGCCACCGGCAAGCCGCTCGAGCAGATCGGGCGCGACGAGTTCCCGCTCACCGTCATGCGCGCGCGGCTGGAGGCGGCGCTGGCCGACATGTACGCCGGCCGCGGCTTCGTGGTCCTGCGCGGGCTGCCGGTGCAGCGCTGGAGCGACGACGATACCGGGCTGGTCTTCTGGGGCTTCGGCCGTTATCTCGGCGCGCCGCTCTACCAGAACCCGCAGGGCGAGCTGCTCGGCCACGTGTTCGATCACGGCCGCACCTACGGCAACATCGACGTGCGCGGCTACGAGACCAACGCCTACCTGCCCTATCACACCGACGCCGGCGACATGGTCGGCCTGCTCTGCCTGCGCCGCTCGCTCGAGGGCGGGCTCAGCAGCATCGTGTCCTCGGTGACCGTGCACAACGAGATCCTGGCGAACCATCCCGAGTACCTCGGCCTGCTCTACAACGGCTTCTACTACATTCGCCGGGAGGCGGCGCTGACCGAGCGCGGCGTGTCGGACAAGCCGATCCCGGTCTTCGGCGTCAAGGACGGCGTGGTGTCGTGCCGCTACATCCGCAACCAGATCAACGCCGGCGCCGTGAAGCGCGGCGTGCCGCTGACGACGCTGGAGCAGGCGGCGCTCGACTATCTCGACGAGTGCACGCGGCGGCCGGACCTGCGCCTGGACATGGACCTCGAGGCGGGCGACATCCAGTTCATCAACAACTACACGACCCTGCACTCGCGCACGGGCTTCGTGGACGGCCCCGAGCCCCACCAGAAGCGGCACATGCTCAGACTCTGGTTGAAGTTCCCGAAGCCCTGGCCGCTGAGCGCGGAGTTCCCCGCCCACATGGGATACAAGCCCGCGCAGGACACCCCGATCCTCGTGGAAGCGGAGGCGTAGAGCCATGCCGAAGGTGCTGACCGAGGCGCAGGTGCAGTCGTTCCACGCCAACGGGTTCCTGTCGCCGGTGCGCGTGATGAGCGCTGAGCGGGCGCGCGAGTATCGCGAGCGCTTCGAGCGGCTCGAGGCCCGCGTGAGCGACATCAAGAAGATGAAGACCAAGTCCCACCTGCTCTGTCCCTGGGTGCTCGACATCGCCGAGGACCCGCGGATCCTCGACGTGTTCGAGGACCTCATCGGCCCCAATCTCCGCGTGTGGAGCATGGCCTGGCGCGTGAAGAAGGCCGACGGCCAGACGTTCGCCGGCTGGCATCAGGACTCGGCCTATGGCGCGGCGATCCCCGTGGTGCTCGGCGCGCTCGCGCTCTCCGAGTGCGGCGAGACCAACGGCTGCCTGCGCGGGATTCCCGGCTCGCACAAGTGGGGCATCCTCAAGCACGAGGAGAGCGACGACCCGAAGAGCATCCTGGCGCGCGGCCAGTACATCAGCGAGGCGTTCGACGAGTCGAAGGCCGTCGACTTCGCGCTCCGGCCCGGCGAGATGGCGATGTTCGACAACTCGCTCGTCCACGGCTCCGGCACCAACTTCGGTCCCGATCGCCGCTTCCTGCTGCTGGTCGAGATGCTGCCGACGTGGGCCAAGCCGCCGCGCGTGCGGCAGCCCGCGATGCTCGTGCGCGGCACCGACACCACCGGAAACTTCGACGACGAGCCGCGGCCCGATGCCGAGTGGAGCGAGCAGGCGCTGGCCAACTGGTCGGCCGTGGTGAACTCGCGCTCCAAGCTGATCTTCGAGGACAGCAAGATCGGCCCGAGCGAGGCGTACGGGGGCCGACGCGCGGCGACCTAGGAAGCGGGCCCCCACGCAACATCTGCGCGCGGGCGGCGGTGACGCGGTCGTCACCGCATGCTATTGTGCTCGCCACGCGTGAGACCGGGGACGACCCCCCGAGCGTCAGCAGTGTTCCGGGAGAGCGAGAGATATGGCGAGGCGACTGTACATCGTGTCCGCGTATCGGCCCGACCTGATGGGTGAGATGGTCATCAACCTCGGCCTGTCCGAGGACACGAAGGTGTTCGTCGACCGGCGCCAGGGTGACCGTCGCGCGTCGCCGCGGCCGGCCTCTCCCGAAGCCTTCCGTAACGAGCGGCGGCACACCAGCGTCGAGGCGTCCCTGCAGCAGCACGGCTTCGCCGTGGTCGAGCTCCCCGGGGCCTGACGGAGCCCGGCGCGCGGCTCGGACGGTGAGATCCGAGCCACGGCGTGTCAGCCTGCGCTCAAGATCTGTCCGGCCCGTCACTCACGCCGCGTTCAAGTCCGCGTTCTCGTTGACGCCACGCCTGGCACGTCTCTTGGACTCCTGGGGAGCCATGGCCAGGAAACTGTACGTCGTCTCGGTGTATCGGCCGGAGCTGCTGGACGGCCTGTTGCTCCATCTCGGAATGTCGACGGATGCCTCGGTCGTCCTCGATCGCCGCCACGGTGATCGTCGCGCGCTCCCGCGAACAACCCCGTTGAGCGAGCGGCGACGCGCGGACATCGACCGTGAGCTCCGCGAGCACGGCTTCGCCGTCATCGAGCTGGACGACCCCGAGCCTGACGCCGCCGAACCAGACGCCTGCTGAGTCGACCGCCCCTTCAGACTATCGGCGCCGGCGCCTGAGCCAGCGCGCGCCACTGTTCCGGGTCGTGCCCGTAGATCGTGGTCGCGCCCTGCTTGTCGCGCAGGTCGCGCAGGCGCCCCAGCGCGTGCGACATCTCGCGCTCGTCCCACACCACGGTCGGCAGGATGTCGCGATCCATGTTCTCGCGCGTGTAGCACGCGTCGGCGGTGAACAGCCATTGCTCGCGATCGCGGCGCACCAGCAGCGACTGGTGGCCGGGGGTGTGGCCGTACGTGGGGATCAGCATCACGCGGCCGTCGCCGAACACGTCGTGCTCGCCGTCCACCGCGTGGTAGCGCAGCGGGTGCTCGTAATCCTTCGGACTCGGACGGTACTTGCCCTGCGCGAGGATCTCGGGCGAGCGCGCGGCGTCCATCTCACGCTTCTGCACGAGGATGGTGGCGCCCGGGAAGAACTCGTTGCCGCCGCAATGGTCGAAGTGCCAGTGCGAGTTCGCCACCAGCGGCACGTCGGCCGGCGTCCGGCCCACCCGCGCGAGCTGGCTCACGATGTCGTCGCCGGGCTTGGAGTGCACGCCGAAGCGGTTCGCCCGCTCGTCGCCGTAGCGCTCCCGCATCTTCGTGAGCGTGTCGCAGTGCAGCCCCGTGTCGAAGAGCAGTCGCCCGCGCGGGTGCTCGATGAGGAAGCACGCGATGGGAACCGTCCAGCGTGAGGGCGGCGCGTCGCGGATCATGCTCTCGTAGGGGAGCTCGAGATAACCGCCGCACAGGGCGTAGATCGTGATCATGCCGCTCCTTTCATGAAGCGCGCCGGCTGCAGCCCGCGCCAGAGGTCCTCGCGCGCGTCGCGGTCCAGGGCCAGACGCGCGAGCACCTCGCCGACCGCCGGCGCCAGCGCGAAGCCGTGCCCGCTGAATCCGGCCGCGATCAGCACGCCCTCGAGGCCGGGGACAGGGCCGAGCACCGGCAGGTCGTCGGGGGTGAACGCCTCGAGCCCCGCCCAGCCGCGCGCCAGCTTGGCGTCGGCGACGGGCGGATAGACTTCGCGCGCGACGGCGAGGCTCGACTGCACGCTGGCGTCGATGATCTCCCAGCGATTGCCGGCCTCGTCGGGCATCGCCGCCGGCCAGCCGCCGCCGATCAGGTAGGCGCCGCCCGCCAGCTGCTTGAAGCTGAGCTTGCGGTCGAAGGCGCCGAGCACCGGCGCCAGCGCGCCCGGCGCAGGCTCGGTCAGCAGCATCTGCAGCGCGCGCGTCGTGATGGGCAGCCGGACGCCGTGCGGAGCCAGCAAGCGCGGGCTCCACGCTCCCGCGGCGATGATGACCACGTCGCACGCTTCGCGCCGCCCGTCGGTCCGCGCCACGGCCACCACTCGTCCGCGCTCCACGATCACCTGCTCCGCGCCGACGCGGTCTTCCAGCCGGACGCCGGTGCGGCGCGCGCGGTTCGCGAACGCGAGCACCGTGAGGCCGGCTTCGGCCTGGCCATCGATCGCGCAGTACACGCCACCGAGGCAGGACGCGGCGACAGCCGGCGCCAGGCGTCGAGCCTCCGTGGCATCCAGCACCTCGAGCGGGACTCCATGCGCCCGCTGCTCGGCGACCCAGGCCGGCGCCTGCCGCCACGAGGCCTCGTCCAGCGCCACGCGCAGGCCGCCGCCGCGGCGATACCCCGTCAGTCCCTCCAGCTCGCGGTCCAGCTCGGCCCAGCGCTCCAGGCTGACC
>JBKPRI010000095.1:0-16218 GCA_046734515.1 Candidatus Methylomirabilota bacterium | reverse complement strand
GGCGACGCGCGCCATCTCGCGCGAGCTCGACGGCGATCACGACGGCGCTCTCACCGATCTCCGCAGTGCGCTCACGATGGAGACGGACCCCGGGCGCCGCGAGCACATCCAGAGCCTCCTGCGTCTCCTGGAATCGCCGCGATAACCGCTGTCACGCGCGCGTTCGTCGCCGTCCGGCTGGACGACGACGTCCGCGCGCGGCTGGCGGCGGCCGTCGAGCGGCTCCGGCCGCTCGCCCCGGGCGTCGCCTGGGTCACCCGCGACAACGTCCATCTCACGCTCAAGTTTCTCGGCGGCGTCGAGACCGCGCGCCTCGGCGACATCGAGCGGGCCCTGGGCGCTGCGGCGGCCGGCCATCCGGCCTTCGACCTCGACGTCCACGGTCTCGGCGCCTTTCCCTCGCGCGCGCGGCCCCGCGTGCTGTGGGCCGGGGTGAACGCGGGCGCCGCCGAGACCACCGCGCTCGCGGCATCGGTCGACGCCGCGCTCGCCGCGCTCGGCTTCGCCCGTGACGGGCGGGCGTTCGCCGCGCACGTGACGCTGGGCCGCGTGCGCGAGCCCCGCGCCAATCTCCGGCTGGCGCCCGCGCTGGCGTCCACCGAGGAATTCGGCCGCCAGCGCGTCGCGCGCGTGTCGCTCATGCGCAGCGAGCTCTCGCCCAGGGGCGCGCGCTACACCGAGCTGGCCGCGATCCCGCTGGCGCCGGAGTGACGCAGTAGAATGGCCGGGTGACGTTTGCCGTGTGGTGCGTCGCCGCGGTCGTCGTTCTCGCTCTCCCCGTTGTGCCGCCGGCATTCGCGTGCGAGTCGCTCCGCGGACCGCTCGATGCGCCGGTCGCGCTGGTCCTCTCGGGCGGCGGCGCCAAGGGCGCCTGGGAGGCCGGGGCGGCGGTCGCACTCATCGAGGGCGGCGTGCCGGTCCGCCTGGTGGCCGGCTCGTCCGCCGGCGCGCTCAACGCCGCGATGCTGGCCGACGGGCGGCTCGATCGCCTGCAGGCCCACTGGCGCTCCGTGACGCGCGGGCAGGTCTACAGGCTGCGCCCCGGCGTGTTCTTCGCCGGCCTGCTGCCGGGCTGGCTGACGCTCCGCACGCTCGACGCGGCGGGCTCGCTGTTCGATCCCGCCCCGCTGCGCGGGCTCATCGCCGCGGCCGTCGACCTCGACCGCGTGCGGGCCTCGGCCGTGCGCCTGATCGTCGTCGCCACCGACCTCGCCCGGCGCGAGGCGCGGCTCTTCGACAACGCCACGCTCAGCGTGGAAGCGCTCATGGCGGCGTCCGCCGTGCCGGGGGCGTTCCCGCCGGTCGACGTGGACGGCACGCTGCTGGTCGACGGCGGCCTCACCGGGCGTGCCCCGGTGCTCGAGGCCCTCGCGGCCGGCCCGCCCGTCGCGCGTGCGCTGGTGCTGCTGAGCTATGCCACCGGCGAGCGCGGCGAGGCGCCCACCCGCCTGCGGCGCACGCTCGAGGAAGCTTTCGAGATGGCGATGATCCACCAGATCCGCCGCGACGTGGAGCTGGCGCAGCTGAAGTACCCGGCCGTCGAGGTGCAGACGCTGACGCCGTCGGCGCCGCTGGGGTTACGGCCGCTCGACTTCGATCCCGCTGCGATGGCCTCGGCGCTCGAGCGCGGCCGCGACGACGCGACGCGGTGCCTGGCCGTGTGGCGCGGCGCCCGGCCGTGAGGCTCCGCGCGAGCGCGGCGCTGGCGCTGTGCCTGCTCGGGGGCTGCGCCGCCGAGCGGTGGAGCTACACCAAGCCGGGGCTCACGCCCGCCCGGCTCGATCAGGACCTGGAGACGTGCCGCAAGCAGGCGCACCGGCCGTACTGGTTTGCTTTCACGCGCTCGGCGCGCGTGGACCAGGAGGCGCTCAACCTCTGCATGCAGCACCGGGGGTATTCGGCCCGGCGCGAGGAGTGAGGCGAGGGAGGCGCGGCGTCTGGCCGCGCCTCCCTGCCGCATCGGCGCGGCGTCAGACCGTGATGACCGCCTTCTTGATGTGCTCTCCAGTAGCGCAGTGCAGGGCGAGTGCCTCGGCTCCGCCCTTCACATTCGCGGCATCTTTCGAGGTGAGGTCTTTCACCCGTGGCTTGCTGCGGCGGTCGCGCTTCGTGACGTTCGCCTTCATCGCTGTCCTCCTGGTGAACGCTGTTCCGATCGCCCGGCTCGCTGCGTCGCGCACTGCTGGATAGCACGCGGCCTGCCAGGTCGTGCGGGGCCGGGTTTCGCGTATTTCTCGCGCAGGACTCGGCACGATGCCCGACGCGCGAGGCCGCCGGGACCCGCCGCGTCGGGCAGAAGCGGAGTCGAGGGCGTGTATGGCATTTCCGACATTGACGCCCTCGTGCGGGCGCAATAGAGTGCTTTTCGTGCGTAGCCGTTTTTCACGTCCAGCGCGCCGATTCCGACCGGGCCCATCACCCTCAGAACACAAGGAGCCCCTGCATGGCTGAGAAGAACGACCGGCGGCAAGCCCTCGAGCTGGCGATCTCGTCGATCGAGCGACAGTTCGGGAAGGGCTCCGTCATGCGCCTGGGCGCCGGCGGGCCGCTGGAAGAGATCGCCGTCATTCCCACCGGCGCGCTCTCGCTCGACGCCGCGCTGGGCATCGGCGGTCTGCCGCGCGGCCGGGTGGTGGAGATCTACGGGCCGGAGTCCTCCGGCAAGACCACGCTGGCCCTGCACGTCGTGGCCGAGGCGCAGGCGCTCGGCGGCATCGCCGCCTTCATCGACGCCGAGCACGCGCTCGACCCGATCTACGCGCGCAAGCTTCACGTCGACACGGACGAGCTCCTGATCTCCCAGCCCGACACCGGCGAGCAGGCGCTGGAGATCACCGAGACGCTGGTGCGCTCCAACGCCGTGGACGTCATCGTCGTCGACTCCGTGGCGGCCCTGGTGCCGCGCGCCGAGCTCGACGGCGACATGGGCGATTCGCTGCCCGGCCTGCAGGCCCGCCTCATGTCCCAGGCGCTGCGCAAGCTCACGGCGGCCATCTCGCGCTCGGGCGCCATCGTGGTCTTCATCAACCAGATCCGCGAGAAGATCGGCGTCATGTTCGGCTCGCCCGAGACCACCACCGGCGGCCGCGCGCTGAAGTTCTACGCCTCGATCCGGCTGGACATCCGGCGGCAGGACGCCATCAAGAACGGCACGGAGTCGATCGGCGTGCGCACCAAGGTGAAGGTCGTCAAGAACAAGCTGGCGCCGCCCTTCCGCGAGGCCGAGTTCGACGTCCTCTACGGTGAAGGCATCTCCAAGGCCGGCACCATCCTCGATGCGGCGGTCGACCAGAGCCTGGTCGAGAAGTCGGGCACCTGGTACTCGTTCAAGAATGAGCGCATCGGCCAGGGGCGGGAGAACGCCAAGAAGTGGCTGCAGGAGAACCCCGTCGCCCTGAGCGACCTCGAGGCGAAGGTGCGGGATGCGCTGGGGCTGCGGCCGCCGTCCTCGCTGAAGTAGCGCGCCATCCGAGCGCCGCGGCGGGTCCTCGACCTCAAGGGCGCGCGGCTCGCCGCGGGTGATCTGCTGGCGCGCCGCGCGTGGACGAGGGCCGACCTCACGGCCCGCCTTCGCCGCCGCGGCGCGTCACCCGACGTCGCGCTCGAGGTCGCCGAGGACCTCGAGCGCCGTGGCTATCTGGACGATGCCGCCTTCGCCCGCCAGTGGGTCACCACCCGGGCCGCCCGCGGCTACGGGGCCGCTCGGCTCCGGGCCGAGCTCCGCGCCCGCGGAGTCGCGACCGGGCTCATCGACGCCGCCCTGGCCACGGTCGACCGGGGGGGCCAGCTCGAGGAAGCCCGCCGTTTAGCCCGCCGCCGGCTGCCGGTTCTCCAGCGCCGGGCTCCGCTCAAAGCCGCGTCGCGCCTGCGCGATTACCTTCTGCGTCGAGGATTTCCTGCCGGAGTCGTCGCCCAGGTGACGCGCGAGTCAGTGGGGCTATCTGAGCACCAGGACTGGTAAAATACCTACCTCATGACGGGGAGCCAGATTCGCGAAGCCTTCCTTAGATACTTCGAGCGCAACGGGCATGCCCGTGTGCCCTCCTCACCGCTGGTGCCCGCCGACGATCCGACGCTGCTGTTCACCAACGCGGGCATGGTGCAGTTCAAGCGCGTGTTCCTGGGCGAGGAGCGGCGCGAGTACGCTCGCGCCACCACCTGCCAGAAGTGCGTCCGCGCCGGCGGCAAGCACAACGACCTGGAGAACGTCGGGCACACGGCCCGGCATCACACGTTCTTCGAGATGCTCGGTAACTTCTCATTCGGCGACTACTTCAAGGCCGAGGCGATCGCCTTCGCCTGGGAGCTGATGACGAAGGACTTCGGCCTGGACAAGAGCCGTCTCAAGGCGACGGTCTTCACGGACGACGACGATGCCTTCGGCCTCTGGAAGCGTGTTGCCGGTCTCGGCGACGACCGCATCCTGCGCCTGGGCGAGAAGGACAACTTCTGGTCGATGGGCGACACCGGTCCGTGCGGCCCGTGCTCGGAGCTGCACTTCCACCAGGGCGATCATCTGCCGTGCGTCGAGGAGGCGGCCGGGCGTCCTTGCCAGGGCGTGGCCTGCGAGTGCGATCGCTGGCTCGAGATCTGGAACCTCGTGTTCATGCAGTTCAACCGCGATGCGAGCGGGAAGATGACGCCGCTGCCGCGGCCCTCCATCGACACCGGCATGGGCCTGGAGCGCGTCGCGTCGGTGCTGCAGGGGAAGCTCTCGGACTGGGAGACCGACCTCTTCGCGCCGCTGATCGCGCGCGTGAGCGGCCTGGCCGGCAAGCGCTACGGCGCCGGCGAGGACGACGACGTCTCCATGCGCGTCATCGCCGACCACGGGCGCACCGCGACGTTCCTCATCGCCGACGGCGTGCTGCCGTCCAACGAGATGCGCGGCTACGTGCTGCGGCGGATCATGCGCCGCGCGATGCGCCACGGCCGGATGCTCGGCATCACCGAGCCGTTCCTCTACAAGACGGTGCCGTGGGTAGTGGAATCGATGGGCGCGGCCTATCCCGAGATCGCGCGCGAGCGCGCGCGCATCGAGGAGGCCGTGCGCGGCGAGGAGGAGCGCTTCGCCGAGACGCTCGAGAGCGGCGGGCGGCGGATCGACGAGTACCTGGCCGCGCAGGGGCCCGGCCGCGGCCGCGCGGTGGACGGCGGCTTCCTGTTCACGCTCTACGACACGTACGGGTTCCCGCGCGATCTCGCCGAGGACGTGCTGAAGGATCGGGGCTGGGTCGTCAACGAGGAGACGAACGCGACCTGGGACACCGAGATGGAGGCCCAGCGTCACCGGGCGCGGGCCGGCGCCTCCTTCGCGGCCGGCGAGGAGGGTGACAGCGTCGCCGTCTACCAGCGCCTGAGCGGCGAGATCCCGCGCGTGGACTTCGTCGGCTACGAGACGCTGACGACGCCGGCGCGCATCCTGGCCATGGTCCGCGGCGTGGAGCGCGTGCGCGAGGCCACCGAGGGCGACGAGGTCGAGGTGATCCTCGACCGCACGCCGGCCTACGCGGAATCGGGCGGCCAGATGGGCGACACCGGCACGCTGGTCGGGCGCCAGGGCCGCGGCGAGATCGTCGACACCTACTATCGCGGCAACAAGCTGATCGTCCACCGCGTGAAGGTCCGCCAGGGCGGCCTGCACGAGAACGAGGACGTCGCGATCACCGTGGAGACCCCACGGCGGCTCGGCCTGCGTCAGCACCACACGGGCACGCACCTGCTGCACGCCGCGCTGCGCCGCGTGCTCGGCACGCATGTGGCGCAGGCGGGCTCGCTGGTCGCCCCCGATCACCTGCGCTTTGACTTCTCGCACGGCGCCTCCGTGAAGGACCGCGAGGTCGAGGCGATCGAGAGCCTGGTGAACGAGCAGGTGCAGGCCAACACGCCCGTCACCCACCAGGAGATGAACCTCAAGGAGGCGCTGGCCTCGGGCGCCATGGCGCTCTTCGGGGAGAAGTACGGCGACCACGTGCGCGTGGTGAAGATCGGCGACTTCTCGACCGAGCTGTGCGGCGGCACGCATCTCGACGCCACCGGTCAGATCGGCTTCTTCAAGGTCGACACCGAGGGTGCCGTCGCCTCCGGTGTGCGGCGGATCGAGGCCGTGGCCGGCACGGCCGCCGTGGAGGCGGTGGCGCGCCAGGAGCGCGTGCTGCGCGAGATCGGCGACATCTTGAAGATCGCCCCCGGCGAGGCGCCGCAGCGGCTGCGCAAGCTGCTCGACGAGCAGCGCGCGCTCGAGCGTCAGCTCCAGGAGCTCGAGTCCAAGCTGGCGCGCTCCAAGGCCGACGATCTCGTGGCCGCGGCGCGCCAGGTCAACGGCGTGGCCGTGGTGGCCGGGCGCATCGACGGCCTGGACGCCGACGGTCTGCGCGCGGTGGCCGATCGGCTGCGCGATCGCCTCGGCTCCGGCATCGTCGTCGTCGGCAGCGTGGTGGACGACAAGGTCAACCTGGTGGCGGCGGTCACGAAGGACCTGACCAAGCGCTTCCAGGCCGGCAAGCTCGTGCAGGAAGTCGCCCGCGCCGTCGGCGGTGGCGGCGGCGGACGCCCGGATCTGGCCCAGGCCGGCGGCAAGGAGCCGGCCAAGCTCGACGCCGCCCTCGAGGGCGTCTACGACGCCGTCGCACGCACCGGCGCGTAAGCCGGCCACCCGTCGGCCTGCTGCCCCGGGCCGAGGACCCTCAATGTCCGACAGCGGCCGCATGATCCTCGTGGTCGACGATGAGCCTGACGTGCGCGACATGCTGCGGGATCAGCTCACGCACCTCGGCTATCTGGTCCGGACCGCCGCCTCCGCCGAGGCGGCCCTGGCCGACGTCGAGATCGTGGCGCCCGATCTCATCCTCACCGACGTGCACATGGGTGGGATCAGCGGGATCGAGCTGTGCCGGCGCCTGAAGGCCGACCCGCGCTTCACGCTGACGCCGGTCGTCATCGTGACCGCGGTGACCGATCTCGACGCGCGGGTGACCGGGCTCGCCGCCGGCGCCGACGATTTCTTCGGCAAGCCGTTCGAGCTCACGGAGCTGAGCACGCGGGTCGGCGTGCTGTTGCGCGTGAAGACGCTGCTCGACCACCTGGAGCGCGCCGAGGCCGTCATCGTCACGCTCGGATCCACCATCGAGGCGCGCGACACGTACACCGCGGGCCACTGCGAGCGGTTGTCGGCGTACGCGGTTGCCCTCGGCCACGCCCTCGGTGTTCCGGAGCCGCTGCGCCGGGCGCTGCGGCTGGGCGGGTACCTGCACGATCTCGGCAAGATCGCGGTGCCCGACGCGGTGCTGCTCAAGAGCGGAGCGCTGACGCCGGCCGAGCGTCTGCAGATCCGCCGCCACCCGGCGGTCGGCGCCGATCTCGTTCGCGGCCTGCGCACGCTCGACGCCGTGCGGCCGATCGTGCGCCATCATCACGAGCGCTGGGACGGCACCGGCTATCCGGACGGGTTGAAGGGCGAGGCCATCCCGCTGGGCGCGCGGCTGATGGCCGTCGTGGACGTCTTCGACGCGCTGAACACCGCGCGGCCCTACAAGGCGGCGCTGCCCACCGCCGTCGCGCTGGCCACGCTCAAGTCCGAGGCCGAGGACGGCGCGTGGGAGCCGCGCGTGGTGGCCTGCTTCGCCGAGATCGTGCGGGACGCCAGCCTGCGCAACGGCAGCGTGGCGCTCGAGGGTCTCGAGCACGGCCGATGAGCGGACGCGCAGGCTTCGGGCGGCACCTCGAGATCCTGCACACGGTCGCCGAGACCGTCGGGCGCTCGCTCGACGTCGAGGTGGTCCTGCGCACCGCCGTCGACGCGCTCACCCACGTGACGGGCCACGAGATCTCCAGCCTGCACCTGCTGTCCGAGGACGGGCAGAGCCTGCACCTGCGCGGTGACCGCGGGCTCTCGCCGGAGCTGCGCGAGATCAACCGCGTGCTGCACGTCGGCCAGGGCCTCATCGGCGGCGTCGCCGCCACCGGCAAGACGCTGAACGTCCGCAACGCCGCGCAATCGCCCAACCTGCTGCCCGCCGCCAAGCGTGCGGTGCAGAAGGATCGCCAGCGCGCGTTCCTGTGCGTCGCGATCCACTGCCGCGGACGCATCCTCGGCACGCTGTCGCTCGGCCGTCAGACGAGCCAGTCCTTCGGCAATCGCGAGGTCGCGCTGGTGGAGGCCACCGCGGACCAGATCGGCATCGCGCTCGACAACGCCCGCCTGTACTCGGAATCGCTGCGGCAGCTCGACGAGCTCAAGCGCGCCCAGGCCCAGCTCGTCCACGCCGAGAAGCTGTCCGCGGTCGGCGAGCTGGCCTCCGGCGTCGCCCACGAGATCAACAACCCGCTGACCACGATCCTGGGGCAGGCGCAGCTCCTGCTCGACCGCGCCGAGGTGTCGCAGCACGTGCGCGACCGTCTCACCATCGTCTCCGACGAGGCCGCCCGCGCCGCGCGCATCGTGCAGAACCTGCTGCTCTTCTCGCGGCATTACCCGCCCGAGCGGCGGCCGTGTGCGCTGTCCGACCAGGTCCGGCGCGTGCTGGAGCTCAAGGCCTACCAGCTCATGTCGGACAAGATCGACGTGGAGACCGAGTTCGAGGACTGTCCCCCGGTCTGGGCCGACGAGAACCAGATGCAGCAGGTGCTGCTCAACCTCGTGCAGAACGCCCACCAGGCCATGGTGCGCGAGAGTGAGCGCGTGCTGACCGTGCGCGTGCGGCCGATCGGCGGCGCGGTGACGGTGGAGGTGCTCGACACCGGCGCCGGCATCGCGCCCGAGGCCTTGCCGCGCCTGTTCGATCCCTTCTTCACGACCAAGCCGCCGGGCGAGGGCAGCGGCCTCGGTCTGTCGGTCTCCTACGGCATCGTGGCCGAGCACAAGGGCAAGCTGCGCGGCGAGAATCGGACCGACCGCCGCGGTGCCGTCTTCACCGTCGAGCTGCCGCTCGGAGAGGTGCCCTGAGGGCACTGCTGCTCGGGCTGCTGCTGGCCACCACGGCCTGTACCGGCGTCGGCGGGCCGGTGGCCGGCGCGCCGGCGCACCATCGCGAACACGGCTTCGCCAACGCAAATCCCGAGTTCGCGCGTCCGCCCTTCTGGACGCGCACGAAGTTCTTCGCGGCCCGCGTGTGGTCGACGACGTTCGCGCCGCGGCGCGCCGACCTGCCGCGCGTCGCCAACGACGGCGCCGCCCTGCGCGCCAACCGCACCGGCGCCACCGTCACGTGGATCGGCCACGCCACGCTGCTCTTCCAGCTCGAGGGCGTCAACGTGCTCACCGATCCGCAGTGGTCCGAGCGCGCCAGCCCGGTGGGATTCGCCGGCCCCCGGCGCGTCATGCCGCCCGGCGTCGCCTTCGACGACCTGCCGCCGATCCACGTCGTGCTCATCTCCCACGATCACTTCGATCACCTCGACGTGGCGAGCGTGAAGCGGCTGGCCGAGGCGCACCACCCGCGCTTCTACGTCCCGCTCGGTCTCAAGGCCTGGTTCGCCGACCTCGGCATCACCGACGTGGTGGAGCTGGACTGGTGGGACACGCGCTCCGAGCGCGGCCTCACGCTGACGGCGGTGCCGGTGCAGCACTGGACCGCGCGCTCGTTCGGGACGGAGAACCGCCGGCTCTGGAGCGGCTGGGTGCTGGCCGCCGGCAGCCGCCGGGCATTCTTCGCCGGCGACACCGGCTACTACGCGCCGTACTTCAAGGAGATCGGCGCCCGACTGGGCCCGTTCGACCTCGCGGCGGTCTCCATCGGCGCCTACGAGCCGCCGGCCATCATGCGCTTCACCCACACCACGCCCGAGGAGTCGCTGCGGATCTTCGACGATATCGGCGCCCGCCGCTTCGTCGCCATGCACTGGGGCACCTTCGACCTCGCCGATGAGCCGCTCGACGAGCCGCCGCGGCGGCTGCGCGCCGAGGCCCAGCGTCGCGGGCTCGGCGACGATCGCGTCTGGATCTTCGCCCACGGCGAGACGCGCGCCTGGTGAGCTAGAGGGCTTCGAGCAGCAGTCCCTTGAGGTAACGCGTCTCGGGCACCGTCAGCAGCACCGGATGGTCGGCGGCCTGGGGCAGGGGGCCGACGAGGCGCAGGCGGACGCCGGCGTCGGCGGCGGCGTCCCGGCAGGTGGCCTCGAACGTCGTCTCGTCCACGTGGTGCGAGCAGGAGAACGTGGCCAGCCGTCCGCCGGGCGCGAGCAGGCGCAGGGCGCGCAGGTTGATCTCCTTGTAGCCGCGCAGCGCGGCGGCCAGCGCGGTGCGGCCGCGGGCGAAGGGCGGCGGGTCCAGCACGATGAGGTCGAAGTGCTCTCGCTCGCGATCGAGGCGGCGCAGCTCGTCGAAGGCGTTGACGGCGCGGACCTCGGCGCGGCCCGCCACGCCGTTCAGCTCGAAGTTGCGCCGCGCCGCCGCCACGGCCTCGGGCGAGGACTCCACGCAGACCGCCCGCGCGGCCCCCGCCACGAGCGCATGGCACGCGAAGCCGCCGGCATAGGCGAAGACGTCGAGGACGGTGCCGCGGCCGTCGGCCGCGGCGACCCTCGGGCGATTCTCGGCCTGGTCCAGGTAGAGACCGGTCTTCTGGCCGGCGCCGGGCCGCACACCGAGCCGCACGCCCGCCTCGTCCACGACGATCTCATCGGGCCCCGGCCGGCCGAGCCAGCCGCTCGACGGCTCGAAGCCCTCCAGCGCCGCCATGGCCCCGTCATCGGCGCCGGCCACCGGCAGGTCCCCGAGACTGCGCCGCAGCGCCGCGACGATCGCGTCACGCCACCGCGCGACGCCGAGCGTCAGGCATTGCACCGCGAGCGCCGGCCCATAACGGTCCACCACGAGCCCCGGCACCCCGTCCGCCTCGCTCCACACCAGCCGCACGGCCTCGCGCCCGATGCGCGCCCGCGCGCCGATCGCCGCCTCCAGCCGCCGGCCGATCCACGCCGCATCCACCGCCTCGTCCACCCACGTGAAGATCCGGCAGCACAGCGCCGGCCGCGGATTGAACAACCCACGGCCGATGAACCGCCCGCCGGAGTCGAGCACGGTCACCGCATCCCCCGGCGCGACGTCGCTCACATCGGCAACGTCACCCTTGAAAATCCAAGGATGCGTCCGCGCTCTCTGATCACGCCCCCGCTTGAGCCGCAGGACAGGACTCTTCTTCGACACGGCACAGAGCTTACGCCGCTACCGACGGCAATTGCGGTTGGCGAGAAGGGGTCAGATGCGAGGCGGCGAGGAGGCGACCGCGCTAGCGCTTGCGGAGGACGACGACCATGAGCAGCGGGTGCTTGGATTTCTCGAGCACCCACTGCGGCTTGAATCCAAAGAACCACTGCACAAACTCGAACCCGCCGGCCAGCTCCACCAGCGCGCGGAGCTCCTGCGGGAACACCATGCGCGACATGTGGGTCTGCCGGTAGATGCGCCGGGTGCCGTTCTCGACGGCCTCCAGCGTCATGTGCTCCTTGAAGACCTGCGAGACGGGGTCGACGTCGTGCAGCGCGGAGAACGAGGCGCGCACGATCAGGCCGCCCCGCCGCCGCGACCACGACCACGCGCGCGCCGGATCGGTCCAGGAGGAGGCCATGTAGCGGTCGAAGACGTACACGCCCCCGCGCCGGAGATTGCGCGCCACGCTGCGCAGGTGGGCCAGGAGCTGCGCATTCGTCAGCAGGTGCCCCTGCGAGTCCTGCATGCAGATGGCCGCGTCCACGGGCTGGGCCAGGCGGAAGTCGGTCATGTCGCCAACGACCAGGTCGCCGGCAAGCTTCTTGGCGGCGAGCCGCTCGCCGAGGAACTCGATGTTGCGCCGCGAGAGATCGAGGCCCGACATCCGGTATCCGCGCTCGGCCAGGCGGACCAGGTGCGGGCCGGTGCCGCAGGCGATGTCGAGCACCGTGCGCACGCGCCGCCGGGCGAAGCGCTTGAAGCAATGGTCGAGGAAGTCCACCTCGCCCTTGCGGTTCATGTCGAAGGCGATCTCGTACAGCCGCGGCGCCGTGTACTCGCGCTCGCGCGACTTCTTCACCGGAGGTCGCCCCACCACGTCAGCATGGCCTCGCGGATCACCCACGAGGCGGCGATGCCGGTACGCCCGCTCGGATCCCAGGCGTGGGCGACCTCGACCAGGTCGCCGCCGATGATCCGGCAGCCCGCCAGCATGCGGACGATCTCGAGCAGCTCGGGCACTCGCAGGCCGCCCGGCTCGGGCGACCCGGTGCCCGGCGCCTCGGCCGGATCGAGCACGTCCACGTCGATCGTCACGTAGAGAGGGTGGCCGCGCAGCTCGGGCAGCAGGCGCCGCACGACCTCGACCGGATGGCCCGCGAGCACCGGATAGAAGTTCGGCCGGCGGTTGACGTACTCCTCCTTGGCGCCGGTCCGCATGCCCACCTGGAAGACACGCCGGGCGTCCACCACGTCCATCACCCGCGCCATCGCCGAGGCGTAGTTGTAGCGCTCGCCCAGGAACTCCTCACGTACGTCGGGATGGGCGTCGAGCTGCAGGATGCGCAGGTCGGGGAAGTGCGGCGCCAGGACCTCCATCACCGGCACCGTGGAGGTGTGATCGCCGCCGAGCATGAACGGGATGAGCCCGGGGCGCCACCACGCGGCAATCTCTTCACGCGCTGCGTCGAGCTGCTCGCGCGGCGAGGCCCCGTCGGGGAGCTCGCAGTCGCCGATGTCGGCCAGGGGGAGGTCTTCGAGATCCCGCTCGGCCCACGGCGAGTAGGTCTCGATCGAATCGGAGGCCAGGCGGAGGTCGCGCGGGCCGCTGTCGGCGCCCTTGCGCAGGTTGACCCGGCCCTCGAAAGGGATGCCGTAGACGATGATGCGACCGTCGGAAAGAGACCGGTCGCAGGCGATGAACCGCGGTGAAGCCGGGCGCAGCTAGACCAGGTCCTCGTCGGCCAGCAGCGTGATGGCCGCCAGCGCGCAGCCGGGGCGGGTCCCCACGGTGTGCTCGGCCGAGACGACCCCGCGGTCGCGGATGGTCTCGCCGCGGACCTGGAACGCCTCCTCGAGCATCAGGTGGATCTGCCGCTCGGCCTCGGCCTTCGTGGCCACGCCGTGGAACTCCATGATGACGCCGTTCTTGGCCGGATCGTCGGGGACGGCGTAGCCGACTGCGGCGGCGACCGTCTCACCAGGCGTCTCGCTGGTCATCGCCGCGTACGCCGTCGGAATGAGGGCGCCGGGCTTGATCTTGGGCAACTCGATGACCGGCACGTCCGGAGGCAGGATGCTCGAGACCTTGATCAGGTTGATGTTGCCGATGCCAGCCGCGAGCAGCGCGTTGTCGAAGGCATTGAGGGTGGTGCCGCCTTCCGCGTGTCCGGCCGTCGCCGCCGCCATCGTAACCGTCTTCGTCATTCGCTCCTCCTCACCGAGGGATCTCGCCTCCAATCACCGTGCCGCCAACCAGGGCGGAGAGAAATCTTTCGTCACTTTACCGACCCGTCGAGCCAACGCAAGCGAAAAGTGACCCGACGGCGCGTCCAGGCGGGTTCCGTCGCGCGCAACAGGCGGTGTTGGCGTGTGCGCGCGACGCGAACGGGGAGGGTTTGGGAGGGGACACACGGTGGCGGCCGCGACGCGAGGTTTGGAGGGGGCGCGCGGTGCGCGGGCGCGACGGGGTTTGGGAGGGGGCGCGTCGCGCGCCCCCGCCCAACACAACAGACGGGAGCGGAGCGCGGACGCGATGCGAACCGGGAGGGCTTGGGAGCGCCGGCGTCGCGCGCGCCCTCCCGACAAAACAGCCCAGGCGGTTGCGCTGCCACAACGGGAGCGAGCGTCAGCGAGGGAGCGGCCGCCTAAAACCGTCCGACGGCACGTTTTTTTCTTGCAATGGGATTGTGCGGACCATACAGTGAAACAGATTTTGTCAGCGGCGAAGAATTTTTTCGCCGTCAGAGCGCGACGCGGAGCACGAAACGGCGTCGCAGGAGAGGTGCGGTAGATGGACGGATGGAACAAAGGAGGAACACGGGATTGAACGCGCTGGGACGGCACCTGCTCCTCGAGTTGTTCGACTGCGACTCGGACGCCATCACCAATCTCGAAGCCGTCAAGGGCGCTCTGGTTGAGGCGGCAAAGCGGGCGCAAGCCACCATCGTCGACGTGGTCTTCCACGAGTTCAATCCGTTCGGCATCAGCGGTGTCGTCGTGATCGCCGAGTCCCACCTGTCCATCCACACCTGGCCGGAGTACCGGTACGCCGCGGTCGACATCTTCTCGTGCGGCGACGTGCTGCAGCCCAGCGTCGCGGCCAACTACCTGGTCGAGCAGTTCGGGGCGGAGCGCGCCTCGGTGGTCGAGCTCCAGCGGGGAATGTTCCTGAACCCCGGGGTGCCGATCGTGAACAAGGCGTCGGTCGCCCTCAGTTGATCACCCCCCAGTCCTATAAGTGGTTCTTCGAGCCCACGACGAACGTCGAGGGCCACATGCACGCCATCAAGCGGACCATCGTCGAGGCGCAGACGAAGTTCCAGCACATGGAGATCATGGAGACGCCGGCCTACGGCAAGGTGCTGGTCCTCGACGGCCGCATCCAGTCCAGCCAGGCGGAGGACTTCATCTATCACGAGGCCCTCGTCCACCCCGGCATGCTCGCTTCCGAGCGGGCGCCCGAGTCCGGGCTGGTCATCGGCGGCGGTGAGGGGGCGACCCTCCGCGAGATCCTGCGCTATCCCAGCGTCAAGCGCGCCGTCATGGTCGACATCGACGGCGAGGTGGTCGACCTCTGCAAGAAGCACCTGCCGGAGATGCACCAGGGCGCCTTCGAGGACCCGCGCTCGGAGACCCGGCACGAGGACGCCCGCGGCTATCTCGAGCGCACCTCGGAGCGCTTCGACTTCATCACGATCGATCTGGTCGAGCCGCTCGAGGAAGGCCCGGCCTGCCTGCTCTTCACCAAGGAGTTCTACACCCTGGTGCGCGACCGCCTGACGCCGGGCGGCGCCATGACGCTTCAGGCCGGGATGACCAAGCTCGGCGAGCTGGACTTCTATACCTCCATCCACCGGACGCTCCGCGAGGTCTTCCCGGTGGTGGCGGGCTACCAGACCTTCATCTCCTGCTTCGGCACGCCGTGGGGCTTCATCACGGCCACCAAGAAGGTCGACCCCCGCAAGCAGACCGCCGAGGATGTCGACGTTCTGATCGGCAACCGGATCAAGGGCCCCCTGGGCTACTGGGACGGACAGACGCACCAGCACGCGTTCCACCTGCCCAAGCACATCCGGGCGGCGATCGACGCCCAGACGCGCGTCGTCACCGACGCCCACCCGCTGATCGTCACCTAGGACGACGCCGGGGTGGCCACCGGCCGGGGCGTCGGGCTGGTCGTCCTCGTCATCATCGCCGGACTCGTCGTCGGCTCCTTGCTTGGCGAGCTCCTCGGTACGCTGATCCCGTCCGGCCTCGCGCACGACCTGATCTCGAAGGGCCCCATCATCGGGCTCACGCCGCCGGCCAGCGTCGACCTGCGCTTCCTGGCGCTCACGTTCGGCCTCAGCCTCAAGGTCAACCTGGTCGGGATCGTCGGCATCGTCATCGCCGCCGTCACGCTGCGCAAGCTCTGAGGCGCGGGCCATCCTGATCCTGGCTTCCGCCTCGCCCAGGCGGCGGGAGTTGCTCCGCACGCTCGTCGCCGAATTCACCGTCATGCCGAGCGACCTGGAGGAGACGCTCGCGCCGGGCCCGCTGGTGGAGGCCGTGGCGCGCCTGGCGCTCGACAAGGCGCGGGCGGTCGCCGGCCGCCTCCAGGAGGGCATCGTGCTGGGCGCCGACACCGTGGTCACGATCGAGGGCGAGGCGCTCGGGAAGCCGGCCGATCCCGCGCATGCGCGGGCGATGCTGCGCCGCCTGCGCGGCCGCGAGCACGAGGTGATCACCGGCGTGGCGGTCGTGGACGCGCGCAGCGGCCGGGCGGAGTGGACGGCGGTGACGAGCCGCGTGCGGATGGCCGCGTGCGCCGACGCCGACATCGACGCTTACGTGGCCACCGGCGAGCCGCTCGACAAGGCCGGCGCCTACGCGATCCAGGGTGCCGGCGGCGCCCTGGTGGCCGGCTACGACGGCTCCTACTCCAACGTGGTCGGGCTACCGCTGGCCGAGACGGCGCGGCTGCTCGCCTCCTTCGGCGTCGCGGTCAGCGAGCCGCCGGCGCGCTGAGCCGGCGCAGAGGCTCCAGGTGCAGCAGCTCCTCGGGCGAGGGCACCCGGCTGGTGGCGGGC
>JBKPRI010000094.1:0-5314 GCA_046734515.1 Candidatus Methylomirabilota bacterium | reverse complement strand
AGCACGAAGTGCTCGTTGACGTCGTGCTGCTGGTTGTCGCTGTTGGCCGCGGGGATCCACAGCGCGGGGATGCCGAGCGACTCGGTGAAGACCCACAGCGGCAGCGTGCCGCCGAGGGTGGGCAGCGCGACGGGGGCGGCGTCGCCGTGCTCTTCCAGCAGGCGCAGCAGCCAGCCGAACTCCGGGCGGTTGGGTGAGGTGTAGCTCGCCGGCTGGCCCGCCATCTTCACGCTGAACGTGATGCCGGGCGTGCGGTCCTTGTGCTCGGCCGCCACGCGCTCGACGATCGACTCCATCGCCTCTACCGGCGTGTCGGGCGTGACCCGGATGTCCAGCCGCGCGCTCGCCGTACGGGGGATGATCGTGCGGCGCGCGGTCGGCGAGGCGCCGTCCGTCATGAAGTGGTTGATGTTCACCGTCGGCCGCAGGAACGGCGTCCACACGGCGCGGTCTTCCCACTTGGCGAACAGCTCGCTCGCCTCGCGGCGGAAGGCATCGTGGCTCTCGCCCCACGCGCGCACGCGCTCCTCGATGTCGGCGATCAGGCGGGCCAGCGGCAGCACCGGGTTCGGCACGATGTTGCCGTAGTTGCCTGAGTGCAGCGAGGCCGGCTTGCCGTTGTCGGCCACCAGCTCCACCCCGAGCAAGCCGCGCACGCCCATCACCAGCGTGGGCTCGTTCTTCTGCTTGGGGCCATCCGAGCCGATGAGCAGATCGGCGCGCAGCTTCTCGCGGTGCGCGCGGCAGATGGCATCGAGATTCGGGCTGCCGTGCTCCTCCTCGCCGTCGAGGATGATGCGCACCGTCCACTGCGCGCGGCCCGCCCGCGCGGCATCGAGCGCGCCCAGCACGTTGGCCAGGTGCTGGCCCTTGTTGTCGGCGCCGCCGCGCGCGAGCACCGTCACGTCGCCCAGCGCCGCGTCGTCGAGCGCGGCGGGATCGACGGGCCGGCCGCGGTGGAAGTAGGTCGGCTCGAACGGCTTGCAGGCCACGCCCTCCCAGCGCCAGCGCTCGAGATCGCCCGTCGGCTGGACGTCGTAATGGCCGTAGAGCAGGAGCGTCGGCGCGCCCTGCGGGCCGGGGATCTCGCCCCACAGCGCCGGCGTGCCGCTGCCGTCGGGCATCGGCAGGAGCGTCAGGTCGAGGCCGATGTCGCGCCAGAAGGCGCGCACGTCGTCGACCATGGCCGGCGTGACCTGGCGGCTGATGGTGGCGATGCGCAGGTAGCGGTCGAGCAGGCGCAGGCGATCGTGGCGTTGCGACACGGCGGATCCCTCCGTTCGGCGCGGTAGTATACGCCGATGGCTCTGCGTCTCTCGGTGTTCCGCTGGTCGCGCGGTGCGCGCGAGCGCCGGCAAGACTACGAGGTCGAGGCCGGCGCCGACACCACCGTGCTGGACGCGCTGGTCGAGATCCAGCGTCGACGCGATCCCTCGCTGGCGTTCCGGTATGCCTGCCGCGTGGGCATGTGCGGCTCGTGCGCGATGGTGGTCAACGGCCGCGAGCGCTGGGCGTGCCGCACGCGGCTGTCCACGCTCGGGGCCGGTCCGGTCAGCGTGCGGCCGCTCTATCACTTCCCGCTGTTGAAGGACCTCGTCGTGGACATGGCGCCCTTCACCGCGAAGATGCGCGCGGTCGGCGGGGCGCTGGTGCCGGCCCCGTCCGCCGAACCCTACGCGCTGATCCCGGCCGGCTCGCCCGAGCGGCAGGAGATCGACCCGGCCATCGAGTGCATCGGCTGCGGGATGTGCGTGTCGGCCTGCACGATGGTGGGCCACAACGAGCGCTTCCCGGGCCCGGCCGCGCTCAACCGCGCCTTCACGCTCGAGCGCGACTCACGCGACGCGGCCGGCGCGGCGCGCTGGCGCGTGCTGCTGAGCGACGACGCCCTCGCTCGCTGCCACGGCCAGGGCAACTGCACCGAGGTCTGCCCCATGGGCCTGGCGCCGACGACCTCGATCATCCGCCTCCGCCAGATGGCCACGCGGCGGCTGTTCGGCCTCGGCTAGACCTCCACCGCGAGCCTCAGAGCCGCCGGATGGGCAGGTGCAGCTCGCAGCGGAAGACGCCCGGCCGGCCGCCGACCGACGGGTCGCCGCGGTAGAGCTCGTAGCACGGCCGGTCGTCCGGCTGATAGCCGCTGCCCGGCAGCCAGCCGGCGAACACGCGATCCCACCCGCCCTCGATCTCCTGCGCGGTGCCGACGAACTCGGCGATCGCGTAGCGGCCGCCCGGCACGTCCAGCACGTCGACGAGGCTGTCGGGCGTGAAGTCCGGCGGCACGACGACGCAGGCGTCGTAGCGGCACTTCTCGGGCGCCGTGATGCTGGGGTCGTCGTACGCCACCCCCAGCTTCACCTGCGGCCCGGGGCCGAGGTCGTGGCCGGCGCTCCACGCCCGCAGGCGCGTCCACAGCTCGGGGATGCCGTGCGCTCCATAGGGGCCCACGTAGCGCATGCAGGCGACGTGCAGCGGCGGCAGGTCGGCGACGCGGATGTTCATGCGCCGAGTGTCGCGCCGGCCGCCGCGCGCCGCTTTGCCGGTCTTGCGGAGTTGTTGACCCGGCTTGCGCCGGCGGCGCCAGCGCTCGGCGCCGCCGGCGCGCCACGCGGTGGCGCTCATCCCGAAGCGGCCCCGGAAGGCGCGGGCGAAGGCGGCGGCGGAGCCGAAGCCGTGGTCGAGCGCG
This sequence comes from Candidatus Methylomirabilota bacterium, assembly GCA_046734515.1. Taxonomy (GTDB): domain Bacteria; phylum Methylomirabilota; class Methylomirabilia; order Rokubacteriales; family CSP1-6; genus AR5. The sequence continues at coordinate 2,628 of JBKPRI010000094.1, read as the reverse complement.
ACCTCGAGCACGGCGCGGTCGGGATGGTCGCGCAGGGCGGCCGCGGCCTTCTCGATACGCAGCCGCTGCACGAAGCCGGCGACGGTCTCGCCGGTCACCGCGCGGAACACGCGGTGGAAGTGGAAGGGCGAGAAGGCGGCCAGCCGCGCGAGGGCGGCCAGCGGCAGCTCGTCGGCGAGGTGCTCGCGGATGTGGTCGATGACCCGGTTGACGCGCCGGTCGTACTCGCCGCAATGCCCGCCCGCCATCGGGCGCGAGCTTACTCGCCGGGCGCCGTCGCGCGCCGACAAACTTTGGAGCCTGACCCGTTTCTCATTACACTCGTGTCATCGATGAGTGATCGCGCGATCGTGAGGGCGGCCGGTGGCGTGATCGTGAGACAGGCGCTGGACGGCGAGCCCGAAGTGCTCCTCATCCATCGCTCTCGCCGGGACGACTGGACATTCCCCAAGGGCAAGCTCGAGCCGGGTGAGAGCTACCAGGCGTGCGCGCTCCGCGAGGTGGCCGAGGAAACCGGCCTGCGCTGCCTGCTCGGTGAAGAGCTGCCGCAGACCTCGCACATCGACCGCAAGGGGCGCCTCAAGATCGTCCGGTACTGGGTGATGCGGCCGATCACCGGTGAGCCGGAAGCACGCTACGACGTCGACGTGGTGCGCTGGCTGCCGGTCGACCGCGCGCTCCGCTTGCTGACCTACGACTACGACCGGCCGCTGCTCAAAGCCTTTGCGAGCACTTTCATGGGCGAGCGGGAACCGGCCTCTCGCGGCCGCCCGACGTTCGCAGCGCCGCGGCGAAGCCGTGGCGCTGCGCTATAGCCGCCGGCCCAGGATCAGCAGGTCGCGCTCGATGCCGTCGAGGCGGGCGACTCGCGGCAAGTGTCCCCAGCGTGCGAAGCCGTGACGCTCGAACAGCGTCACGCTCGGCGTGTTGTGGGCAAAGATGAACCCGACCAGCGTGGTGAGGCCCAGCGCGGGCGCGCGCTCGAGGGCGCGGGCCAGCAGGTGGCGGCCGACGCCGCCGCGCTGCGCCGCCCCGCTCACGTAGACGCTCAGCTCGGCGGTGGCTCCGTAGGCGGGCCGCCCGTAGAAATCCTGAAACGACAGCCACCCGACGATGGCGCCCTCCCGCTCGGCGACCCACAGCGGCCGCCGGGCCGGCGTGTGCTCGCGAAACCAGGGCAGGCGGCTCTCAACCGACACGGGTTCGGTGTCGGCCGTCGCGCGCCGGCCAGGAATGGCCTCGTTGTAGATGGCGACGAGGCGCGGCAGGTCGGTGTCGCGGGCATCGCGCACGGTCAGGACGTCCACCGGCCGATGATGCCACGCCCGCCGTCCTTGACGCTAACGCCGCGCCGCGTTAGAGTTATTCGTCTTTCATGAAGCCTCTGCTCCCGCGTGGAGTGGAGGCGCTCTTTTGCCTGCGAAGAGGGAGGCTCCGATGTCCGTGCCGCAGATCCGTTCGCTCTACGCCTCCATGCCCGACCGCATCGCCCAGGCCCGCCGCAAGTTCGGCCGCCCGCTCACGCTGACCGAGAAGATCCTGGCCTCGCACTGCTGGGACTTCGACAGCCAGGTCTGGGATCGGGGCAAGGCGATTCTGAGGCTCAAGGTCGATCGCGTGGCGCTCCAGGACGTCACCGGGCAGATGGCGCTGTTCCAGTTCATGATGTCGGGCCGCAAGCGGGTCGCGGTGCCGTCGTCGCTGCACTGCGATCACCTGATCCGCGCCGAGTCGGGCGCCGCCGACGACCTGGCGCGCGCCATCAGCGAGAACGAGGAGGTCTACAACTTCCTGCGCTCCTCGGCGCTCAAGTTCGGCATCGACTTCTGGAAGCCCGGCGCGGGTATCGTGCACCAGGTCACGCTGGAGAACTACGCGTTCCCCGGCGGCCTCATGATCGGCGCCGACTCGCACACGCCCAACGCGGGCGGTCTCGGCATGATCGCCATCGGCGTGGGCGGCGCGGACTGCGGCGAGGCGATGGCCGGGCTGGCCTGGGAAGTCCTGCACCCGAAGCTCATCGGCGTGCACCTCACCGGCAAGCTCTCGGGCTGGACGGCGCCCAAGGACGTCATCACCTACCTCTGCACGCTGCTGACGGTGAAGGGCGGCACCAACAAGGTCATCGAGTACTTCGGCCCCGGCACGGAGTCCATCAGCGCTACCGGCAAGGGGACGATCTGCAACATGGGCGCCGAGCTGGGCGCCACGACGTCGCTCTTCCCCTACGACTCGCGCATCGGCGCGTACCTGCGCGCCACCGAGCGTGCGGACATCGCCGGCGCCGCGGACGAGGCGCGCCAGCACCTGGTCGCCGATCCCGAGGTGCTGAGCGACCCCAGGAAGTTCTACGACGAGATCGTCGAGATCAACCTCGACACGCTCGAGCCGCACATCGTCGGCCCGCACTCGCCCGACCGCGGGCGGCCGATCTCGAAGCTGGCCGCCGAGGTGCGCGAGAACAAGTGGCCGGCAGCGGTCACCAACGCGCTCATCGGCTCCTGCACGAACTCCTCGTACGAGGACATGCGCCGGGCCGCCCACGTCGCGATGCAGGGGGTCAAGGCCGGGCTCAAGGCGAAGTCGAAGTTCCTGGTGACCCCGGGCTCCGAGCGCGTGTTCCAGACG
>JBKPRI010000093.1:0-5081 GCA_046734515.1 Candidatus Methylomirabilota bacterium | reverse complement strand
GCCGGCGAACAGGCCGGGCACGAACCATTTGAAGCCCACCGGGACCTCGTAGAGCGAGTAGCCCCGACGACGAACGACGCGGTCGATCAGGCTGCTGCTGACGAGTGTCTTGCCGATGGCGGCGCCGGCGGGCCACTGCGGTCGATGCGTCACCAGATAGTCGATGGCGACGGCCAGATAGTGATTGGGGTTCATCAGCCCCATCGACGGGGTGACGATGCCGTGGCGATCGGCGTCGGGATCGTTGCCGAACGATAGACGATAGCGATCCTTGTGGCGCAGCAGCCCGGCCATCGCGTGGGGACTCGAGCAGTCCATGCGGATGACGCCGTCGTGGTCCAGCGTCATGAACGCGAAGCGCGCGTCGAGCCGCGGATTGACGACGGTGATGTCCAGGCCGTAGAGCGTGTTGATCGGCTCCCAGTAGGGCGCGGCCGCGCCGCCCAGCGGGTCGGCGCCGAGCGTCAGGCGGGCGCCGCGGATGACCTCCATGTCCACGACGCGACGGAGGTCGCGCACGTAGGGCAGCAGGAAGTCGTCCTCGTGGGTCGTGGCGGCGGCGAGGGCCTTGTCGAATGGAACGCGCCGGATCCGCGCGCCCTCGTCGCTCAGCAGGGCGTTCGCACGGCGCTCGATCCACCCGGTGGCGTCGGTGTCGGCCGGGCCGCCGTGGCTGGCGTTGTACTTGATGCCGCCGTCCTCGGGGGGGTTGTGCGAGGGCGTGACCACGATGCCGTCGGCCAAGCCCGTCGTGCGGCGGCGGTTATAGGTGATGATCGCGTGCGAGATCACCGGCGTCGGCGTGACGCCGTAGCGGCTCTGGATGACGGTTTCCACCCCGTTGGCGGCCAGGACCTCGAGCGCCGTGCGCTGGGCAGGCCCCGACAGCGCGTGGGTGTCCCGGCCCATGAAGAGCGGGCCGTCGACGCCGTGGTGGTAGCGGTACTCGCAGATGGCCTGCGTGATGGCCGCGATGTGCGCCTGGTTGAAGGAGTCCCGCAGCGCCGACCCCCGGTGCCCGCTGGTGCCGAACTTCACCTGCTGCGCGGGGTCGGTCGGGTCCGGGTGCCGTTCGTAGTACGCCCGCTCGAGGGCGTCGAGATCGACGAGCACCTCGGGCGGGGCGGGATGGCCGGCCAGCGGTGACAGGCTCATGGCACCGGGCACGGCTTCACGCCCCAGATCTCCGACGCGTAGTCGGCAATCGTGCGATCGCTGGAGAACTTCCCGGAGCCCGCGATGTTGAGGATCGCCTTGCGCGTCCAGCCCTGCTGGTCCGCGTAGAGGTCGACCAGCCGGCGGTCCGCCTGCAGGTAGGCCCCCAGGTCGGCCAGGTGCATATAATGGTCGCCGCCGGTGAGCAGGGTCTCGCGCAGGGGCGCGAAGACACCCGGTTCGTCCCCCGGGGCGAACTCGTCGGACAGGACCAGGTCGAGCGCCGCCCGGGTCTCCGGATCCTTCTCGTAATGCCAGTAGGGGCTGTACCAGCTACGGCTCTCCGCCACCTGCTCGGCCGTCAGCCCGAAGAGGAAGAAGTTCTCCTCCCCCGCCTCTTCCGCCATCTCGATGGTCGCGCCGTCGCGGGTGCCGATGGTGAGGGCGCCGTTCATCATGAACTTCATGTTGCTGGTGCCGCTCGCCTCGTAGCCCGCGGTGGAGATCTGGTTGGAGACGTCGGTGGCGGGAATGAGGCGCTCGGCCAGCGAGACGTTGTAATCCGGCAGGAAGACGACCTTCAGCCGTCCGCGCACGGCCGGGTCCCGGTCGAGCCGGAGCGCCAGCGTATTGATGAGCTTGATGACGACCTTGGCCAGGCGGTAGGCCGGCGCCGCCTTGCCCGCGAACAGGAACGTGCGGGGCGTCACCGTGAGGCCCGGGTTCTCGCGCAGCCGCTGGTACAGCACGATGACGCGCAGCGCGTTGAGCAGCTGGCGCTTGTACTCGTGGATGCGCTTGACCTGGCAGTCGAAGATCGTGTCGGGATCCACGGCCTGTCCGGTCGCCGAGCGCAGCCAGGTCGCGAACTGCGTCTTGGCCTCGCGCTTGGCCGCGCGCACCGCGTCGCCGAAGCCCGGGTCCTTGGCCAGCGGGGCCAGGCGCCGCAGCTGCTCCAGGTCGGTGATCCAGCTCTCGCCGATCGCCGTCGTGATGGCCCGGGCCAGCGCCGGGTTGGACAGCAGCAGCCACCGCCGCGGCGTCACGCCGTTGGTCTTGTTGTTGAAGCGCTCGGGAAACTGCTCGGCGAGGTCCTTGACGGTCACCGCGCGCAGCAGGCCCGAGTGGATGGCGGCGACGCCGTTGGTGCTGTGGGAGCCGACGATGGCGAGGTTCGCCATGCGGACCTTCTGCTCGTCGCCCTCCTCGATGAGGCTCACGCGCGCGGCGCGTCCGCCGTCGCCCGGGAAGCGGTCGCGGACCTCCTCGAGCAGCCGGGCGTTGATCTCGAGGATGATCTGCACGTGGCGCGGCAGCAGCAGCTCGAACCACCGCAGCGGCCACTTCTCCAGCGCCTCGGGCAGCAACGTGTGATTCGTGTACGCCAGCGCGCGCCGCGTGAGGTCCCACGCCTCGCTCCAGCCGAGGTGCGCCTCGTCGAGCAGGATGCGCATCAGCTCGGGCACGGCCATGGCCGGGTGCGTGTCGTTGAGCTGGACCGCCACCTTCTCGGGCAGCGCGCTCCAGTCGGTGTTGGTGCGGCGGAAGCGCCGCACGAGGTCGGCGAGCGAGCACGCCACCAGGAAGTACTCCTGCACGAAGCGCAGCCCCTGTCCCATGCTGGTGGAGTCGTCGGGGTACAGCACGCGCGTGAGCGACTCGGCGCCCAGCCGCTCGGCGAGCGCGCCGACGAACTGTCCGTGGCTGAACGCCTGGAAGTCGAACATGGCGGGCGCCGCCGCCGCCCACAGCCGCAGCGTGTTGACCGTGCGGCCGCCGTAGCCGACGACGGGCCGGTCGTACGGAATCCCGATGAGGGTCGAGGGCCGATCGGTAACGACGCGCAGGTCGCCGCCGCGCACCTCGAAGGCGCAGCCGATCGGCACGGTGACCGCCTCGTCCGGCCGGGCCACCTCCCACGGATCGGCCCGGCGCAGCCAGTTGTCCGGCTCCTCGTGCTGCCAGCCGTTGCGGATCGACTGGGCGAAGATACCGTACTCGTAGCGCAGTCCGTAGCCCATCGCCGGCAGCTCCAGCGTCGCCATCGAGTCCAGGAAGCACGCGGCGAGGCGGCCCAGGCCGCCGTTGCCGAGCCCGGCGTCCGGCTCCTGCTCCAGGACGGCGAGCCAGTCCAACCCCTTGCGAGAGGCCACGTCCCCGGCCAGCGGACCCAGCAGCAGGTTGGTGACGTTGTTGGCGAGCGAGCGGCCGATGAGGAACTCCATCGAGAGGTAGTAGACGCGCTTGGCGTTCCGGCGCTCGTACGTCTCCTCGGTGCGGATCCAGCGCTGCGAGAGCACGTCGCGCACCGCGCGGGCCACGGCCTCGAAGCGGTCGCGGGGGCCGGCCGTCCGCGGCGAGACAACGTTGTCGAAGAGGAGATGCCGCTCGTACAGCGCGTCGTCCGAGCCGGAGAACTGGACCGGTCCACATCCGTATTGCTTGAGCAACTGCTCGGGGGTCCTCACCGCTGCCATCCTTTCCGCACGCGAACCTCGATCACGGCGACTGCGTCCAGGTGCCTCGACCGCTGTCGCGCCAGATCTCCAGCGCAATGACCCGGCGCCGGTCGGAGGACACGACGCCGTCGATGAGAATCCAGTCGCCGGATCGCAGCCCGCGGTACGTCGACTGGTCGGCTTCCATCAGGTCGACGGCGATGGAGCTGCCACCGTCGCTCATCACTTGCATCTTGACGCCCGCCACCCACTGCACGGCGCCGACGACCCGGATGGCCTGCGCCGTGGCCGGCGCTGCCGCGAAGAGCAGCAGCGCCGCCACCAGCACGCCCGTCACCCGGTATCGTCGACTCACGCGCCTACGCTAGAATCCGCGGCGTCGACTCACAATCGGACATTGGTCCCATCGCGCCGCGTCAACCGTGCGCGTCAGTGCGGCCACGTCCAGTTGTCGACGTCGGGGTGATCGATTCCCTGCTCGTACGCGTACTTCTGGTAGCGCATCTGGGCGTTGCGCAGCTCTTCCTTGGCGTGCCCGCCGATGCGCTGCAGCGACGGCACCCGGTCGATGACGTCGATGGCGAGGCTGAAGCGATCGATCTGGTTCTGGATGGCCAGGTCGAGCGGCGTGTTGATGTTGCCCTTCTCCTTGTAGCCGCGCACGTGCAGGTTCGCGTGATTCGTCCGCCGGTACGTGAGGCGATGGATCAGCTGCGGGTAGCCGTGGAAGTTGAAGATGATCGGCTTGTCGGTGGTGAACAGGCTGTCGAAGTCCCGGTCGGAGAGGCCGTGCGGGTGCTCCTTCTCCGGCATGAGCTTGTAGAGGTCCACCACGTTGATGAAGCGGATCCGCAGATCGGGGAAGTGGGAACGCAGCAGCACGTTCGCCGCCAGCGCCTCCTTGGTCGGGATGTCGCCGGCGGACGCCATGACCACGTCCGGCTCGCGGCCTTCGTCGTTGCTGGCCCGCCGCCAGATGCTCAGGCCCTTGGTGCAGTGGACGATGGCCTCGTCCATGGTCATGTACTGCAGGTGCTTCTGCTTGTCGGACACGATCACGTTGACGTAGCCGGTGCTGCGCAGACAGTGGTCGGCCACGCAGAGCAGCGTGTTGACGTCGGGCGGCAGGTAGATGCGGCACACGCCCGGGTCCTTGTTCAGGACCACGTCGAGGAAGCCGGGATCCTGGTGGGTGAACCCGTTGTGATCCTGGCGCCACACGGTGGAAGTCAGCAACAGGTTCAGCGACGCGATCGGAGCGCGCCACGGCTGCTCGCGGCTGCTGGCCAGCCACTTGGCGTGCATGTTGAACATCGAGTCGATGACGTGGGCGAACGCCTCGTAGGTCGAGAAGAACCCGTGGCGGCCGGTGAGGAGGTAGCCCTCCAGCCAGCCCTCCAGCGTGTGCTCCGACAGCATCTCGAGCACGCGGCCGTCGGGCGAGAGCTGGCCGCCGTCGGCGTCCTC
>JBKPRI010000092.1:0-5428 GCA_046734515.1 Candidatus Methylomirabilota bacterium | reverse complement strand
GGCCTATCCCAAGGCGTCCCGGACCGGCCCCGACGCCGACGCCGAGCGGCAGATGGGCGCGCTGATCCAGGCGGTCACGGTCATCCGCAACATCCGCGGTGAGATGCGGATCTCGCCGGCGCAGACCCTGACCGCCGTGATGAAGGCCGCTGCCGCAGAGGCGCCGCTGCTGCGCGCCCACGTCGGGCTGATCGAGACGCTGGCGCGCGCGCGCGTGACGATCGATCCCGCGGCCACGCGCCCGCGCGCCTCCGCGCTCGGCGTGGCCGGCGACTCCGAGATCTACGTCGAGCTGGAAGGCTTGGTGGACCTGGGCGCCGAGCGGCAGCGTCTCGAGAAAGAGATCAAGCGCGTCGCCGAATCCATCGCCTTCACGCGTGGCAAGCTGGCGCGGCCCGACTTCACCGAGCGGGCCCCCGCCGAGATCGTGGACAAGGAGCGCGAGAAGCTGGCCGAGCAGGAGGCGCTTCACGCCAAGCTCGTGGCCAGCCTGAGCTGGGTGGGATGACGGGACCCGCCGCCGCGCGCACCATCGTGCGGTGCGGCCGTGTCGAGTCCACGCAGCCGATCGCGTTCGCCATCGCCGCCGACGGCGCCCCCGACCGCAGCGTCGTCATCGCCGACTCGCAGGCCGCCGGCCGCGGGCGGCGCGGCCGCCCCTGGCACGATGAGCCCGGCGCCAGCCTCCTGGTCTCCATCGTCCTTCGCCCGCGCTTGCCCGCCGCGCGCCTGGCCACGCTGTCACTCACCGCGGGCGTCGCGCTCGCCGAGGCGCTGGAGCGCGCGGCCGGACTGGACGCGCGGCTCAAGTGGCCCAACGACGTTCTCGTGGGCGGGCGCAAGCTGGCCGGCATCCTCCTCGAGAGCCGGCTCAGCGCGACGGCCGGCGCAGCCGCCGTCGTCGCGCTCGGCATCGGCGTGAACCTCACGCAGCGCTCGTTTCCCAACGAGCTGGCCGACCGCGCCACGTCGGTGCGGCTGGCCGGCGGGCGGGACGTCGACCGCGACGGTCTGCTCACGGAGATCCTGGCCCGCCTCGATCACTGGCGCGGACGGCTGGAGACGGACGGCTTCGAGCCCGTGCGCGCGCGCTGGTGCGCGCTCGCCGACACGCTCGGCCGGCCGGTCAGCGTCGACGGCATCGCCGGCATGGCGGTGGACCTGGACGACGACGGCGCCCTGCTCGTGGCCGACGAGCACGGCGGCCGCCGCCGGGTGGTGGCCGGGGACATCGTGGAGGAGCGCGGCTGATGCTGATGGCGCTCGACGTCGGCAACACCAACCTCAAGATCGGCATCTACGACGGCGAGCGCCTCGTGGCCGCCTGGCGGCTGCTGAGCCGGCGCGACCAGACGGCCGACGAGTACGGCCTGTTCGTCGGCAGCCTGCTCCGCGCGCGCAAGATCGACCCCGGCCAGATCGACGGCGTCGCCATCGCCAACGTCGTCCCGCAGGTGCAGCAGACGTTCGAGTGGATGAGCGAGCATCACTTCGGGCTGCCGGCGTACACGGTCACCGCGGAGAACGGCGGGGTCCCGCTCGTCGTGGATTACCCGAGCGAGGTGGGCGCGGACCGGATCGTGACCGTCATCGGCGCGCTGGCGCGCCACGCCGCCCCGCTCGTGGTGATCGACCTCGGCACCGCGACGAAGTTCAACTGCGTGAGCGCGGACGGCGCCTTCGTCGGCGGCGCCATCGCGCCGGGCATCCGCACCTCCGCGGACGCCCTGCTGAGCCGTGCGGCGCGCCTGTTCAACGTGGAGCTCACGCGCCCGAAAGAGGCGGTGGCGCGCAACACCGTCACCAACATCCAGTCGGGCTTCGTGTACGGCTTCGCCGCGCTCGTGGACGGCATGGTCGGCCGCATCCGCGCCGAGATGGGCGGCTCGCCGACCGTCGTGGCGACGGGCGGGCTGGCGCCGCTGATCGCCGACGTGACCCCGTCGATCCAGCACGTGTACGAGCATCTGACGCTCGAAGGACTGCGGCTGGCGTGGGAGCGCGCGCGGCCGGGCGGCCGTTGACACCTCGGGGGGCCATCGGTATACTGCGCTAAATCTAGTGGGTGGCGGGACGGCGATCCCTACATTTAGGGATCAGGCAGGCAACCCAAAGGGCTGAGAAAGGGAGACGACGCATGGGGATGTGGGTCGGACGCGGGCGCAAGGCCAGGGCGGCGTACGGCTTCGATGACATCGCGCTCGTCCCCGGTGCCCTCACGGTCAATCCCAACGAAGTCGACATCTCCTGGGAGCTCTGCGGCCACCGCTACGAGCTGCCGATTCTCGCCGCGGCCATGGACGGCGTGGTGGGACCGCGCCTGGCGATCGAGATGGGCCGCTTCGGCGGTCTCGCCGTACTGAACCTCGAGGGCGTCTTCTCCCGCTATGCGAATCCGGACGACGTGCTCGAGCGCATCGTGTCGGCCAGCCAGGAAGAAGCCACCAAGATCATCCAGTCGATCTACGGCGAGCCCATCAAGGAAGAGCTCATCCACCAGCGCATTCGCGAGATCAAGAAGGGCGGCGGCCCCGCCGTGGTGTCCTCGATCCCGCAGCGCGCCGAGCGCTTCGCCCAGATCGCCCAGGAGGCCGGCGCCGACATCTTCGTCGTGCAGTCCACGGTGACGACGGCGCGCCACGTGGCCACCGAGTACACGCCGGTGGACTTCCGCAAGCTCAAGAAGCAGCTCGCCATCCCGCTGATCATCGGCAACTGCGTCACCTACGAGGCCTGCCTGGAGCTGATGGACACGGGCATCGACGGCCTGCTCATCGGCGTGGGACCCGGCGCGGCGTGCACCAGCCGCGAGGTGCTGGGGCTCGGCGTCCCGCAGGTGACGGCCACCGCGGACGCGGCGGCCGCGCGCGATCAGTACTACAAGTCCCGCGGCCGCTACGTGCCCGTGATCACCGACGGCGGCATGACGACCGGCGGCGATGTCTGCAAGGCCTTCGCGGCCGGCGCCGACGCGGTCATGATCGGCTCCGCGTTCGCGCGCGCCACCGAGGCGCCGGGCCGCGGCTATCACTGGGGCATGGCCACGCCGCACGCGAACCTGCCGCGCGGCACCCGCATCCGGGTGGGGCAGGCGGGCTCGCTGGAGCAGATCCTGTTCGGGCCGGCCTTCACCGAGGACGGCACGCTGAACCTGGTGGGCGCGATCCGGACCTGCATGGGCTCGGTGGGCGCGCAGAGCATTCGCGAGCTGCAGCAGACGGAGCTGATCATCGCGCCGACGATCAAGACCGAGGGCAAGGTCTTCCAGCAGGCGCAGAAGCTGGGGCGCCCGCGGTAGAGGGGCGTCCCCCTGAACCAGATCGTCGTCCTCAACGCGGGCGGGCAGTATTGCCATCTGATTGCCCGGCGTATTCGCGAGCTGGGCGTGCACGCGATCGTGGCCGACATCGGTCGTCCCGCTCGAGAGTTCAAAGGCACGCGCGGCATCATCATCTCGGGCGGGCCTGCTAGCGTCACGGAACCGACGTCGCCAGCCGTCGATCCTGAGATCTACGGACTGGGCATCCCCGTCCTCGGTATCTGCTACGGCCATCAACTCATGGCCAAAGATTTGGGCGGTATTACCTCTGTCTCAAAGGGAGTAGTGAAGGAGTACGGGCACTCCTCATTGACGTGTGAAAAAAGCGTAATCTTCAAGGGGCTTCCACCTCGTCCGATCACAGTTTGGATGAGCCACGGTGATACCGTGACTTCGCCACCGAAGGGCTTTACGACAATCGGCGCGACCGACGATTGCCAAGTCGCTGCGATGCAGAATCCTGATCAGCGGCTGTTCGGGCTGCAGTTTCATCCCGAGGTCGTCCACACCGAGTTCGGCACCGAGATCTACCGCAACTTCGTGTTCGACGTCTGCGGGTGCACGGCCGACTGGGATCCGCGCGCGCGCGTCGAGCAGGTGATGGAAGACATCCGCACGCGGGCGGCCGGCCGCAAGGTCTTCTTCCTGATCAGCGGCGGCGTGGACTCGACGGTCGCCTTCTACTGCTGCTACCGCGCGCTCGGCGCCGGCCGCGTGCTCGGCCTCTACGTCGACACGGGCTTCATGCGCGAGGGCGATGGCGAGGCCATCGAGCACCTCGTGCACGAGGCCGGGCGGGAGGCGATCCACGTAGCCGACCGCAGCGCCGATTTCTTCGGGCGGCTGGCCGGCGTCACGAATCCCGAGACCAAGCGGACCATCATCGGCGACACCTTCATCAGCGTCCAGGAGGAGGAGTTTCGGCACCTCGGGTTGCGCGACGCCGAGTGGATGCTGGGGCAGGGCACCATCTATCCCGACACGATCGAGTCCGGCGGCGCCAAGCACTCCGCGAAGATCAAGACGCACCACAACCGGGTTGAGCGCATCCAGGCCCTCATCGAGCAGGGCAAGGTCATCGAGCCGCTGGTGGAGCTCTACAAGGACGAGGTCCGCGTGCTGGGCGAGCAGCTCGGATTGCCGCACGAGGTCGTCTGGCGCCATCCGTTCCCCGGTCCCGGCCTCGCGGTGCGGTGCCTGTGCAGCGAGACGACCGCGCCTGTGGAGGCTGCGCCGATGGCGTTGCCGGCCGGCGTGCGCGGCTTCATCGTGCCGGTGCGCACGGTCGGCGTGCAGGGCGACGAGCGCTCGTACTCCAAGCTGCTGGCGGTCGAGGGCTTCGCGGACGCTGAGATCGCGGGCGCCTTCGCGCGGCGGATTACCAACGAGCACCGGACGATCAACCGCGTGGCCGTGATCGCGTTCCGGCGCGACGGCCACGGCATGGAGGGCCTGTCGATTCATCCCGCCACGCTCACGCGCGAGCGCGTGGCCCTGCTGCGCGAGGCGGACGATCTCGTCACGCGCCTCGTGCGCAAGCACGGGCTCTATGACGCCATCTGGCAGTTCCCCGTGGCCATGGTGCCGCTGGGCGGAGCGCCCGGCCGGGAGACGCTCGTGCTGCGCCCGGTGAACTCGCGCGACGGCATGACGGCGGACTTCGCGCGGCTGACGCCGGCGGTCCTCGAGGAGCTGGCCGCCGCCCTGGGCCGGCTGCCCGGCGTCGACGCCGTGCTCTACGACGTCACCAACAAGCCGCCGGCCACCATCGAGCTCGAGTAAGCCGCCTCTCGTGCAGCACGCTGAGTTCGTCCACCTGCACGTCCACTCGGAGTACAGTCTTCTGGACGGCGCCGCCCAGCTCGAGAAGCTGGTGGCCAAGGCCAAGGAGCTGAAGTTCCCGGCCATCGCGCTGACCGACCACGGCAACCTCTTCGGCGCGATCGACTTCTACCTGGCCGCCCAGAAATCGGGTGTCAAGCCGATCGTCGGCTGCGAGCTCTACGTGGCGCCGGGCGGGCGCACGGAGCGCGGCTCGCAGGAGGGCAGCTACGAAGGCGCCAACCACCTCACGGTGCTCGTGCGCAATGCCGCCGGCTATCGCAACCT
>JBKPRI010000091.1:0-6610 GCA_046734515.1 Candidatus Methylomirabilota bacterium | reverse complement strand
GACGAAGACATCACCGACCTCCTCAAACACCTCCGCACCCTCTCGACCCAATAACTCGGCCCTCCGTCTCCGAGTTCGCCGCCGCCTTCGCGAACGTCGCCGACTCCTTGTCGAGCGCCGGCTTTGCCGGCGCAATCCGATGGTCTAGGGGGAGGCAGGGCTGAGCACGCCGTGAGGCGTGCGAGGCCCGTCGGAAGGGGGACAAAGTCCCCCTTCGAGGCTCTCAGAGTCGCTTGATCCAGACCAGGACGAGGTCGTTCCCGCTCGGACGCACGGCAAGACGCACCCGGTCACCGGCCTTGAGGTCGAGCGGGGCGAGCTGCTCGGCGGTGACGGTCACCGCCATCGTCTCCATGGCGCTCATGCCGAGGCCGGAGATCGCTTCGTGGCGGACGAGAAGGAGGTCGGGCGCGACGTGCTTCAACACCTCGCCCTGGACTTCGTAGGCGGCCGGCCGGAGGACGGTGCCCCACAGGCCGGCCGCGAAGGCCACAACCAGGACGACGAAGAGGACGATCAGTAGCCCGCGCGCGCGGGCCTGACCGCGCAGCCTAGCGCATCTCCGTGTAGTCGAGGGGTCGCCCGGACACGCCGTCAGGCCGCAGATCGTCGGCAGTGACCGTCCAGCGACCGCCACAGCCCTCGTGCCAGACGGACGAGGCCGCCTTGTAGGCAGTCCCGAGCGTCGCGGCGAGCAGTGCGACCCCGACGACACCGCCCAGACCGCAGGTGATCGCCTTGCCGGGCACCAGGAAGATGTTCGTGATGACCGCGCCGGTCTCATACGCCTTTGAGTGCTCGGGCGGGGTGCGGTCGGCCTTCAGGGTCTCCTGGAACAGATCGGGCGCCGGGGGCTGGGCCGGCTGCTGGGCCCCGGCCAGCGAGGCCAGCGGTCCGCCGAGCAGGGCCATCACCAGCAACGCAGAGACGACTCGAGTTCCCGTCCTCATAACCGGCCTCCTGTTTTGCTGACCCCGGCTCTCACCGCGCTGCCCGGTCGGGGCTAACATTGTCGCCCGAACCCGAGGGTGGCCGGCTCAAATTTTCAGGGGCCCCGGAAGGGGCTATAATTCGACCACTTTTCCCCCGGGAGGCACCATCCCATGAAGCTCGTCCGCTACTCCACGAACGGCCAGTCCCCGCGCGTCGGCCTGCTGCAGGGCGACCGCATCGCCGACGTCCAGTCCAGCCTCGCGGCCAGCCTCGGCCGCCGCGGGGTGGTGCGCGCGCAGGAGCTGGCCGCCGCGCTGGCTCCCCAGTCCACGCGCGCCTTCCTCGAAGGCGGCGCCGCCACGCAGGACGCGGTGGCCGCGATCACGGAATGGGTGACGGTGCCGGCCAACAGCGCGCGGCTGCACGCGCCGATCGCCGATCCCGGCAAGTTCATCTGCATCGGCCTCAACTACAGCGACCACGCCGCCGAGACGAACAACCCGATCCCCAAGGAGCCGCCGATCTTCGCCAAGTGGAACAACGCGATCATCGACCCGGGTGAGCCGATCCTCCGGCCGCGGGGCTCGAAGCAGCTCGACTGGGAGGTGGAGCTGGGCGTCGTCATCGGCAAGCCCGCGCGCTACGTCAGCAAGGAGCAGGCGCTCGACTACGTGTGGGGCTACACGATCATCAACGACGCCAGCGCGCGCGACTTCCAGTTCCTCACCACGCAGTGGATGGCCGGCAAGATCTTCGAGACGGCGGCGCCGGTCGGGCCCTACATCGCCGACCGCAGCGAGGTCCGCGACCCGCACGCGCTCGAGCTCAAGACGTTCGTCAACGGCAAGCAAGTGCAGAACGGCAACACCAAGACGTTCATCTTCGACGTCCGCTATCTCGTCAGCTACCTCTCCGGGCTGATGACGCTCATGCCCGGCGATCTCATCGCCACCGGCACGCCGCCCGGCGTCGGCCTCGGCATGAAGCCGCCGGTGTTCATGAACCCCGGCGACGTGGTTCGCATGGAGATCACCGGGCTCGGCGTCCTCGAGAATCCCATCAAGGACGCGTAAGTGGCAGCGAACGTGCACGGATATTAGGAGCCCCATGCTCGACCTGATCCGTTCGCTCGCGATTCCGAACACGACCAAGATCGTGCTGCTCTCGCTGGACGGTCTCGGGGGCCTGCCGCGCCCCGAGACCGGCCGTTCCGAGCTGGAAACCGCCCGCCTGCCCAACCTCACCGCGCTGGCCTCCGAGGCGGCCTGTGGCCTGCTGCGCCACGTCGCTCCGGGCGTCACGCCGGGGAGCGGGCCCGGCCACCTGGGCCTCTTCGGCTACGATCCGCTCGCCTACCAGGTCGGGCGCGGCGTGCTCGAGGCGCTCGGCATCGAGTTCGACCTGCGGGCCGGAGACGTGGCGGCGCGCGGGAACTTCTGCACGGTCGATACCCAGGGCCGGATCACCGACCGCCGGGCCGGACGCATCTCCACCGACCTCTGCGTGAAGCTCACCGACCGCCTCCGCTCGATCCGGCTGCCGGGCGTCGAGGTGCTGGTGGAGCCAGTGCAGGAGCACCGCTTCGTGCTGGTGCTGCGCGGCGCCGGCCTCTCGGGCCGCCTCAGCGAAACCGATCCGCAGGCGCTCGGCAAGCCACCGTTGCCCGTCCATGCGCTCGACGCCGACGCCGCGCGCACCGCGCAGCTGGTGAACGCCTTCGTCGACGAGGCGCGCACGCGCCTGGCCGACGCCGCGCCGGCCAACATGGTGCTGCTCCGCGGGTTCGATCGCCTGCCCGACCTTCCGCGCTTCCCCGAGGTCTACGGGATGCGCGCCGCGGCCATCGCGGCCTACCCGATGTACCGCGGGCTGGCCAAGCTGGTCGGCATGGACGTGATCAAGACGGGCAAGACGTACGCCGAGGAGATCGCCACCCTGCGCGAGCACTGGCAGGCCTACGACTTCTTCTTCGTCCATTACAAGGATACCGACAAGGCGGGCGAGGACGGCAAGTTCGAGGCGAAGGTCGAAGCGCTCGAACGTTTCGATACCTTCGTCCCGGCGGTACGAGAGCTGAAGCCGGACGTTCTGGTGGTCAGCGGCGACCATGCCACACCGTCTATTTTGGCCGCGCACGGCTGGCAACCGGTGCCGGTACTGCTGTGGAGTCGCTACTGCGGTGCCGATCCGGTGACTGCCTTCACCGAGCGCGCCTGCGCCGCCGGCACGCTGGGCACCCTGCCCGCGCACCACCTTATGCCGCTCGTGATGGCCAATGCGCTGCGGCTGACCAAGTTCGGCGCATGACGAGTTAATCCCCCATGCGGTTCCTGATCCGTCTCCTCGGCGCGCTGTGGCTCACGACGCTGATCGTCAGCGTGGCCTTCGCGTGGTACGAGGTGCACCAGGACCGCCAGCGCCTCGAAGACGACCTGCAGCGCCGCGCGACCCTCACCGCCGACGCCGTGCGCGAAGCCTCCGAGCGGCTCGTCGCCCGCGGCGCCAAGACGGGTTACGACCGCGTGCTGGCCCGCTTCGGGCGCGCGGACCGCGCGATCGCCATCTACGACGCCTTCGGCTCGGTGATCGACGCCACCGCCGACGTGCGCCGGGGTCTCGGGTCCATCTCGCCGTTGATCGGCGAGGCCATCCAGAAGAATGCGCCGGCGCGCGCCTTCGCGCCGGTCGCCGGCCGCAGCCGTCTCGTCTACGTGCTGCCGCTGCAGGACAACGATCGACCGATCGGGGCCGTCGCCGTCCTGGTCGACGCCGACTCGCTGGAGGCCAGCGAGTGGGATCTGTGGCGCCGCACCGGCGTGCGCTTCGGCGTGCTCATGCTGCTGGTGACTGGCATCACGTGGCTCACCGTGCGCTGGTCGGTGACCCGCCCGGTGGCGCGCATCGCGGAGTGGACGCGTCAGCTCAAGGCCGGCCGGCCGGTGGCGCCGCCGCCGGAGGCCGATGCCAGCCTGTTCGGCTCGCTCGCGACCGAGGTGACCAGTCTGGCCCGGACGCTGGCCCGCGTGCGGATCGCCGCCGCCGAAGAGGCGCGCCTGCGCCTGTCGGGCGAGAGCCTGTGGACCGAGGAGCGCCTCAAGCAGTTCGTCGAGATTCGCTTCGGCGAGCGGCCGATCTACGTCGTGTCCAATCGCGAGCCGCTGAGCCACGTACGCGAGGGGCGGGCGATCGTGGAGGTGCAGCCGGCCAGCGGCCTCGTCACGGCGCTCGAGCCGATCATGCTCGCCTGCGGCGGTGTGTGGGTGGCGCACGGCAGCGGCAGCGCCGACCAGGTGGTTGGCGATCGCGTGGGCCTGCCGACGCGGGATCCCGCCTACACGCTGCGCCGTGTCTGGCTCAGCGAGCAGGAGGAGGCCGGGTACTACTACGGCTTCGCCAACGAGGGGCTGTGGCCGCTCTGCCACATCGTGCACGAGCGCCCGCAATTCCGCGCGGACGACTGGGAGCAGTACCGCCGCGTCAACCAGCGCTTCGCCGCCGCCCTCGTGGAGGAGATGGAGAAGGTCGAGCGCCCGATCGTGCTGGCCCAGGACTATCACTTCGCGCTGCTGCCGCAGTACGTCAAGCAGCTGCGGCCGGACGCGCGCGTGGCGCTCTTCTGGCACATCCCGTGGCCCAACTTCGAGGCGTTCGGTATCTGCCCATGGCAGGACGAGATCCTCCTGGGCTTGCTGGGCGCCGACCTCATCGGCTTCCACACGCAGTTCCACTGCAACAACTTCCTGGAGACGGTGGAGCGGACCATCGAGGGCCGCATCGACTGGGAGAGCTTCTCGGTCGTGCGCGGCCGGCACACCACCGCCGTGCGGCCGTTTCCCATCAGCGTGGCCCCGCCCGACGTCGAGAGCGACCTCGGGGCCGACCGCGCGGCGCTGCGGGCCGAGCTCGGCATCCGCACCGAGTGGCTCGGGATCGGCGTGGAGCGGGTCGACTACACCAAGGGCTTGCCCGAGCGCATCCGCGCCATCCGGCGGTTCTTCGAGCGCTGGCCGGAGTTCCGCGGCCGCGTCGTGTTCGCGCAGATCGCCTCGCCGAGCCGCAGTCAGATTCCGCGCTACCGCGCGCTGCAGCAGGAAGTGCGGGAGGCGGTGCGCGCGCTCAATGAGGACCTCGGCGAGCGCGGCTGGGCCCCGATCGTCTATCGCGAGCGGCATCACGATCACGGCGAGATTCGCCGCTGGTACCGCGCGGCCGACTTCTGCATGGTGACGTCGCTCCACGACGGCATGAACCTGGTGGCCAAGGAGTACGTGGCCGCCCAGTCCGACGACGACGCCGCGCTGATCCTCAGCCGCTTCACCGGCGCCTCGCGCGAGCTGCGCGACGCCTGGATCGTGAACCCGTACGACGTCGAGGACATGGCCGGCGCCATCCACCAGGCGATCACGGCCTTGCCCGCCGAACGGCGCTCTCGCATGCGGCGCATGCGGGAGCACGTGCGCGAGCACAACATCTATGGCTGGGCCGGCCTGCTGGTGGCCGAACTGGCCAAGATTCCCGAGGGATCCTTCCAGCGCGAGTGAGCCGCCGTGGTAACCGTTACAGGTGTAAGAACTGCGAATCCGGGTCGGCGGCCCTTAAATGGTTGAAATCTCGCGAGTGCTCTCTGGCATCCCGCTTGCGATCAGGTAGCGCGATCGGTGGACGGGCATGACCCGGTCGCCGCGGGAAAGGTAGACCGTAGCCATGGACGAGCAGAATCTGAGCGACATCTCGATGAAGGGCGCGCCGGCGTGCGGGCGTTGCTACATGCTGGTCGCGCGCTTCGCGCCGCAGGTCGTGGCCTCCACCGGCACGTACCATCGCGAGTGCTTCGAAGCATGGTACTTCGGCCGCTACGGCAAGCGGCCGGCCCTGACGGCGGGCGCCAACGGCGATCGTCACCGCTTCCAGGTCCGCGAGAGCTCCGAGAGCCGCAAGGCCGCGTGAGCGGACGGGTGTGAGGCGGCGCCGGCGCGCGCGGAGCACCACGCGCGTCGAGCGCGACAGCCTCGGCCCGGTCCAGGTGCCGCGCCGTGCGCTCTGGGGCGCGTTCACGGAGCGCGCGCGGCACACCTTCCATCTCTCCGGCCGGCCGCCGCACCCGGCGCTGGTGCGCGGGTACGCGCTCATCAAACAGGCCGCCGCTCGGGTGAACGCGCGGCTCGGGCTGCTTCCACCGCGATGGGCGAGCGCGATCGAACGGGCCGCGCGTCGCGTGGCCGCCGGGACCGTCGCCGACGCCGCCGTCATCGACATCCTCCAGGCGGGCGCCGGCACGCCGGCCCACATGAACGTCAACGAGGTCATCGCCAACCTCGCCAATGAAGGCCTCGGTGGACGTCGCGGGCGCTACGTGCCCATCCATCCGAACAGCCACGTCAATCTCGGTCAGTCGTCCAACGACGTGACGCCCACGGCCATTCGCCTGATGGCGCTGGCGCTACGGCGACCGCTCGACGCCGAGCTGGCCGCGCTCGTGCGCAGCCTGCGCCGCCTCGCCGCGCGCGAGCGCGGCGTCGTGAAGCCCGGGCGCACGCATTTCCAGGACGCGGTGCCGATCACGTGGGGCCAGGTACTCGGCGGCTGGGCGCAGGCGATGGAGGACGCGCGCCGGGCGCTCGAGCGCGCGGCCGGCGAGCTCGCCGTGATCGGGCTCGGCGGCACCGCGGTGGGGACC
>JBKPRI010000090.1:0-7569 GCA_046734515.1 Candidatus Methylomirabilota bacterium | reverse complement strand
GCGGCGTACCGCTTGGCCGCCGGCGCGTTCAGCGCCGACAGCGCCTCGCGGGTGGCGCGGTCGCGGACGACGATCACGCGCCAGCCCTGGCGGTTGCCCCCGCTCGGCGCGAAGCGCGCGCGATCGAGGATGCGGTGGAGGGTGGCGTCGGGCAGCGGGTCGCTGGTGAAGTCGCGGGCCGAAAACGTCGTGCGCAGGGCTTCGTCGAGCTCCATGGCTCCTCCTTGGGCGTGGGCCAGGGTATATGCTCCCTCGCATGACTGCCAAGCCCTCCGTCAGCCTCGTCGCCGTCGCCGGCCGTCGGCGCGCCACGCTCGATCTCGCCCGCCGCCTGGAGGACGAAGGCTTCGCGGGGATCTACTGCCCGAGTCCCGGCGACGGCCTCGCCCTCTGCGAGGCCCTGGCGCTCGGCACGAAGGCGCTGCCGTTCGGCACCTCCATCGCCAACATCTACACGCGCCACGCGTTCGATTACGCGCAGACGGCGGCGGTGGTCCACGAGCTGTCCGGTGGCCGCTTCCGGTTCGGCGTCGGCATCAGCCACGGCCCGATGCACCAGCGCCTCGGCCTCACGGTGGGCAAGCCGCTGGAGGACATCCGCAAGTTCGTGGCCGACGTGCGGGCCGCCGAGCCGCAGGTCGGTAAGCTGCCGCCCCTCGTGCTCGCGACGCTGCGGCGCAAGATGCTGGAGCTTGCCGGCGAGATCGCCGACGGCGCCGTGTGGGCCAACGCCGCCCGCTCCCACATGGCGGAGTCGCTCGCCCACCTGCCGGAGCGAGCGCGCGCGAACCCGGACTTCTTCATCGGCGACATGATTCCGACCACGATCTCGGACGACCGCGCTGCCGCCGCCGCCGTCAACCGCAAGACGCTGACGTCGTACGTGAAGCTGCCGAACTATCAGAACTACTGGATCGAGGCGGGGTACGACAAGGAGATGACGGCCATCCGGGCCGCCATCGCGCGCAACGACGACGACGGCGTGCGCGCCGCCATGTCCGACCGCTGGCTCAGCGACGTCACCCTGTACGGCAGCGTGAAGGACGTGCGCGACGGCGTGGAGGCCTGGCGCGCCACCGGCGTGCGCACGGTGATCCTGGTGCCGTCGTCCACGCGCGGCGGCCAGATGCAGGCCTTCGAGGAGCTGATCGCCGCGTTCCGCTGAACGCGGTCACGGCCGTCTAGCCCAGCACCATCCGCTTGAAGGCCTCGGCGTAGCGCAGGCCGCCGCGCTTGCCGTCGCGCAGCGCCCACGCCTTGAGCAGCTGATCGACCCATTCGCCCTTGCCCACCTGCGAGCGGTGGGCCTTGAGCGCGCGGCACTTGGCGGCGAGCGTCGGCGCGATGTCCACGAACACGTCGGGGTCGAGCGAGCCCGCGAGGAACACCTGCTTGACCTTGTGCGGCGGCAGGCCCTCGGCGAGCAGCTCGGGGAAGATGGCGCTCGTCTCCGCGGACGGAAAGACGGCGTCGAGCGCGGCGCTGGCCGCCGCGCGGTGGTCGGGGTGGTTCATGTACTCGTTGCCATAGTAGCGGACGGTCGGATCGCTGCACACCACCACGTCGGGCTTCACGCGACGGATCACGCGCGTGAGATCCCGGCGCATGGCCAGCGTGGGCTCCAGCGTGCCGTCGGCGTAGCCCAGGAGGATGACGTCCTTCACGCCGAGCAGGCGAGCGGCCGCGTGGGTCTCGCGCTCGCGGATCGGGATGAGCCCCTCGCTGGAGGGCGTGTGCTCGTTGACGCCGGCGCCGCCGGTGGTGACGAGACAGAAGGTGACGTGGCGGCCCTCGCGCGCCCAGCGCGCCACGCTGCCGGCGATGGAGAACTCGTTGTCGTCGGGGTGCGCGGAGATGCAGAGGATGCGGCGCAGCGCCGCGCCCAGCTCGTGCCCCGCGGCCCGCGCCCGGGCCATCAGCCGCGCTTGAGCGTCTCGGCCGTCTCGTCGAGGGCCTTGCCGAACCGCCGCAGCAGCTCGTCCAGCTCACCCTCGGAGATGATCAGCGGCGGGCAGACGGAGATCGTGTCTTGAAGATTGCGGATGATCATGCCGTTGGCCTGCGCGCGCGCGACGAACAGCGCGCCCGCCTTGCCGACGGGCTCGAACGTGCCGCGCCCGGGCTTGTCGGGCACCAGCTCCACTCCGCCCACCAGGCCCACGCCGCGCACGTCGCCGACCAGCGGGTGGCCGGCGAACTTCCGCAGGCCCTCTTGCAGCTGAGGGGCCAGCCGCCGCACGTGGCCGACGAGGTCCCGCTCCTCGTAGATGTCGAGCACCTCGAGGGCGACGGCGCACGCGGCCGGGTGGCCGGTGTACGTGTAGCCGTGGGCGAACACGCCGTGCTTCTCGCTCTGCCCCACACAGGCCCGATAGATCTCGTCCGAGATGACCGTGGCCGACAGCGGCAGATAGCCCGACGTGATCGCCTTGGCCATCGTCATGATGTCGGGCTTCATCCCGAATGTCTCGGTGCCGAACATCCGGCCCGTGCGGCCGAAGCCGCAGATGACCTCGTCGGCGATCAGCAGCACGTCGTGCTTCTTCAGCACGGCCTGCACCTTCTCGAAGTACGTGGCGGGCGGCACGATGACGCCGCCGGCGCCCATCACCGGCTCGGCGATCATGGCGGCCACGGTGTCGGGATCCTCGCGCTGGATCTGCGCGTCGAGGTTCTCGGCCAGGCGCGTGGCGAACTGCTCCTCGCTCTCGCCCGGCTTGCCGTAGCGATAGAGATAGGGGCAGTCGGTGTAGCGCACCTGCGGGATCGGCAGGTCGAAGTCGCGGTGGGAGGCGGGCAGGCCGGTGAGACTGGCCGCCACCATCGTGGTGCCGTGGTACGCGCGCTGGCGCGAGATGATCTTCTTCTTCCGCGGGCGTCCCTTGGCGTTGTTGTAGTACCACACGAGCTTGACGGCGCTCTCGTTGGCCTCGGAGCCGGAGTTGTTGAAGAACACCTTCGACATCGGCACCGGCATGAGCTTGACGATCCGCTCGGACAGCCGGATCGCCACGTCGTTGGCCTTGCCGCCGAACTGGTGGTAGTAGGGCAGCCGATGGAGCTGGCGCGAGGCCGCGTCGGCCAGGCGCGACTCGCCGAAGCCGAGCGAGGTGCACCACAGCCCGGCCATGGCCTCGAGATACTCGCGCCCCGACTCGTCGGAGACGTAGACGCCCTTGCCGCTGGAGATGACCAGCGGGCCCTCGGTCTCGTGACGGCCGAGGTTGGTGAAGGGGTGGAGCTGGTACGCGACGTCCCTGGCCCGGCTGGTAGTGGTATCCATGGGCCGGGAGGATAGCACTACGCCGGGCTCAGGGCGCGATCAGCGTGGAGCGCTTAGCACTCGCCCTTCTTGGCGTGGCCGGGCGGGCAGTGGCGCTCGGCGCGCTCCTGCTCCGGCGCCACCTTCCAGTGCTTGGCCGGAACGCTGCGCACCTGCACCGGCACGGCGGCCACGGCGACCGGCGTCCACGCCGCGCCGTGACGGGGCGCGTGGAACCACGTGCCATGATGGAAGCTGTAGTACTGGCCGCCGTACACGAACACGTTGTAGCTCGCGCTCGGCACCGTGTAGACCTGCGTGCCCGGCACGATCACGATGCGCGGCTGCGACACCAGCACCGGCGGATGCACGACCACCGGCGAGACGACGACCGGCGGCGGGGCCACCACGACGGGCGGCGGCGGCGCGACGACCACCGGCGGCGGCACCGGCTCGGTGACGACGACGCGGGGACCGCTCGCGCGGACCACGCATCCACTGCTCAGCAGCGCGACGGCGAGGGCGGCGAGCATCGGTCGGTTCATGGTGTCCTCCGGCGACAGCGAGGGTGCACGGCAGGTGCCACGCCGTCTTCCCTGTAAACACGCGGTTTTCGCCGCGGCAGCGATCGCTGGATGCCAGCGTGTCACGCGCGACCGTCGCCAGTCTGGCGCGGGCGGGCCATCGGCGGTGGAGGGACCGTGCGCTTGACCCGCGCGCGCGCGCGGCCTACGCTCCGGCCGCGAGGGGGACGCCCGATGCTGAGACGCGGCGCGATGGCGGCGACGGCGGTGGTGGGGCTGGCGGTGTTCGTGAAGCTGCTGGCGGCGGCCGCGGCCGATGCGCCGGTGTTCGAGGTCGATCCGTTCTGGCCCAAGCCGCTGCCCAACGGCTGGCTGATGGGGCAGGCGGCCGGCGTCGCCACCAGGGGCGATCGCGTGTGGGTGGTGCAGCGCCCGAAGTCGCTCACCGAGGACGAGCGCGGCGCCACGCTGACGCCGCCGCGCTCGCTCTGCTGCAAGCCGGCGCCGCCCGTGCTCGAGTTCGACACCAGGGGCGCGCTGATGGCGTCGTGGGGCGGCCCGGGCCACGGCCATCCGTGGCCCGACAACGAGCACGGCATCTACGTCGACGACAAGGACCACGTGTGGATCGCCGGCAACGGGCCCAAGGACGGGATGATCCTGAAATTCACGCGCGACGGAAAGCTCCTGCTGAAGATCGGCGAGCCCGGCGTCATCGGCGACGATCGAGACACCAAGCACCTGAACCGGCCCGCCAACATGGTGGTCGATCCCGCCACGCGCGAGCTGTTCGTGGCCGACGGCTACGGCAACCACCGCGTGATCGTCTTCGACGCCGAGACCGGCGCCTACAAGCGCCACTGGGGCGCCAACGGCCTGCCGCCGGGCGACCCGAGCGTGAAGCCGTGGAAGAATCCGGTGCATTGCGTGCGCCTGTCGCGCGACGGGCTGCTCTACGTCTGCGACCGGCAGAACAACCGCATCCAGGTCTTCCGCAAGGACGGCACCTACGTGAAGGAGTTCGTCGTCGCGCCGGAGACCCGCGGCGGCGGGTCCACGTGGGACGTCGATCTCTCGCAGGATGCCGCGCAGACGCACCTCTACAACGCCGACGGCGAGAACAACCATGTGTGGATGCTGCTGCGGGAAAGCGGGCGCGTTCTCGGCACCATCGGACGCAACGGCCGCCAGGCCGGTGAGTTCCACTGGGTTCACAACATGGCGGTCGATGCGGCCGGCAACATCTACACGACCGAGGTGGATACGGGCAAGCGCGCGCAGAAGTTCGTGCTGAAGTCCCGGCCATGAGCCAGCCACAGGACACGAACCCGGAGTTCGCGCGTATCCGCGGGTACCTGAACGCGCAGGGCGCCAAGCTCTCGCCCGAGCAGATCATCGGCAAGGTGCAGGAGGCGATGGGCCAGCTCCGCGCGGCGGCCACCGCGGTCCCGGCGGCCCGGTTCACCGATCCGCCCGCGCCGGGCGAGTGGAGCGCCAACGAGGTGATGGCGCACGTGGTGGAGGCGGGGCGCCACTTCGGCGGCGCCATCGTGCGCGTCCTCGACGGCCAGCCGCCGGGCCAGCCGCGCGATGCGGCGGCGCGGGACACGAGTCCGCGTCCGCTGAGCGAATGGTGGACGCTCCTCGAGCGGGACCGCGACGCGCTCTTCGCGCGCGTGCGCAGCGCGCATCCGATGTCGCGGCTGGAGGCCACCATCCCGCACCCGTTCTTCGGCGCCCTCAACTGGCGTGAGACGCTGCTGTTCATGCGCCTGCACGACCTCGACCACGCCGGCCAGCTGCAGAAAGTCGCCGCGGCCCTGTGATGCGCGTCGCCATCGGACTGCGGCTGGAGGCCAACGAGGACTGGGACTACGCCACCACGTACGTGACCGAGGCCGAGCGCCTCGGCGTGGACTTCGTGTGGTCGCACGAGTCGTGGGGGCTGGACGCGGCCACGCCGCTGGCCTTCATGGCCGCGCGCACGTCGCGCATCCGGCTGGGCTCGGGCATCATGCAGGCGGGCACGCGCACGCCCGCGCTGGTGGCCATGACGGCGCTGAGCCTGGCCTCGATGTCGAGGGGGCGCTTCGTGCTCGGTCTCGGCGTCAGCGGGCCGCAGGTGATCGAGGGCTGGCACGGTCTGCGGTTCGATCGGCCGCTCACGCGCATGCGGGAGATCGTGGAGATCGTGCGGCGCGCCACGCGCGGCGAGCGCGTCGCCTTCAAGGGGCAGGTCTACCAGCTGCCGCTGCCGGGCGGCGAGGGCAAGGCGCTGCGGACCGGCGCGCAGCCGCGCCCCGACATCCCCATCTATCTCGCCACGCTCTCCCCGCGCGGCCTCGAGCTGACCGGGGAGATCGCCGACGGCTGGCTCGGCACCTCCTTCATGCCCGATCACGCGCGAATCTTCTTCGACGCGATCGAGGCGGGCGCGAAGCGCGCCGGCCGCTCGCTGGCGCAGCTCGATCTGCAGGCGGGCGGCGCCGTCGCGTTCGGGGACGACGTCGAGCGCCTGGTGGCGGCGCGCAAGCCGGGCCTGGCGTTCACGCTGGGCGCCATGGGCTCCCGCGAACACAACTTCTACAACGACGCGTTCAAGCGCGCCGGCTTCACCGACGCAGCGATCGAGGTCCAGCGCCTGTGGCTGGACGGCAAGCGCGATGAGGCCGCCGCGCGCGTGCCCGACGAGATGGCGCTCAAGGCCAACCTGCTCGGCACCGAGGCGATGGTGCGCGAGCGGCTGCGCGTTTACCGCGCCAGCGGGATCACCACCCTGCGCGTGGACCCGTCGGGGCCATCGCTGGACGCGCGCCTGGCCACCCTGGGCCGGCTGATGGATCTCGTGAAGTCCGCGTGAGGCGCCCGTGACGGAACCCGTGAGGCACGAAACCTACACGCACGGCCACGCGCCGGCGACCGTGCGGCAGCACGGCAAGCGGACCGCCGAGGAAGCCGCAGCCTTCCTGCTGCCCTCGCTGCGGCCGGGCATGAGCGTGCTCGACGTCGGCTGCGGGCCCGGCAGCATCACGCGCGGCCTCGCCGAGCGTGTCGCGCCGGGCCAGGTGGTGGGGATCGATCTCTCCGCCGACACGCTGGCGAGCGCGCGCCAGGACGCGGCCGCGCGCGGCCTGACGAATCTTCGGTATGACGAGGCCAGCGTCTACCGGCTCCCGTATGCGGACGCCTCGTTCGACGTGGCGTACGCTCACCAGGTCTTCCAGCACCTGCGGGAGCCGGCCAAGGCGCTTGGCGAGGTGCTGCGCGTGCTGAAGCCGGGCGGGCTGGTGGCGGTGCGGGACGTCGACTGGGGGACGGCGGCGTACTGGCCGGCCGATCCCTGGCTCGATCGCTTCGTGGAGACCCACTTCAAGGCGTGGTATCGCAACGGCGGCGAGCCCCGCATGGGCCGGCATCTGCGCGCGCTCTTCAATGCCGCGGGCGTCGACGATCTCGAGATCACCGGCGCCGTGTGGTGCTACGCCACGCCGGAGGAGACGATCGAGTGGGGCGACTCCTACGCCGAGCGTCTGCTCACCTCGCCGATGGGCAGCCGTCCCGTGGAGTACGGGTTCGCGACGCGGGCGGACATCGAGGCGATGGCCGCCGCGTTCCGCGCGTGGGCCCGCCATCCCGACGCCTTCTGGACCTTCGTCCACGTGGCGGCGCTGGCGCGCAAGCGCGGCTGATCAGACGCCGGCGATCGCCTCGATCTCGATGCGCGCGCCGCGGGGGAACTCCTTGACCGACACGGTCGAGCGCGCCGGCGGCACGTCGCCCACG
>JBKPRI010000089.1:0-2403 GCA_046734515.1 Candidatus Methylomirabilota bacterium | reverse complement strand
GACGTCGGCCGCTTCGACGCCGACGGCTACCTCTACTACGTCAAGCGCAAGCCGGAGAAGGAGCTCATCAAGCCGGGCGGCGAGAACGTGTACCCGGCCGAGGTCGAGACCGTCATCATGCAGATGGAGGGCGTGAGCGGCGTGTGCGTCTACGGGGTGCCCGACGTGAAGTGGGGCGAGGCGGTCAAGGCGGTGGTCGAGGTGAAGAAGCCCGGCGCCTGCACCGCCCAGCAAGTGACGGACTTCGTGGGCGGCAAGATCGCGCGCTTCAAGCGTCCGCACCTGGTGGTGTTCACCGACGCGCTGCCGCGCACGGCCGAGGGCGCGGTCGACCGCGACGCCGTGAAGGCCGCGTTTGGAGCCGGCTCATGAAGATCTTCGACGACCAGCACGAGATGTTCCGGGCCACGGTGCGCTCGTTCGTCGAGAAGGAGATCGCCCCGCACGTCGAGGAGTGGGAGACGGCCGGGCGCATGCCGCGCTGGATCTGGCCGCGCATGGGCGAGCTGGGGCTGCTGGGCGTCGAGTACGACGAGAAGTACGGCGGCGCCGGCGCCGACGTCCTCACCTCCGCCGTGCTGCACGAGGAGTGCGCGCGCTCGCGCTCGGGCTCCTTCGCCATGGCGGTCGGCGTGCACTGCGACATGGCCTCGCCGCACC
Organism: Candidatus Methylomirabilota bacterium; assembly: GCA_046734515.1. Classification (GTDB taxonomy): domain Bacteria; phylum Methylomirabilota; class Methylomirabilia; order Rokubacteriales; family CSP1-6; genus AR5. The sequence continues at coordinate 1,743 of JBKPRI010000089.1, read as the reverse complement.
TGTACTGGACGGGCAGCGAGGCGCTCAAGGAACGGTACCTGCCCGGGATCTGCCGCGGCGAGACGCTGACCGCCATCGCGGTGACCGAGCCGGGCGGCGGCAGCGACGTGGCGGCCATCCGCACGCGCGCCGTGCGCGACGGCGACCACTACGTCATCAACGGCTCGAAGATGTTCATCACCAACGGCGCCACCGCCGACGTGTACTTCGTGGCCGCTCGCGTCGGCGCCGCCGACGAGGGCAAGCGTCACCGCGGCATCTCCATGTTCCTGGTCGAGCGCGCGACGCCCGGCTTCACGGTGAGCCGCACGCTCGACAAGATGGGCATGCTGGCCTCCGACACGGCGGAGCTGTCGTTCTCGGACATGCGCGTGCCGGCCGGAAACCTGCTCGGCCGCGAGGGCGTGGGCTTCTACGAGGTCATGCGCGTATTCCAGCGGGAGCGTCTGGTGGCCGGCCTGCACGCCGTCGCCATGGCCGACCGCGCGCTCGCCGACACGATGGCCTACGTGCGCGAGCGCCAGGCGTTCGGCGGTCCGCTCAGCGACAAGCAGGTGATCCGCCACAAGCTGGCCGACCTGGCCACGCAGATCGAGGCCGGGCGCTGGCTGACCTACGCGGCGTGCGCGAAGTTCGCCGCCGGCGAGGAGTGCGTGCGCGAGATCTCGATGGTGAAGCTCTTCACCGCCGAGATGGTCAATCGCGTGGCCTACGATTGCGTGCAGCTCCACGGCGGCTACGGCTACATGCGCGAGTACGCCGTCGAGCGGTTCGCGCGCGATGCGCGCCTGATGACGATCGGCGGCGGCACCAGCGAGATCATGAAGGACATCATCGCCAAGGCGCTGCTGCCGTGAAGCTCGCCGGCAAGGTCGCCGTGGTCACCGGCGGGGCCAGCGGCATCGGCCGCGCGATCTGCGAGGCGCTGGCCCGCGAGGGCGCCCGCGTGGCGGTGTTCGATCTCAACGGGCCGGGCGCCCACGACACCGTCGTCGCCATCGAGCGCGCCGGCGGCAAGGCGAGCAGCCATCAGGTCGACGTCACCGAGGTGGCGGCGGTGGACACGGCCATGGACCACGTGGCGGCCCGCGAGGGCGGGCTGCACGTGCTGGTGAACTGCGCGGGCTGGGACAAGCCCATGCCGTTCGTGGACACCACGCCGGAGTTCTGGGACAGGATCCTGGACATCAACCTCAAGGGGGCGCTGGCCTGCACGCGCGCGGCGCTGCGCCACATGATCGCGCAGCAGTCGGGCAAGATCGTCACCATCGCCTCCGACGCCGGCCGCGTCGGCTCCACCGGCGAGGCCGTGTACTCCGCGGCCAAGGGCGGTCTCATTGCGTTCACCAAGACGATCGCGCGCGAGACGGCCCGCCACCGGATCAACGTCAACTGCGTGTGCCCCGGCCCGTCCGACACCCCGCTGTTCCAGCAGGAGTTCGCCGCGCAGAGTCCCAAGCTCGCCGAGAGCCTCAAGCGCGTCATTCCGTGGGGCCGGCTCGGGGTGCCGGAGGATATTGCGCCGGCGGTCGTGTTTCTGGCCTCGGAGGACGCAGGCTTTATCACCGGGCAGACGTTGTCGGTGTCCGGTGGTCTCACGATGGCCTGAGGCGGAGACGACGATAACGCCGCATCTGCAACGTTCCGTGGGGGTGGGGCGCGGCGGGCCCCCCCCCCCCCCCCCCCCCCGGCATGGCGGGGGGCGCCCCCCCCGCCAATGGGGCGGGTACGCGCCCACAGGCG
>JBKPRI010000088.1:0-9166 GCA_046734515.1 Candidatus Methylomirabilota bacterium | reverse complement strand
CCTGCACGTCCACTCGGAGTACAGCCTCCTCGACGGCGCCGCCCAGCTCGAGAAGCTGGTGGCCAAGGCCAAGGAGCTGAAGTTCCCGGCCATCGCGCTGACCGACCACGGCAACCTCTTCGGCGCGATCGACTTCTACCTGGCCGCCCAGAAGTCGGGCGTGAAGCCGATCGTCGGCTGCGAGCTCTACGTGGCCCCGGGCGGGCGCACGGAGCGCGGCTCGCAGGAGGGCAGCTACGAGGGCGCCAACCACCTGACGGTGCTCGTGCGCAATGCCACCGGCTATCGCAACCTCATCAAGCTCGTGTCCAAGGCCTATCTGGAGGGCTTCTACTACAAGCCCCGCGTGGACAAGGAGCTGCTCGCCCAGCACGCCGACGGTCTGCTGGTACTCTCCGGCTGCCTGAACTCGGAGGTCTCGCGCGCGCTCAGCGCGGGGGACACGGCCAAGGCCAAGCTGTCGGCCGGCTGGTACCAGGAGGTGTTCGGCAAGGACCACTACTTCATGGAGGTCCAGGCCCACGGCATGGCCGAGCAGATCAAGGTGACCGGCGAGACGCTCGCCATCGCCAAGGCCATCGGGGCGCCGATCGCCGGCACCAACGACTCGCACTATCTCGAGGCCGGCCACGCGCGGGCGCACGAGGCGCTCCTCTGCATCCAGACGGGCAGCGGGATGAACGATCCCAACCGCTGGAAGTTCTCGACCCAGGAGTTCTACGTGAAGTCGGCCGAGGAGATGGCCCGCGTCTTCGCCGAGATCCCCGATGCCTGCCGCAACACGCTGGCCGTCGCCGAGCGCTGTAACCTCACGCTGGAGTTCGGCAAGTTCCACCTGCCGCGCTACGTGGTGCCGCCGAGCCACACGCTGGAGACTTACCTCGAGGAGCTGGCGCGCGACGGGCTCAGGCGGCGCTACGGGGCGAGCCCCGGCGACAAGATCGAGGCGCGCCTCACCCACGAGCTGGCCGTCATCCAGAAGATGGGCTTCGCCGGCTACTTCCTCGTCGTGTGGGACTTCATCCACTACGCCCGCGAGCACGGGATCGCCGTGGGGCCGGGCCGCGGCTCGTCGGCGGGCTCGCTGGTGGCGTACTGCCTGGGGATCACCAACGTCGATCCCATGAAGTACAGCCTGCTGTTCGAGCGCTTCCTGAATCCCGAGCGGATCTCGATGCCCGATATGGACATCGACTTCGCTGACGATCGGCGAGACGAAGTGATCCGGTACGTCGCGGACAAGTACGGGCGCGACCGCGTGGCGCACATCATCACGTTCGGGACGCTCGGGGCCAAGGCGGCGATCCGGGACGTGGGCCGCGTGCTCGGCATGTCGTACGCCGACGTCGATCGCATCGCCAAGCTGGTGCCCGGCTTCCCGCTGAACATCACGCTGGAGGACGCCTACCAGAAGTCGCCGCCGCTGGCGGATTCCGTGAAGAGCCAGCCGGCGGTCAAGGAGCTGTGGGACATCGCGCTGGCGCTGGAGGGCTGCACCCGCCACGCCTCCGTGCACGCCTCGGCGGTGGTCATCTCCGACGACGCGCTCGACGACTACATCCCGCTCTACAAGGATCCCAAGCGGCCCGAGCTGATCACCGGCTACGCCATGGGTCCCATCGAAAAGCTCGGCCTGCTCAAGATGGACTTCCTCGGCCTGCGCACGCTGACGGTGCTGGCCAACACCGTGCAGCTCATCAAGGAGTCGCGCGGGCTCGAACTGAGCCTGGACGGGCTGCCGCTCGACGACGCCAAGACGTACGCGCTCCTCAGCGACGCCAAGACGTTCGGCGTGTTCCAGCTGGAGTCCTCGGGCATGCGCGAGGCGCTGCGCGGCCTGCGTCCGGAGCGGCTGGAAGACGTCATCGCGATGGTCTCGCTCTACCGCCCGGGCCCGATGGAGCTGATCCCCGACTTCATCGCCCGCAAGCACGGCAAGACCAAGATCACCTACGAGCATCCCGCCATGGAGGCCTTCACGCGGGAGACGTACGGGATCATGGTCTACCAGGAGCAGATCATGCAGATCGCCTCCGAGATGGCGGGCTTCACCATGGGCGAGGCGGACACGCTCCGCCGCGCCATGGGCAAGAAGGACCGCGATCTCATGGCCAAGCAGCGCGAGAAATTCATCGCGGGCTGCAAGGAGCGCGGCACCGCGCCCAGCAAGAGCGAGCGGGTGTGGGAGCTGATGGAGAAGTTCGCGGGGTACGGCTTCAACAAGTGCATCTGCGCGGACGCCATGATCGAGATGGCCGACGGCACCCGCAAGCCGATCACCGCGATCCGCGACGGCGACGTCGTGCTGACGAAGGACGGTCCCTTCGCGGCCAAGCGCGTGCGGCCGAGCGGCATTCGCCCCATCGGCCGCCTCACGCTGGCCAACGGCATGACGCTGCGCTGCACGCCCGATCATCCGATCTTCACGCAGCGCGGCTGGGTCAACGCCGCCGAGCTGACCGACGCCGATGCGGTGGCCGTCCTCGACGTCGTCGCCGCCGCCGACCTGCGGGTGGCCGCGCGCCGCCGGCCCGGCGCCACGCCGGCGCAGACGATCGTGACCGAGGCGCCCATCGCGTGGACGACGCGGCTGACCTTCGTGGCCGCGGGGACCGAGCCCACGTACGACTTCGAGGTGCCCGAGGCCCACAGCTTCATCGCCAACGGGATCGCCGTGCACAACTCGCACGCGGCGGCCTACGCGCTGGTCGCCTACCAGACGGCGTACTTCAAGGCGAACTACCCGGTCGAGTTCATGGCCGCGCTGCTGACCTCGGAAATGGGCGACACCGACAAGATCGTCAAGTACATCGACGAGTGCCGGGCCATGGGCCTGCGCGTGCAGCCGCCGGACGTCAACATCTCCCAGGTGCGCTTCAGCGTGGCCGGCGACGTCGTCCGCTTCGGGCTGGCCGCTATCAAGAATGTGGGCGAGGCGGCCATGGAGTCCATCCTCAAGACGCGCGCGGCCGACGGCGAGTTCAAGACGCTCGACGACTTCTGCGTGCGCGTCGATCTGCGCCTCGTCAACCGGCGGGTGATCGAGTCGCTCATCAAGGCCGGCGCCTTCGACAGCCTTGGGCTGCCGCGCGCCCACCTGCTGGCGCAGTGTGACGTCGCGCTCGAGTCCGGCCAGCGCCAGCAGCGCGACCAGGCCGAGGGGCAGGGGTCCTTCTTCGACCTGCTGCCGGCCGCGGCGCCGGCCCCGCGGCCGAGCGAGGCGACGGCCACGGCCGTGGTGCCCGAGTGGGACGACGACCAGCGGCTGGCCTACGAGAAGGAAGTGCTGGGCTTCTACGTCTCCGGGCATCCGCTGGCGCGCTTCGAGGGCGTGGCCGAGTCCCTCGGCGTCACCTCGTCGGCCGAGCTGGCCAACCGCAGCCACGGCGCGCGAGTCACGCTGTTCGGGCACGTGGCGGCGATCAAGGAGACGGCGACCAAGAGCGGCAACCGCATGGCGTTCCTCACCCTCGAGGACATGGCCGGCACCGTCGACGTCACCGTCTTCCCCGAGCCGTACAAGGCCGCGTCACTGGTGCTGCGCTCACGCGAGCCCGTCGTGGTGCGCGGACGCGTGGACGACAGCGACAAGGGCCGCGTGGTGCTGGCCGAGGACGTGCGCCCGCTCGATCAGTCGATGGCAGGCGGCAGCCGCCCGAGGAACGGCAGCGAGCCGACCGCCTGCCGCGTGCGCGTGCGCAGCGGGGAGGCCGCCGGCGAGACGCTGAACGCCCTGCGCCGGGTCTGCGAGGCGCACGCGGGCACCGTGCCCGTGTTCCTGCACCTGCTGCTGCCCGGCCACGAGGTGGTCGTGCGCGCCCGCGGCGTGGCCGTGGACGCCACCGGCGACCTGGTCGCCAAGCTGGAAACGCTCCTCGGCGCCGGCGCCGCGGTCATCGAGCATGCCGGACGCGCTTGACTTCGAGCAGCCGCTGCTCGAGCTCGAGACGCGGATCGCCGAGCTGCAGGCGGCGGAAGATCCGAGCACCGTGCGCGACGAGATCGCCAAGCTCGAGGAGCGCCTCGCCCGCCTTCGCCAGCGCACCTACGCCAGCCTGACCGCCTGGCAGCGCACGCTGCTGGCGCGCCATCCCAAGCGCCCGTACACGCGCGACTGGTGCAAGCTGCTGTTCGACGACTTCCTCGAGCTCCACGGCGACCGCCTGTTCGGCGACGACGCCGCCATCGTGGGCGGGCTGGCGCGCTTCGAGGGGCGCTCGGTCGTGGTGTTGGGCCACCAGAAGGGCCGGGACACGCGCGAGAAGATCGCGCGCAACTTCGGGATGCCGCATCCCGAGGGCTACCGCAAGGCGCACCGGCTCTTCGAGCTGGCGGCCAAGTTCGGCAAGCCGGTCATCACGTTCATCGACACGCCGGGCGCCTATCCCGGCATCGGGGCCGAGGAGCGCGGCCAGGCCGAGGCCATCGCGCGCAACCTGCGGCTGATGGCCGGCCTGCCCACGCCGATCATCGCCGTCGTCACCGGCGAGGGCGGCAGCGGCGGCGCGCTGGCGATCGGCATGGGCAACCGCGTGCTGATGCTGGAGTACGCCGTGTACTCGGTGATCTCGCCGGAGGGCTGCGCGGCGATCCTGTGGGGCGACGCCGCCAAGGCCTCGGAAGCCGCCGAGGTCATGAAGACGACGGCGCCCGACCTCATGCGTCTTGGCGTGGTGGACGGCGTGGTGCCGGAGCCGGTCGGCGGCGCGCATCGAGACTGGGAAGCGGCCGCCGGGCACCTGCGCGCGGCGCTGCGCGGGCAGCTCGCCGCGCTGGCCGATCGGGCTCCCGACACGCTGGTCAACGAGCGCTACGACAAGTTCCGGCGCCTGGGCGCCTTCGAGGAGACCGCCACGCCCGCCCGGGCGTGACCCTCAGCGCCCCAGCAGCCCCCGCGCGCAGTCCTCGTCGGTCACGAGCACGTTCACGAAGCGCCCGCGCAGCGCCCCGCGCACGGCGTCGATCTTCGCCCGGCCGCCCGCGATGGCGATGACCGAGCGGTCGTCGCGACGGGCCAGGGCCTGCAGGCGATCGCCTTCCACGCTGAGCACGCGATGGGAGAGCAGCTTCAGCTCGCTGCGCTCCACGATGCGTCCCTCGGCGTCGAAGGGCTGGTAGTTGATCTCGCCCACCACGCCGAGCTGGCGCAGCCGCTTGACGCTGACGCCGTACGACTCGGCCAGCGAGCAGAAGCCCGGGGTGTTCTCGGCGATGAGCCCGATGCCGGTGAGCGCGATGTCCACGCTCTGGGCGGCCTCGAAGATCCCGCGGATCTCGGCGTCGCGCAGCAGCCGCCGCCGCTCGCGCTCGATCTCGCGCAGCGACAGCACGTGCTGCACGGGCAGCGCGTAGGCCTGCACGTGGGGCCGATACTTGGCCGCCATCATGCCGACCAGCGTGTTGGGAAAGAGGTCGACCAGCTTCAGCGTGGACTCGCCGGAGAGGGGATAGAGGGCGAAGTCCCGGAAGCGCCGCTCGCGCAGCGCCCGAATGGTCTGGTAGAGCGTGAAGCCGGACGAGAGCCCGATCTTCATCCCGTTGCGCGCGATCTTCTCGAAGTGCTCGGCGGCGGCCGTGCCCAGCTCGGCCTTCAGATCGCCGCGGCCGCCGGCCACGATCACCACGGCCTCGCGCAGGCCGTAGGCCTGGGCCAGCGCCGTCTCCAGCGCCTCCGTGCGGGGGAGGTCCAGCTCCACGCGCACGTAGCCCTCGTCGAAGGCGCGCTTGAGCAGCCGCGACACCGTGGCCGCGGAGACGCCCAGCGTCTTGGCGATGTCCTTCTGGCTGCGGCCCTGGCGGTAGTAGAGCTCGAGGCATTGCACGAGCAGCCGCAGCTCGCGGGAGGTCGGATGAGAAATTACTTTCATGGGAGTGAAGTTCTTGCTCGCGGCCCAGAGTGTACCACCGGCCTTCGAGGGCCCGCTTGTTTGACTTCCCCAGGGGCCGATGCTACGGTCAGTGCACCGTAAATCGCTGATTTACGGATCAAACATGGCGAGCAAGCTCCATCTCATCACGTACGGCTGCCAGATGAACGAGTACGACTCCGAGCGGGTCGCCGGCCTGCTCCGCGAGCGCCAGTACGAGCTCACCGAGGACGAGCGGGAAGCCGACGTGATCCTGGTCAACACCTGCGCGATCCGCGAGAAGGCCGAGGACAAGGTCTACTCCAAGCTCGGCGAGCTCAAGCGGCTGAAGGCCGCGCGGCCCGAGCTCGTGATCGGCGTGATGGGCTGCATGGCGCAGCTGCAGCAGGCCGAGGTCCGCCGCCGCGCCCCGTCGGTCGATCTCGTGTTCGGCTCGCCCGCCATCGCGCGCGTGGGCGAGCTGGTCGAGCGCGTGCGGCGCGAGCGGCGGCCGGTGCTCGACACCGAGGAGGCGCCGCTGGTGAAGATCACCGCCAAGCCGGCCTCGGCCGATCGCCTCAAGGCCTTCGTCACGGTGATGGAAGGCTGCGAGAAGCATTGCACGTTCTGCGTGGTGCCCCGCACGCGCGGCCGCGAGCGCAGCCACACGCCCGCGGCGATCGTGGCCGAGATCGAAGGCCTGGTGGCCGACGGTTGCCGCGAGGTGACCCTGCTGGGGCAGACGGTCAACGCCTACGGCCGTGACCTCACGCCGCCGACCGATCTGGCCGAGCTGTTCCAGCGCGTGAACGACGTCGAGGGGCTGGCCCGCATCCGCTTCACGACCTCGAACCCCTACAACCTCACGCCCCGGCTCATCCGCGCCATGCGCGAGGTCCCCAAGGTGTGCGAGTGGTTCCATCTGCCGCTGCAGTCGGGCTCCGACCGCATCCTCGAGCGCATGAACCGGGGCTACACGCGGGCGCGCTACCTCGAGCTGGTGGACGCGCTCCGCCAGGCCGAGCCCGCGCTGGCGTTCTCCACGGACATCATCGTGGGCTTCCCCGGCGAGACCGAGGCCGACTTGGCGGCCACGATGGAGACGATCGAGCAGGTCGGCTACGACAACGTCTTCGTGTTCCGCTACTCGCGCCGCCCCGGCACGCCGGCCGCCGACATGCCGGACCAGGTGGACGAGGCGGTCAAGGCCGACCGCAACCGCCGCCTGCTCGCCGTGGTCGATCGCGTGACCGGCGCGCGGAGCGGGCTTCTGGCCGGGCGTACCATGGAGGTGCTGGTGGACGGCACGTCACGCAAGAGTCCCGGCGCGCTGTCCGGCCGCACGCGGTGCAATCGGGTCGTCAACTTCGACGGACAGGGGCAGGTCGCGGTCGGCGACGTCGTCCACGTTCTCGTGACCGAGGTGCTGCCGCACAGCCTGCGCGGCGCGCTCGCGACGCCGGAGGAGGCCGTATGCTCGTCGAGATGAAAGTGCGCGGGCTGGCGCTGGACCCCGTCTCCAACATGCCGATCATCATTCTGCGCGACGACGAGGACAAGCGCTCGCTGCCGATCTGGGTCGGCATCTTCGAAGCCAACGCCATCGCGCTCGAGCTGGAGAAGATCGCCACGCCGCGGCCGATGACCCATGACCTCATCAAGAACGTGCTGGAGACGCTCGACGTGGCGGTGACACGGGTGGTGGTGACCGACCTGCGCGAAAACACCTTCTACGCGGTGCTGCACCTCAAGCTCGGCACCAACGAGTTCACCGTCGACTCCCGGCCCTCCGACGCCATCGCCCTGGCGCTGCGGGTGGGCGCCACCATCTTCGTGGACGAGGACGTCTTCCCGAAGGCCGGCAAGATGGAGGTCAGCAAGGAAGGGGAGCCGATGAAGGCCGACGATCCCGAGCAGCTGCGCGAGTGGTTGCAGAACATCAAGCCGGAGGATTTCGAGAAGTACAACAAGGCCTGAGCGGGGGACCGCGGCGCGCGTGCGGATCGGGCTGTTCACCAACAACTACCTGCCGTTCTGCGGCGGGGTCACGATCTCAGTGGAGACACTGCGGCGCGGGCTCGAGCGCCGTGGCCACGAGGTCTGGCTCTTCGCCCCGCGCTTCCCCGGCTCCACCGACGATCCCCCGCGTGTGATCCGCGTGCCCTCGGTGCCGGCCGGCACCTATCCGGAGTTCGCGCTGGCCATCCCGTGGGGGCCGCGGCTGGCGCGTCGGGTGCGCGCGCTCGGCCTCGACGTCTTCCACGCCCACCATCCGTTCCTGCTGGGTCCCGCCGCGCGCCGCTTCGCGCGGCGCGCCGGGCGGCCGCTGGTGTTCACCTATCACACGCGCTACGAGAAGTACGCGCACTACGTGCCACTCACGCGGCCGCTGGTGGAAGCCGCCGCGCTCGGGCTCAGCACGCGCTTTGCCGCCAGCGCCGACGCCGTGCTGGCGCCCTCGGGGCTCGTGCGCGACCAGCTGCGCGCGCGCGGCGTGAGTACGCCGATGGCCGTGGTGCCGACCGGGATCGATCTCGAGCGCTTCCGCCCGGGCGATCGCGCCGCCGCGCGCCGGGAGCTCGGCCTCGGCGCCGACGATCCCTTGCTCCTCTACGTCGGCCGGCTCGATCGCGAGAAGAGCGTGGACCGCGTGCTGCTCGCCTTCGAGCGCCTCGCCGGCACGCTGCCGGCCGCGCGGCTCTGGCTAGTCGGGCAGGGCAAGGAGAGCCAGGCGCTGCAGCGTCGGGCCGCTGCCTCGCCGGCCGGCGACCGGATCTACTTCGCCGGCGTGCGGGAGCACGCGCGGCTGGCCGCCTGGTACCAGGCCGCCGACCTCTTCCTGTTCGCCTCCGAGACGGAGACGCAGGGCCTCGTGCTGGCCGAGGCGGCCGCCTGCGGCCTGCCGGCGGTGGCGGTGCTGGCGCCGGGCACCGACGAGGTCGTCCGCGACGGCGAGAGCGGCATCCTGACCAAGGGCGATCCCGCCGCCCTGGCCGAGGCCGCCATCGGTCTGCTGCTCGACGAGCCGCGGCGCGCCGGCATGCGTGCCCGCGCCCGGCTGGTCGCCGAGACCGACTTCGATGTGGAGCGGCAGATCACCCGGACGCTGGACGTGTACGCCGAGGCCCGGCAGCACGCTGCGGCCGGCCGGCGTCCATGACCGAGCCGCGCGCGATCCGCGTGTTCTTCCAGAAGGACTGGGCCGCCGCCGAGCGCCGCGGCCTGCTGGCGCCCGATCCGCGCGTGCGCACCCTGGGCCGCGTGCTGGTGAGCTATCCCGAGGTCCGCTACATCGTGCCCGACCGCATCAGCCTCGATGC
>JBKPRI010000087.1:0-4719 GCA_046734515.1 Candidatus Methylomirabilota bacterium | reverse complement strand
CCTCGTGCTGGCGCGCCTCACCCGGCGCTGGCCCCGGCTGGCCCGACGCGCCGAGCGCGGGCTCGACATGGTGCTCCTCGGCCTGGCCGGCGTCCGCGCGCGCGCCCACCTGCTGCCGCTGGCGGCGTGGACGGTCTTCGTGTGGATGCTGGGCGCGGCCGGAGCCTGGATGCTCCTGCGCGCCGTGCATCTGGACCTCACGCTGACGGCCGGCTGGACGGTGCTGGCCTTCGTCGGCTTCGGCATCAGCATCCCGTCGGCGCCCGGCTACGTCGGCGTGTGGCACGCCGCGGCGGTGCTGGCGCTGGCCGTCTTCGGCGTCAGCCAGGCCACCGCGCTGGGCTACGCCGTGCTCTACCACGCCAGTCAGTTCGTGCCGGTCACGCTCATCGGCTGGATCTTCCTCGTGCGCGAGCACGTGTCGCTCGGCGAGGCCACGCGCGCCTGACCTTGCCGGTCCGGATGGCGATTGATAGGATGCGTGGGCTATGGCGCTGATCGTCCAGAAATACGGGGGCTCGTCGGTCGCCGACGTCGTGAAAATCCAGAACGTCGCGCGCCGGGTGGCCGAGAGCGCGCCGGGTCATCAGCTCGTGGTCGTCGTCTCCGCCATGGGCAAGACCACCGACGGCCTCGTGCGCCTCGCGCAGCAGCTCGGGCCCGCGCCGGACCCTCGCGAGATGGACATGCTGCTCGCCACCGGCGAGCAGGTCACCATCGCGCTGCTGGCCATGGCGCTGCACGCGCAGGGGTTCAAGGCGCGCTCGTTCACCGGCGCCCAGGCCGGGCTGCGCACCGACCGCAGCCACACCAAGGCCCGCATCGCGCAGATCACCGCCGAGCGCGTGCGCGCGGCGCTGTAGGCCGGCGCCATCGCGGTGGTGGCCGGCTTCCAGGGCCTCAGCGACGAGGACGAGATCACCACGCTCGGGCGCGGCGGCTCCGACCTCACCGCGGTGGCGCTGGCCGCCGCGCTGAAGGCCGACGTCTGCGAGATCTACACGGACGTCGATGGCGTGTACACTGCCGACCCCAACGTGGTGCGGGAGGCGCGCAAGCTTCCGCGGGTCGCCTACGACGAGATGCTGGAGATGGCGAGCCTGGGCGCCAAGGTGCTGCAGGCGCGCTCGGTCGAGTTCGCCAAGAAGTACGGGGTGACGGTGCACGTGCGCTCGACGTTCAAGCCCGATCCGGGCACGATCGTCACCCGGGAGGAACGCGCGATGGAGGACGTGGTGGTGACCGGCATCACCCACGATCGCAGCCAGGCGAAGATCTCGCTGCTGCGGGTGCCGGACCGGCCCGGGATCGCCGCCCAGGTGTTCGGCGCCGTCGGCACCAAGAGCGTCGTGGTCGACATGATCGTGCAGAACATCAGCCGCGACGGCTTCACCGACATCTCCTTCACGGTTCCCCGCGGCGACATGGAGCGCGCCCGGACCGCGCTGGACGAGGTCGCGCGCGCGGTCGGCGCCGACAAGACGGTGCACGACGAGCGCGTGGCCAAGGTGTCCATCGTCGGCGTCGGCATGCGCAGCCACTCGGGCGTGGCCGCGACCATGTTCACGGCACTGTCGCGCGAGGGCATCAACATCCAGATGATCTCGACCTCCGAGATCGCCGTCTCCTGCGTGATCGAGGACAAGTACGCCGAGCTCGCGGTGCGCGCGCTGCACGACGCCTTCGAGCTGGGGAGAGAACGATGATCAAGGGCAAGGCCGCCGTCTTCTTCGGTCCCGGCAAGCCGTTCCAGCTGCGCGAGGTCACGCTGCCGGAGATCGAGCCCGACGCGGTGGCCATCCGGGTGTCGCTGGCCAACGTGTGCGGCTCCGACCTCCACTTCTGGCGCGGGGACGCTCCCCTGCGGCTCCCCGAGGATGGCTGGATCTTCGGCCACGAGATGATGGGGCGCGTGGCCGCGCTGGGGCGGAACGTCAAGAGCGACTCGCTCGGCCGCCCGCTCAAGGACGGCGATCGCGTCGCCTACAGCTACTTCTATCCGTGCGGCCGCTGCTACGTCTGCCTCAACAAGGAGCCCGCCAACTGCCCGGCCAAGATCGAGCGGCCGCGCGGGCCCGCGGAGTTCCCGCACTTCCACGGCGCGTTCGCGGAGTACTACTACCTGCGGCCGGGCGGTCACCTCTTCAAGGTTCCCGACGAGCTCTCCGACGAGCTGGTGTCGCCCGTGAACTGCGCGCTCTCCCAGGTCATCTACGGCCTGCACCAGGCCGGCCTGCGCTTCGGCGGCAGCGTGGTGATCCAGGGCGCCGGCGGCCTCGGCATCCAGGCCGTGGCGGTCGCCAAGGACATGGGCGCGGCCACGGTCATCGTGGTGGACCAGATCCCGGGCCGCCTGGAGCTGGCCCGCGCCTTCGGCGCGGATCACACGATCAATCTCAAGGACGTCGCCGAGCGCAAGGATCGCGTGGCGCTCGTGCGCAAGTGGACCGGCGGCGCCGGCGCCGACATCGCGTGCGACTTCGTCGGCTTTCCCCAGGTGATCCCCGAGGGCCTCGACATGCTGCGCGCCGGCGGAACCTATCTCGAGATCGGCACCATCAGCCGCGGCGCCAAGATCGACTTCGAGCCCGCTCAGCTCGTGTGGGGCGCCAAGCGGATCGTGGGCGTGATCATGTACGACCCCTGGGTGATTCCGCGCGCGCTCGACTTCCTCGTGCGCAACAAGACGCGCTGGCCGTTCGAGAAGCTCGTCTCGCACAAGTATCCGCTCGAGCAGATCAACACCGCGTTCAGCGAATCCGAGTGGCACGGGCGCGAGACCACGACCATCACGCGGGCGGCGCTCGTGCCATGACCAAGGACCTGCGCCGGCGGTTGGAGCGGGAGCGTCAGGCCGCGGCCACGCGGCTGCGGCAGCTCGGCGGGCAGATCACGCTGGAGGAGATCGGGGGGCCGGCCGACAGTGTGTGGGACGAGGCCGACCACATCCAGGCCAGCGAGCAGCGCGAGATGGGCCTCATGAGCCGCGAGCGTCTGGTGGAGCGCATCGAGAAGCTGACCGCCGCGCTCAAGCGCGTGGAGGATGGGACGTACGGCACCTGTGTCGAATGCGGAAAATCCATCGGGCAGGCCCGCCTCAAGGCCATTCCCGAAGTGGCCACCTGCGTGAGCTGCCAGGAGAAGATCGAGCGCGGCGGAGACGGCTAGCAAGTTCCGCTGGCACGGGCCTTGCCCCGTAGGCCTCTGACGCTGCCACCTGGGCTGCGAAAGGGGCCGATCGCCGTGAGCGCCGAGTACTTTCTGGATGACCGCCAGCGCGTCGAGCTCCTCGCCGACGCCGCCGGCGCGGTGGCATGGTCCACGGATCCCTCGGTGGCCCTCTCCCGCGTCGCCCGCCTGGCCGTGCCGCGCCTGGCTGACTGGTGCACCGTGGACGTCCTCGACGACGACGCAACCTACCGGCGCGTCACCGTCGCGCACGCCGATCCGCGATGCCAGCCGCACGCCGATCGGCTGGTGGGCCGGTGGCAAGCGCACCCGGAGCGGTTCGGCGTCGCCCACGTGATGCGCACCGGTGAGCGGCAGGTGGCGTTCGAGGCGGCCGATCCGGCCGCGCTCTTCGCCGTCGAGCACGAGGACCTCGAGCACATCGTCGCCGAGCTGGGCGTGAGCGGCTACGTCTCGGTCCCGATCAGGGCCGACACGCGCGCCCTCGGGGCGCTCACGCTCGTCGCCGCCAGCCCGCGGCGTCGCTTCGAGGAGGCCGACGTCTCGCTGGCCGAGACGCTGGCCCGGATGGCCGGGCTCTCGATCACCCAGGCGCGCCTCGGTCACGAGCTGGCCGCGGTGAACCGCCGGCAGGACGGGATGCTGGCCGCGCTCTCCCACGAGCTGCGCACGCCGCTGACGGCGATGATGGCCTGGCTGCAGCTGCTCCACCATCGCACCGACGCGCACGAGACCGCCCGCGCGCTGGACGTCATCGAGCGCAACGGACGCGTGCTCGGCCGCCTCATCGACGACCTCATGGATACCTCCCACATCGTCATGGGCAAGGTGCGCGTCGATCGCCGGGCCGTCGACCTGGCGGCGATCGTCCAGCGCGTGGCGACGGAGCTGGCGCCGGGCGCCCGTGAGAAGGGGGTGCGCGTCGATCTCCAGCTCGACCGCGCCGCGCGCTGCCAGGGCGATCGCGATCGGCTCGCGCAGATCGTCATGGCACTGCTGGCCAACGCCATCAAGTTCACGCCCTCGGGCGGCCGCGTGCTGGTCACGCTCGACACCGACGACGTGACCGTGCGCCTGCGCGTGAGCGACACCGGTCACGGCATCACGGCCGAGATGTTGCCGCACGTCTTCGACGTCTTCCGGCGCGACGAGGACGCGCCCGGCCTCGGTCTCGGACTCGTGGTGGTGCGCGGGCTCGTCGCGCTGCACGGCGGCACGGTGGAGGCGTCCAGCGAGGGCCTCGGCCGCGGCGCCAGCTTCACCGTGCACCTGCCGCGTCACTGAGCGTCTCTCTTCGTCCACTCTAGCCGCGGGCGCGGGCGCGTGGGATCGTGCGCGCATGGCCATCTACACTCGTCACCAGCTCCTGCTCGTCCTGCTGCTCGTGGGCGCCGCCGGCGCCGGCCTCGCCATCGATCACTGGCGCCGCGCCAGCCCCGAGCTGGTCGAACGCCTCGAGCGGCTGGATCGCGCTGAGCGGGCCGCGCCCGCCGAGTCGGTGCCGCGCGAGCCGCGACGGGCGCCCGACAG
>JBKPRI010000086.1:0-5861 GCA_046734515.1 Candidatus Methylomirabilota bacterium | reverse complement strand
GCGCCGGGCGCGCAGTGGCCGGCGCCGTTCCAGTCGGTGATGGACCCAATCGCGGTGCTGGCGTTCGTGGCCGCGCACACGCGCGCCATCCGGCTCGGCGTGTCCGTGCTGATCATGCCGATCTATCAGCCGGTGGTGCTGGCCAAGCAGCTCGCCACGCTCGACGTGCTGTCGAACGGCCGGCTCGACGTCGGCGTCGGGCTCGGCTGGTCACGCGACGAGTACGAGGCCGCCGGCGCCGAGTGGAGCCGGCGCGGCGCGCGCGCCGACGAGTTCATGCGCTGCCTCAAGGCGGTGTGGACCGAGGACCCCGTCGACTTCCGCGGCCAGTTCTACCGCGTGCCGAAGTCGCGCGTGGCGCCGCGGCCGGTGCAGCGGCCGCATCCGCCGCTCCTGGTGGGCGGCTACCATCCCGACGTGCTGCGGCGCGCGGCCACGCTCGGCGACGGCTACACCGGCGGCAACATCCCGCTGGCCGACCTGACGGCGACCGTCGCCCGCGTGCGCGCGGCGGCGAGCGCGGCCCGCCGCGATCCCGCGCGCTTTCCGATCATCTGTCGCGGATCGTTCAACCTCACGCCCGAGCCGCTCGGCGCCGAGCGGCGCGCGCTGTGGGGCAGCGTGAAGCAGATCCGCGAGGACCTCGCGCGCTACGCGGACGCCGGGGTGACGCAGATCTTCCTCGAGCCCAACTTCCAGCCCGGCGCCACGCTCGAGCGCGCGCTGAGGCAGCTCGAGGCGCTGGCGCCCCAGGCCCGGTAGAGACCGTCACTCGTCACCCCCGGCCGCCGTGCTTGCGCAGCCCGGCCGTGAGGAGTAAACGTAAGCGCGTCATGTTCTTCCTTCGCCCGATCGCGCGCTCGCCGCTCGGCCTGCTGCTGCTCGTGGCGGTGGCGGCGGTCGTCCTGCAGGGTGGCAGCGTTCCGCACACGCACGGCGGTAACGGTCCCGGCATCTACAACCAGGACCACGACGGCGCCCTGCTCGCCACGCTGCACGGCGTCGCCACCATCACCGCCATCCCGGCGGCGATGCAGCCCGTTGTCCTGCTGGCGTCGATCGCACCGCTCGCGCGCGCCCACGTCGACTCGACACCCTGGTCGTCCGCTCCCAGCCGCGCTCCGCCGCACGCCTAGACCACTCCCGGCCTGATCGAGACCGCGCGTCCCTCGCGGGCGCGCCCCGTACCGCACCCAGCAAGGGGAGGTCTCCATGCTCCGACTCATCCTCGTCATCGTCTGCGTGATGGTGACCCTGGCGCCGGTGGCAGCTCGCGGGGAGGACGCCGAGGCGCTGCGCCGGGAGCTCGACGCGCTGAAGAAGCAGCAGGAGCAATACCAGAAGGCCATCGAGGCGCTGAGCCAGCGGCTGCAGCGCCTCGAGTCACAACCCGCGCCGGCCACGACCCCGCCGGCGCCGGCCGCGCCCGTGGCCCAGTCGCCGAGCAACCCGTCGAGCCAGATGACGTCGCTCTCGCCGCTCGATCTTGCCCGGCCGCGCCAGCCGTTCGCGCTCTACCAGCAGCGCGGCGCCGGCCAGCTGCTCTTCGACATCGGCGTCACGGGCGACTTCGTCGGGAACCTCACCCAGCACAATGTCGAGAAGGCCTCGGCGGGGACCTTCAGCGGCCGCGAGAACCGCTTCTTTCCCCGCGAGATCGAGCTGAGCCTCTTCGGCCAGATCGATCCGTACGCGCGGGCCGACGTGCGCATCGAGGCCGGCGAGGAAGCCCCGGGCGGCGAGACGGACGTGTCGCTGGCCGAGGCCACGATCACGCTGCTGGCGCTGCCCTACGGCACGCAAGCCAGGCTCGGTCAGATGCGCAACCGCTTCGGCTGGTCCAACGTGATCCACGAGCACGACCTGCCGTGGATCGATCGGCCCGACGTCTACCGCGCGTTTCTCGGCGAGGACGGGCTGGTCGAGAAGGGCCTCGAGGCGACCTGGGTGCCGGACTTCCTGCCGTTCTATCTCGAGATCCTCGGCGGCGTCTTCAACGGCGACAACGACACCGCCTTCGGCTACGGCCGGCTGCGGGAGCCGCTCGTCACCGGTCGCGTGGTGGCGTTCTTCGAGCTGACGGACACGATGGGCCTGCAGGTCGGGACCTCGGTGGCGAACGGCGTGACGTCCGACCGGCGGACGAGCACGCTGCTGGGCTACGACGTCAAGTACAAGTACCGGCCGGACGGCTGGCTGCACCCTCTGCTGACGCTGGGGACCGAGGGCATCTACTCGATGCGTGAAGGGACCACCGGGGAGACGAAGGGGCGTTTCGGCTGGTATGGCTGGGCGGAAGTGCAGCCGTGGCGGCAGTGGGCATTCGGCGCGCGCTACGACGCCACGCAGTATCCGGCCATGGCCGGCTTCCAGTGGGCCATCGAGCCGTATCTGACGTTCTTCCCCTCGGAGTTCCTCCGCTTCCGCGCCGCGTACAAGCACACCGAGCGCTCGCATCGCGACGGGTTCGACGGCAACGGCGGCAGCGGCCGCATCGTGGACGAGCTGCTCTTCCAGGCCACGTTCATCCTGGGCGCTCACCCCGCCCATCGCTTCTAGGAGGACAGGGACGCATGAGATGGCTGACGCTGCTGCTCCTGACCGTCGTCGCCGCGACGAGCGGGCTCGTGCCGGACGCGCAGGCGGCGAGCAAGCTGAAGGTCGTGGCGACGATTCCGGATCTCAAGTCGCTGACCGAGACCATCGGTGGCGATCTGGTCGAGGTCGACAGCCTGACGCGGGGTACCCAGAACTTCCACGAGGCGGAAGTGCGGCCCAGCATGATGCTGAAGCTGCGGCGGGCCGACGCCGTCGTGGAGAACGGCCTGGGCCTCGATGCGTGGGCCGACGTCGCCATCGAGGCGGCGAACAACGCCAACATCATCCGGGGCGGCCGCGGGCGGATCGACATCTCGCGCAACGTCGAGGTGCTGGAGGTCCCGGGTGCGCGCGTCGACCGCTCGATGGGTGACGTGCATCCGCAGGGCAATCCGCACTTCTCGCTCGATCCCGGCCTGGCGCCGGTGATCACGCAGAACATCGTGGAGGGCCTCGCGCGTGTGGCGCCGGACCGCCGGGCCGTGTTCGAGGAGAATCGCCGGGCGTTCCTGGCCCGCCTCGAGCAGGAAATGGTGAAGTGGACGCAGGCCATGGCGCCGGTGAAAGGCGCCAAGGTCGTGGTCTTCCATCCGGTCTACGTGTACTTCCTCACGCGGTTCGGCCTCGTGCAGGCCGCGGTCCTCGAGGATCGGCCCGGTATTCCGCCGTCGCCCCAGCATCTCGCCACCGTCATCCGCGAGATGAAGGAGCAGAAGATCAAGGCGATCCTGGTCGAGCCCTGGAACGACGTCAAGCTGGCCAACCGGGTGGCCGAGGAGGCGGGCGCCAAGGCGCTGGTCATGGCGACCGCGGTCGGCGCGGTGAAGGGCGCCGACAACTACATCGCGGCGATCGATTACAACATCACGGCGCTGGCCAAGGCGCTACGGTAACGGCCGCATGCTCACCGATCTCGTCGCGATTCTCTGGGCGCCCTTCCTGATGTGCCTCGTGCTCACCGGCATCCACGCCTACCTGGGCGTCCACGTGCTGGCGCGCGAGGTCGTCTTCGTCGACATCGCCATGGCGCAGATCGCCGCGCTCGGGGCCACGGTGGCTTTCCTGGTGGGCTACGAGGTGGAGATGTGGCAGTCGTACGCGTACGCGCTCGGCGCGACGCTGGTGGGCGCCGTCGTGCTCGCGCTCACCCGCAGCCGGCGGCGACACGTCTCGCAGGAGGCGGTGATCGGCGTGGTGTACGCGGTGTCCTCCGCCGCCGCCGTGCTCGTGGCCGACCGCTCGGCGCACGGCGCCGAGCAGGTCCGGGGCATGCTCGTCGGCAACCTGCTCTCGGTCACCCCGTTCGAGGTGGGCAAGGTGGCGGTGCTCTACGCGCTCGTCGGCATCCTGCACTGGGTCTGCCGCAGGCCGTTCTTCCTGATCTCCACCGACCCCGGGGCGGCGTACGAGCAGGGCTGGCGGGTGCGCCTGTGGGACCTCCTCTTCTATGCCTCGTTCGGCGTCGTGGTGGCGAGCTCGGTCCGGATCGCCGGCGTGCTGCTGGTCTTCTCGTACCTGATCGTGCCGGCGCTCGCGGCCGTGATCGCCGGCGGCAGCGTCACGACCCGGCTGGTCATCGGCTGGGCGTTCGGCACCGCGGTCAGCGTGATCGGCATGGTCGCCTCGGCGGCGCTGGACCTGCCGACCGGCGCCACCGTCGTCTGCGCGTTCGGTCTCACGCTCATGGTGTTCGGCCTGGCGTCTCGCGGCCGGCGCGTGCTCGGCGCCGCCGCGCTGCCCGCCGCGTCGGGAACGGCCGGGCGGGCGGAGCGACACTGATGGGAGGTTTGACGATCCGGCGGCCGCGGACTAGGATGCCGGTCATGGACCGCCGCCGGGCGCTGCTGTGGTTCCTGTTAGTCGCACTGCTCATCGGCCCGATCGTGAGCGCCACGATCGTGCCCGATCCCACGTGGATCGCCGGCGTCTACGATGACGGCGACGGCGACGAAGTCGCCATCCTGTGGGATCACACGCCGGCTGTGGTTCCTGTCGCCAGCGCCCCGCTGACGCCGGCGAGTCGTCTGCTCCCCAGTGTGTCGGCGCTCCCCGAGGTCGTCAGCCGACCGCTGCCCCGTTTCACCTCGCGCGCGCCTCCCCAGGCCTAAGCCTCTCCGGCTCGCTCAACGACGTCCGTCCTGCCGCGTGCGGCAGGCGGCGTCGATTTTTCGGAGGAGGTCGATCATGGAGAACTCGGCCACGTACAACGGCGACGGCGGTGAAGTGTATCGGCTGGTCTGGGTGCCGTCGGCGACGGGCGGGGCGTGGGTCTTGACCGAGATCAAGGTGGAGCGGCCACCGCGCAGCTGGCGGCGCCGGGGTCCGGGCCAGAAGCCTCACCGCCCGGTCACTCGCAAGCGCTGACCGGACCGGACCCCGGAGGGGAGGGGAACCCTGCTAGGGTTCCCCGGGAAAGAGAAAGGCAGGACTGGATGTTTGGTCTCGGAACGCAGGAGCTGATGATCATCCTGGTGATCGCGCTGGTGCTCTTCGGCGGGAGCAAGCTGCCGGAGCTGGCGCGCTCGCTCGGCAAGTCGATGAACGAGTTCAAGAAGGGCGTGGCCGAGGGCGCCGACGAGGCGAAGAAGCCCGAGGACGTCAAGAAGTCGTGAGCCTGACGGGGACGGCGGCCTCCTCTCGAGGCCGTCGTCTCACGCCAGCCAGCGCAGGAGGGCGGTCGCGAGCGACAGGAAGATGCTGACGCCGATCACGTCCTGCAGCGCGGTCTCGAAGGGACCCGCCGTGAGGGCCGGATCGAAGCCGAGGCGCTTGGAGAGCATCGGGATCCCCGTGCCCGCCAGCCCCGAGAGATTCACCGAGACGAACATCGACACGCCCACCACCACGCCGAACAGCACCGTGCCGTGCCAGAGGGCGCCGATGAGCCCGATCAGCGCGCCGCACACCGCGCCGATGATGCTCGTCGTCTGGATCTGACGCCAGAGCGGCTCCCACCAGCGCTGCAGCTGGATGTGGCCGGTGGCCAGGCCGCGCACCACCATCGTCACCGACTGCAGGCCCGTATTGCCGGAGATCGCCTGGATGACCGGCATGAACGACGCGAGCAGGATCACCCGGCTGAGCGTCTCGTCGTAGTAATGGATCACGACGCCCGCGCCCAGCTCGATGAGCAGGGTGGCCAGGATCCACGGCAGCCGCATGAGCGCGATCCGGCGCGGCGAGCGCCGGTCGAGCTCGGAGGCGTCCGAGCCGGCCAGGCGGAAGATGTCCTCCGAGGCCTCGTGGCCCACGATGTCCACGAC
>JBKPRI010000085.1:0-26827 GCA_046734515.1 Candidatus Methylomirabilota bacterium | reverse complement strand
GCCCTGAGACGCCTCGAGAAGGGCGCCCCGGGAGCCAGCCGCCCGATGTAGCATCTCCTCGATGGACCTCCAGGTGACGCACCTGCGCACGCTGCAGGCCATCGCCCGTCACGGCTCCTTCTCCCGCGCGGCCCAGACGCTGAATCTCACCCAGCCCGCCGTCAGCATGCAGGTCCGGCACCTCGAGCGTGCGCTTGGGTTGCCGCTGCTGGAGCGCGTGGGCAAGCGCGCGTTCCCCACGCGCGCCGGCGAGCTGCTGCTGGCCCACGCCGATCGCGCGCTGCGCGAGCTGGAGGCCGGCGTCGAGCGCGTCCAGCAGCTGCGCGGCGTGGTGGCCGGGCGCGTGCGCCTGGGAACGAGCGCCTCCATCAGCATCTACCTGCTGCCGCCGGCGCTGCGGCGCTTCCGCGCACGCTATCCGGAGACGGAGGTCGTGATCGTCACCGGCAACGCCGCCGAGATCACGCGCGCGGTGGTGGCCAACGAGCTCGACGTGGGCATCGTGAGCCTGCCGGTGCGCGACCGCGAGCTGGTCGTCTCTCCGTTCTTCCGCGACGAGCTCGTCGCCATTGCGCCTGTCGAGTGGGGGGCCACGAAAGGGCCCCGCACACCCCCCACTCGCTCGGCAGCGCCCCGGCGGAGCCGGGGCGCTCCTCGATCGCAGTCCATTGACGCGGTGACGCTGGCCGCGGAGCCGCTGATCCTCTTCGAGGCCGGCGCCACACTGCGCCGGATCATCGACGGCTGGTTCCATCGCGCCGGCGTGGCTCCGCGCTCGCCCATGGAGCTCGGCAACACCGAGGCGATCAAGAAGCTGGTGGAGGCCGGGCTGGGACTCTCCGTCACTTCGTGGTTCTCCGTCGCGGCGGAAGTGCGCCAGCGCACGCTGGCCGCCGTCCGCCTCACGCCGCCGCTCGAGCGCCAGATCGGGCTCGTACGCCGCCGCGACAAGCCGAAGACGCCCGCGCTCGACGCCTTCGTCGCCGCCCTCGACGATCTTCGCCGCACCCTCGAGACGCGATCACCGGGTGGGGGGCCCCGAAATGGCCCCCCGCGCCCCCCCAACGTTCGGAGCGGCCCGGGGAACCCGAGCCGCTCCTCTAGGAGCACACGATGACGACCACCCGCCGTACGTTTCTCGCCGCCGGCGCTGCCGCGCTGGCCCACGCCGTGCTCGCGCGCGCCGCGAGCGCCCAGACGGCGCCGGCCACGGCCGGCCCCGTGGATCCCGCGCTGCTCGACGATCTCGCCGCCGCCAACCGAATCCTGGCCGACCAGGGCGTGGTGGACGGCTACGGCCACGCGAGCGTGCGCCATCCGGCCGACCCGCAGCGCTATCTCATGTCGCGCTCGATCGCGCCCGAGCTGGTGACGCCTGCCGACATCATGGAGTACGACCTCGACAGCACCGCGGTCGACGCGCGCGGGCGCACGAGCTACCTCGAGCGCTTCATCCACGGCGAGATCTACCGCGCGCGGCCCGACGT
Organism: Candidatus Methylomirabilota bacterium; assembly: GCA_046734515.1. Lineage (GTDB taxonomy): Bacteria > Methylomirabilota > Methylomirabilia > Rokubacteriales > CSP1-6 > AR5. Next base: position 25,340 of record JBKPRI010000085.1, on the reverse strand, counting down.
CAAGGCGATCGTGCACAATCACTCGCCGTCGGTGATCCCGTTCGGCGTGGGCACGGTCCCGCTCCAGCCGCTCTACCACATGAGCGCGTTCCTCGGCGGCGGCGTGCCCGTCTTCGACATCAAGACCGCGGCCGGCGGGCCCACCGACATGCTGGTGCGCAACCCGGCCCTCGGCCGCGCGCTGGCCCAGACGCTCGGCGCGCGCCCCGTCGCGCTCATGCGCGGCCACGGCGCCGTCGTGGTCGGCCCCAGCATCCAGATGACGGTCTTCCGCAGCGTGTACACCGAGATGAACGCGCGGCTGCAGGCCCAGGCCATGGCGCTCGGCGGCCCCGTGACGTACCTGGACGACGAGGAGGCGCGCCTGGCCGGCGGCTCGGTGGGCGGCACGGTGGTGCGCCCCTGGGAGCTCTGGCGCAAGAAGGCGCTCGGCCGCTAGCGCAGCGTGAAGGCCTCGCGCTGCCGCATGAACGGCAGCGCCAGGAGGAAACGCACGCCGAGCTCGCGGGCGTCGCGATAGGCCGGCAGACCGATCGTGAGCGCGGCGGCCGGTCCGCCGAGGCGCAGCGTGCGGTGCAGGCGATCCCACCACGAGAAGATCACCGACCAGTTCGCGTTGGTCTCGCGCTCGTCCACCGAATGATGGATGCCGTGCATGCGCGGCGTGACGACGACCAGGTTCAGTGTGCGATCGAGCCCCGGCGGCAGCCGCCAGTTGCTGTGGTGAAAGGCGGTCGCCGTCTCCATCGCCGCCTCGTAGAGCAGCACCAGCCCCGGGCCGATGCCGAGGACGACGATCTGCGCGCTGCGCCACAGCACCGACAGCAACAGCTCGCCCGCGTGGAAGCGGAAGGCGGTGCTCACGTCGAGGTCGAGATCGGTGTGGTGCACGACGTGGAAGCGCCAGAGCAGCGGCGCCTGGTGATTGAGCCGGTGCCACACGTAGACCGACCAGTCGAGCAGCAGGAAGCCGAGCGCGCCGGCGACGGCGGCGGGCAGCGGCAGCCACCGGAGCACGCCCACGCCGGCCCGCTCGCCGGCCGAGGCCACGGCCACCGCCGCGGGGATCATCGCCAGGCGCAGCACCACCGCGGCGAACGAAACCATCGCGGCGTTGGTCGGAAGCCGCTCGCTCAGCGGGCGCATCCGCCGGCGCAGGGGCCAGCGCTGCTCCGCCGCGAACCCCACCACGACGGCCATGACGATCGCGGCGCCGCCCCAGGTGTCGAAAGACATGGAGGCCAGCCTACCAAGTGGTCCCGTGCTTGCAGGTATGCTGAGTGGCATGCCCGACGCCCTCCAGCCCGTGGCCTCCTGGCTCCTCGCGCACACCTATCTCGTGGTGTTCGTGGGCGCCCTCATCGACTCCACAGGCATCCCGTTCCCGGGCCGCCTCATCCTGGTGGCCGCGGGCGCGTTCGCCGGGCGGGGTGACGTCAACCCGGTGCTCGTCGTGCTGCTGGGCGCGGCCGGAGTGGCGCTGACCGATCATCTCTGGTACTTCACCGGCTCGCTCGGTCTCGACCGCGTGGTGCGCGGGTTCTGCCGGTGGACGCTGAACTCCGAGCTCTGCGCGCGCCGTACCGCCGACTGGTTCGATCGCTACGGCGCGCTCACCATCGTGCTCGGCCGCTTCTTCGCCGGCGTCCGGCTGCTGGCGTGGCCGCTGGCGCGGCCGCACGGCGTCGGCTACCCCACCTTCCTGCTCTTCGACGCGATCGGCTCGCTGCTGTGGTCGTCCGTGTGGGTCGGCCTCGGCTGGTTCGCCGGCGAGCAGGCACTGGACCTGGCGGGGGACGCCGGCTGGGTCGGCCTCGCGATGGCCGGGGCCGGCATCGTGGTCGTCGTCAGCGTGCGGCTGTGGCGCCGCGCGCGCCAGCGCCGCGACGCCGTCAGCGTGTAGGCGCCGTCAGCTGCCCTGCGCCGAGGGGAACTTCGGCGGCCGCTTCTCGCGAATCGCCTGCAGACCCTCGCGCACGTCGTCCTGCATGAAGGTCAGCAGCTCGAGCGCCATCGAGTTGTCGAAGATCGGCCCGGCCATGCGCAGCCAGTTGTTGAGGCTGCGCTTGGTCCAGCGGATGGCCATCTGGCTGCCCTGGGCGAGCTTGTCCGCCACCTCGAGCGCCTTCGGCAGGAGCTGATCGGCGGGCACCGCCAGGCTGACGAGGCCGATGCGCTCGGCCTCCTTGCCGTCGATGAAGTCGCTGGTGAGCAGGTAGTACTTCGCCTTGGCCATCCCGCACAGCAGCGGCCAGATGATCGCCGCATGATCGCCCGCCACCACGCCGAGCTTGGTGTGGCCGTCGGTGATGCGCGCGGTCTCCGCCATGATCGAGATATCGGCCATGATCGCCACCGCGAGCCCGGCCCCGACCGCGACGCCGTTGATGGCCGAGATGATCGGCTTGTCGCAGTTGATCATGTTGTAGACGATGTCGGTCGCCTCGCGGAGCACCGCGGCCAGGCGCTTGGGATCGCGCGCGTTGGCCTCCACCATCTCGAGATCGCCGCCCGCGGAGAACGCGCGCCCGCGCCCGGTGACGACCGCCACGCGCGCGGTGTCGTCGCCGTCGAGCGTGCGCCAGATCTGCGTCAGCTCCCAGTGCAGCCGGTCGTTGGTCGCATTGAGGACGTCGGGGCGGTCGATCGTGATGAGCACCACGCCGTGCGGCTTGCGCTCGAACGTCAGGTGCTTGTACTCCGCGTAGTCCATGGGGGCCTCCGTAGGGCCCCCATGGTACGTCACACGACTACACGTCCCAACGGGCGATCACGGCCCAGCGATCGGAGCCATCGACCTCGGCGACGATCCACGGATCGACCTGGCGCTCCTGGTAGTACGTCGGCGTCGCCACCCAGAACTTGGAGAACAGGCCGGTGCGCGCCGCGTCGTCGTACTTCACGAGCGCCTCGTCGGGGATGGGCGCCGCGTACGTCTCGATCGGCTCCAGGGCGGCGCCGCGGACGTAACCGATGCGCCGGGGCAGCACCGCACCCACGTTCTGCCGGATCTCCGCAAGCGAGTACAGCGGGCCGTAGCAGAGCGCGGCCATCTCTAGGCGCTGCCCCAGCATCTGGCCGGGCAGGCGGTTGCGGATCGTGCGGACTCGGGCCTCGAGGTCCGAGGGGTAGGACGAAGTCGTGGGCTCCATGCGGCACCTCCGGACTGCCCCGGGGTGCAACCAAAAGGCCACCGAGCCCGGTCAGTTCTGGACGCGGTGCGCGGTCCAGCGCTGCGCGCCGCCACCGCCCGAGCTGGCCTCGCCCTCGATGCGGTCGCCTTGCGCCACGCCCCGCAGCGTCAGCCCGCCGGCCGTGAGCTCGATGCGCTCGCCGTGCAGGCGACCGGTGATCGGCTGGGCGCCCAGGGTCCCGGCGACCTTCTGGAATTCCTGCGTCAGCGCGAGGGGCGTCGCCTCGCCGTCGTTGATGCGCGATCGCCACATCCCGGCGGCGCGCGCCGGGATGAGCCAGAAGTACAGGCGATGCTCGCGCTCCCGCGTGCGCACGCTCTGGACGCGGTCGGGCTCCCAGTCGGCCATGTCGAAGTCGTGCGAGACCACGCGCGTGCCCGGCGCCAGCTCGCGCAGGAGCTTGGGACGCAGCTTCAGATTCACGTCGTCGCGCAGATAGAGCGTCACCACGGTGGCGTCGGTCAGGTCGGTGACGAACAGGTCCTGCCAGAGGAACGTCACGCGCGCGCCCACCCCGGCCGCCAGCGCCGCGTCCCGGCTGACGTTGACCAGCTTGGGATCGATCTCGACGCCGACGCCGTGGGCGCCGAAGTCGCGGGCAGCGGCGATGACCACGCGGCCGTCCCCGCTGCCGAGATCGAAGACCACGTCCTGCGGCGTGACGGCGGCGACCTTGAGCATCTCGAGACTCACGGCCTCCGGCGTGGCGACGAAGAGGACGTCGGGGCCGGGGAAGCGCTCGCGCAGCGCGGCGCAGCCCGCCACACCCAGCGCCAGCCCCAGCGCCAGCAGCGCGCGCCGGGTTTTCACGGCTCGATCGGCGGGAGGGGACCGGGCCCGCCGCCCGTCCACGCGAAGGCGTGGGGCGTCAGCGACGGCGGCAGCGCCACCGGCCCACCCTCGGCGGTCTCGCGCGCGTAGGCCAGCACGGTCTCGAACGTCTCGACCGTGTTGATGCGGCGCAGCCAGAGCGGCCGGCCGTGCGCGTACAGGAAGATGACGTTGGCTTCGCTGCACGGCCCCAGGCAATCGGTGAACGCCAGACGCAGACCGTTGAGCTTCGCCTCGCGGAAGGCGCGGCGCATCTGACGCTTGAGCGTGCCGGGGACGGTCTTCGGCCCGCCGCGGTCGGGATGACCGCAGCAGCACCCCATGCAGGCGAGGATCAGGCCGGTGTCGGCGATGCGGTCACGATACCGCAGCCGCGCCGCTCGTCAGCCGTTAACTTCGGGCTCGCCCTCGCCGACCTCGCGATCCTTCTCGCGCGGGTCACGATAGCCGGTCTCGTAGCGGCGAGCCATCGCCGGCGTCCCGGCCAGCGGGCGCACCTGCGCCATGGGGCGGGAGACCTTGGCCGCGGTCGACTTGCGGGGCTTGCTGGACTTCCTGGCTCGGGCCATGAGCGGCTCCTGTCGGAGGGAACCCTCGCAGGGTTCCCCCAGCCCCCGGTCCTGCGAAGAACGTGCCCTCGATCAGAACATCGCAATCGGGTTCACAGGGGATCCGGTCACGCGCTCCAGGACCAATGGGGCGAGCGTGAGCATGAACTCCCAGCGACGGTACTTCGCGCAGGCCTGGGACAGCTCCTCGAGGTTGCCGTTGTCGATCAACCACATGCCCATGCCGACCAGGCTGACGACGTGCAGCGCGTTGCCGATGCGCGGGTAGGGCAGCGGCGTGACGTCGTTGTGGGTGTCGGTGCCGAGCATCGCCACCGAGCGCTCGCGAATCCACGGCAGCGAGGCCACGTGCACGGCCGGTGTGCCGTCCTTGCCGGGGTTGCGGGCGCCCTCGGCGCGGCGGCGCGCGTAGTAGCCCGTGCGCACCAGCAGCACGTCGCCGGGGCCCACGCGCACGTTCTGGGCTTTCTCGGCGGCCTCCAGGTCCTCCGGCATCACGCCCTCGCCGGCCTCGAGCCAGCGGCCCTTCAGCGCCGCCACGTCGAGCAGCACCCCGCGCGTCACCACGCCGTCGCGCAGCAGGTCGACCGCTTCCACCTGCGCGCCCTCGCGCGAGGTGACGAGATTGCACGAGCGGCCGTTGTACATCCGCCCGTTCCAGAAGTAGTGGGCCGGCGTGTCGATGTGCGTGATCGAGTAGCCGTGGAAGACCATGCCGATGAATTCCGCGGCGCCGCGCCGCTGCAGGACGCGCTCGAGCGAGTCGGTGTCGCGGCCCTCGCCGCTGTCCACCATGAATCGCATCGGCTGCACGGTCGTGTCGGCATTGATCTCGGTGGTGATCGGACGGGAGCAGCTCACGGACACGCCTTCACTCACGAGAGCCGCGGCCCGCTTGCGCTGGGCCGGCGTGATGAAATTGACGGTGCCGAGCTGATCGTCGGCGCCCCACCGCCCCCAGTTGCTGAGGCTGTCGAGCATCTTGAGCACGTCACCTTCGATGGGGATCGCGGTCATGGGGACCTCCGGGCGTCAGGCGGGACGGATATCCACGAACGTGCTGTTGAACGTCGCGGCGGCCGCCGGTGAGGCGCGATCACCGGTTAGCACGTTGGCGCAGCCCTTGGTGTCGTGCCCGTGGGCGTCGGGCGTGAACCAGGCGCCCTCCTTGATGGACACGCAGCCGGGCGCGATGCGATCGGTCACGCGCGCCGGCAGCACGGTGGCGCCGCGGTGGTTGAACACGCGCACGCGCTGGCCGTCGGTGATGCCGCGCGCGGCGGCGTCGGTGGGGTGCATCCACACGTCGTCGCGGTCGGCGCGCGAGAGGATCGGCTGGTTGTCGTGGATCGAGTGCGTGCGCGCGCGCGACTTGGGCGTGGACAGGCGCAGCGGATAGCGGCCCTCCTCGGGATCCGGGATCCACGTCGGGATGGCCGGGATCGCGCCGAGGCCGTAGGGATCGGGCTTCGCGGCCAGCGTCATCGAGTAGATCTCGATCTTGCCCGAGGGCGTGGTGAACGGGTGGCGCTCGGGATCCCGGATCTCCTTGGCGAACGCGTTGGCGTCGTCGGGGGCGGGCAGCCGGGCCAGGCCCTGGACGCGGAAGGCGTCGAAATCGTCGATGGTGTCCTTCGTCAGCTCGCGCAGCCACTGCTCCTCGGTCTTGTCGCTGAACCCCTGAAGCCCGAGGCGACGCGCCAGCTCCGCGCAGATGTCGAAGTCGTTGCGGCACTCGTACATCGGCGCCAGCGCCTGCTGCATGAAGATCGCGTAGTGGCCGGCGCCCGCCCACGGCGTGTGGACGTCGTTGCGCTCCCAGAACGTGGTGGCGGGCAGCACGATGTCGGCGTAGCGCGCCGTCGGCGTGATGAAGTGGTCGTGCACGACCATGAACTCGAGCTTCTCGGCCGCGGCCATGCTCTTGGTGACGTTCGGCGCCTGGTTGAAGAGATCGCCGCCCACCGAGTAGACCATCTTGATGTCGGCCGGGTAGCCGCCGGCCTTGCCGCGCGCCAGCAGGTCGGCCATGAGCGGCGTGGCCACGCGGGCGTTCGCCGGGTTCGGCGCGAAAGGCAGGCTCTTGATGCCGCCGCGGCCGGTCGCGCCGTTGCTCACACCCGAGTTGCCGCCGGGTGTGCCGACGCTGCCGGTGATCGCGCACAGCGCGTAGGCCGCGCGATGGAACTGCTCGCCGTGGATCGTGCGGCCGGGCGCGTAGCCGCACTGCAGCGCGGCCGGCCTGGTCGTGGCGTACTCGACCGCCAGCCGCCGCAGCGTCGCCGCGGGCACGCCGGTGATGGCTTCCGCCCACTCCGGCGTCTTGCGCACGCCGTCGGCGAGGCCGAGCAGGTACGAGCGGTACGACGCGTGCGCGGGCGCGCCGGCCGGCAGGTGCGCCTCGTCGAAGCCCAGCACGTGACGATCGAGGAAGGCCTGGTCGTGCAGCCCCTCGGTGACGATCACGTAGGCCATGGCCAGCAGGGCGGCGGTGTCGGTGCCCGGCCGGATGAACACGTGCTCGTCGGCCAGCTCGTAGCTGGTGCGCGTGCGGCGCGGATCCACGCACACGATGCGCGTGCCGTGCTTCCTGGCCAGCTTCAGGTATTGCAGCGTGCCGGTGCCGAAGGTTCCGTCGCCCGGGCTCCAGCCCCACATGACGATGAGCCGCGAGTTCACGTAGTCGTTCGGCTCGCGCCCGCCGCTCTTGTAATCCGCCTTGGCGCCGTAGGTCATCCGCACCGAGAACACCTCGGCCTCGGCCGAGATGTTCGACCACAGCTCCGTGCAGCCGCCGAAGAGGTGGAGCAGCCGCTGCGCGGTGGCGCGCACGTTGTGAAGCATGGCCAGGCTGCCGGTGCGCGAGCAGTCCAGGATCGCGGCCGGGCCGTAGGTGTCGCGGATGCGCAGCATCTGGCGCGCGACCTCGTCGAGGGCCTCGTCCCAGCCGATGCGCTCGAACTGCCCGCTGCCGCGCGGGCCGACCCGGCGCAGCGGATGACGCAGGCGATCGGGATGGTTCACGCGCTCGGCCTGGCCGAAGCCGCGCACGCACGCGTGCAGCGGCGGCATCTCCGGCGTCCACTTGCGCGGATCGGTGCTGATCTTGACAATGCGGTTGTCGCGCACGTGGGCGTTGACCACGCAACGGCCGCCGCAGTTGTGACCGCAGGTGCTGGTGACGACGGTCTCGCCCGGCTCGGCGGCCGGCCGCGGGGCCTCGTAGATGGTCGCGCGCTTCATGATGCCGCTCAGGATAGCACCGGGCCTGCTATAACTTCCGGGTGATCTCCGACCCGACCTTCGGCGCGCTGTGCGCGCTCGGCGCGGCGCTCGCCTGGTCGGTGACCAGCCTGCTCGCCCGTTCGATCATCGCCCACTACGGCTCGGTGACGATCAACGCCGTCCGCTCCGGCATCGCCGGCACGCTGCTGGTGACCTGGGTGGTCCTCAGCGACGGGCCGGCCACGCTGGTGACGATGACGTGGGCGACGTTCGGACTGCTGACCGTGTCCATCGTGGCCGCGATCGCCGTCGGCGACTCGGTGTTCTTCGAGAGCACGCGGGCCATCGGCCTGGGCCGCGCCATGACGATCGCGACCACCTATCCGATCGGCGCCGCGCTGCTCGCCGCCGCCCTCTTCGGCGAGACGATCACGACGGCCATCGCCACCGGCACGCTGCTGACGCTGGGCGGCGTCGGCGTCATCGTGAGCGGCCGCGCGGGTGAGGCGCGGCCCGAGCGCCTGTGGTTCGGGGTGTGGACGGCCGTGCTGGCCTCGGTGGCGTGGGCGATCTCGACCGTGATGATGAAGCCGCCGCTGCGCGAGATCGAGCCGCTCACGGCGCAGGCCATCCGCTTGCCGCTCGCCTCCGCGCTGCTGTGGCTCACGCCATGGACGCGCGGCGCGGCGGCGGCGCTGCGCGACGGCGGGCGCGGGCCGCTGGTGCGCATCGGCGTGCTCGGCGTGGTGACGGCGGCCAGCTCGGTGCTCTTCGTGGCGAGCCTCAAGTACGCAGGGGTGGCGCTGGGCGCGGTGCTGTCCTCGACCGCGCCGCTCTTCGCCATCCCGCTCGGCGTGATGTTCCTGGGCGAGCGCGTCTCGGTCTCGACGGTCGTCGGCGCGGTGATCGCGGTCGCGGGTATCGTCGTGCTGCAGCTATGACGTCGCTGCGCGATAGACCACCGCTCCGCTGATCAGCGTCAGCACCGGACGGATGTCCGGGATGCGCGCCTCGTCGCACGTGAAGACGTCCTCGGAGAGCACCACCACGTCGGCCTGCTTGCCGACCTCCAGCGAGCCGAGCTCGCGCTCCTGCCGCGACGCATACGCGTTCCACGTCGTGAACGAGCGCACCGCCTCCTCGCGCGTCATGCGCTGCTCCGGCTGCCAGCCGTCGGACGGCCTGCGGGTTCGCACGTCCACGTCGCGCGGGCGCCGGGTGACCGCGGCGTGGATGCCGTGGAACGGATTGGGGCTCTCCACCGGGAAGTCCGAGCCGCCGGCGATGACGACGCCGGTGGCCAGCAGCGAGCGCCAGGCGTAGGCGCCGCGCAGGCGCTCGGGGCCAAGCCGCTCGGCGGCCCACGCCATGTCGGACGTGCAGTGCGTGGCCTGCATGCTCGGGAGCACGCCGAGGCGTGCGAAGCGCGGCACGTCGCCGTCGGTGAGAATCTGCGCGTGCTCGACGCGCAGGCGGTGATCGAGGCGGGGGGTGCGGCGGAGCGCGCGCTCGAAGGCGTCGAGCACGAGCGTGTTGGCGCGATCGCCGATGGCGTGCACGCACACCTGGAAGCCGCGGCCGAGCGCCTCCAGCGTGAGCCGCTCCACCTCGGGGCCGTCCATCAGCACCAGGCCGCTGTTGCCGGGATCGTCGCAGTACGGCTCGTGCAGCGCGGCGCCGCGCGAGCCGAGCGCGCCGTCGGCCATGAGCTTGAGCGCGCCGACCGTGAGCCGCCCGTCGCCGAGGCGCTCGGGCCCGCGCTCGCGGTAGTGCGTCCACGTGGAGGCCGAGCGCCGGGCCACCGCCACGTAGTTGCGGAATGGAAACTCCCCCCGCTCGAGCAGGCGGCGATAGGAGGCCAGCGCGTACAGCTCCGCCCCCATCTCGTGGATGCCGGTGAGGCCGGCGGCCAGGCAGTCGGCCACGCAGGCGCGGACCGCGCGGTCGAACTGCTCGTCGGTCGGCCGGGGTTCGACGCCGTGGAGCAGCCGCTGGGCCGTGTCGACGAGCAGCCCGGTCGGCTCCCCGGCCGGGTCGCGCGCGATCAGACCGCCCTCCGGATCGCGCGTCGTCCGCTCGATCCCGGCGGCGCGCAGCGCGGCCGAGTTCGCCCAGGTCGCGTGGCCGTCGATGCGCACCAGCGCCACCGGGTGATCGGGCGCCACGCGGTCGAGCGAGGCCCGGGAGGGAAAGCGCGCGCCCGGCCACAGGTTCTGGTCCCAGTTGCGCCCGCTGATCCACTCACCCTTCGGCAGGGGTGCGGCGCGCTCGCCCACCCGCCGCGCGGCGGCCTCCTCCGAGCCCGCGCCGCGGAGGTCCAGCGTCAGGCGCACGCGGGCCAGGTGCATGAGGTGGCCGTGGGCGTCCACGAGCCCGGGCAGCGCCGCGCGGCCGCCGAGATCCACGATCTCCTCGCCGGCCGTCGGGTTGACGTCGGCGCGCCGGCCGGCGAACGCGACGCGCCCGTCGCGCACGACGAGCGTGTCGGCGACGGTCCCGCGCGCGTCGAGCGTGTAGATCCGGCCGTTCGTCAGGAGCATCGGGCGCTCATCTCATGCGCAATGGTTGACGGTCCGCGTCAGCTCGCGTCGTAGCCGTCCGGCTTCACGAACCCGCCGATCTCGCGTGCCACGAGCGCGGCGAACCGGATCGGCGTCAAGTCCTCGAGGTAGGGGCCGATCGCCTGAAGGCCGATGGGCAGGCCCTCGCGGGAGCGCCCGACAGGAAACGCGGTGGCCGGCTGGCCGGCGACGGTCGAGACCGCGGGGTACACGAGGCCGTTCAGGTACGGCACCGCCTGATCGCCGACCGTGAACGTCAATGTCGCGTCGTCGTCCATCGGCCACGGCCGGTCGATGTGGTGATATGCGAGGACGTTGATCGCGGGAGCCAGCAGCACATCCCAGTCGCGGAAGAACGCGCGCCAGGCGGCGCGATATTGCTCGCGCTGCGCGTGCCACACGATGTAATCACCGGCCGTGCCCTCGAGGCCGCGCACGTACGCGCGCGCGAACTCGTTGTCCCGTGGGCGCGCCAGCTCGAGACGCCGCGCCCGCTCCTCGGCGGTGATGCGCGCGCTCGTGACCGCCGAGAGCAGTGTCCGGTACAGCGAGTGATGCTCGCGCAGATTGCCCAGCGCCTCGGGTTGCACGCGCTTCACGGTGCATCCGAGGGCGGCCAGGCGCGACGACAGGTGCTCGACGGCGCCCGCGATCTGATCGTCGAGGGGGAGCCACGGGATCTCGGGCAGCACGGCCACGCGGAAGTCCGCGAGCCGCGCATGACGTGCGGGCGGCAGCTCCACCCGCCACGCGACGTCCTCACCTACCTCCGGGCCCGCGAGGATGGAGAGGGCGAGCTCGAGATCCTCCGCGCTCCGGGCGAGCGGGCCCTGCACTCCCATCACGACCGCGGAATTCGGCACCGGCGGCGTCGGCACCGGCAGCTGTCCGCTCTTCGGCAGCAGCGTCTCGCTCGGCCGGTGGCCGTAGACGCCACAGAAGGCGGCGGGCACGCGGATGGAGCCGCCGATGTCAGAGCCGACGTCAAGCGCCGTGAGGCCCGCCGCCAGCGCGGTGGCGCTTCCCCCGCTGCTGCCGCCCGGCGTGCGGTCGAGGGCCCACGGATTGTTCGTGCGGCCGTAGATCGGATTGGTCGACTGCCAGTCGGCGAGCATCGGCGGCACGTTCGTCTTGCCGAGGAGCACCGCACCGGCCGCCCGCAGGCGGACCCACGCCGGGGCGTCGTGCTGCGCGACGAACCCCTTCCATTCCGGAACACCCCACGTCGTGCCGAGACCCGCGACGTTGATCGATTCCTTCAGCGTGATCGGCAAGCCGCGCAGGGGGGCCGTTCGATTCTCGTCGTCGGCGCGCGCCATCTGCCGTGCCCGCTCGAAGTCCCGCACGACCACCGCGTTGAGGGTGGAGTCGTGCCGCTCGATGCGACGGATGTAGAGCTCCGTGAGCTCGGTCGACGTCGTCTTGCCGGCTCGGAGGTCGGCCAGCAGCTCGGTGGCGCTCGCGAAGGGATTCATCGGTCGGGCCCTCCCGGCGCGAGTCTAGCCGACGGGCGGCCGGCGCGCTCCGCGGCGATACTAGGGGACCGTGGACACGCGCATGGTGGGTGGGGTCGAGGCGGGCGGCACCAAGTTCGTGTGCGCCGTCGGGCGCGATGACGCGGTTGTCGTCGAGACGCGCATCGCCACGACGTCGCCCGTCGAGACGCTGGGGGCCGTCCGCGCGTTCTTCCAGCGTCACCGGCCGCTGGCCGCGGTCGGCGTCGCCAGCTTCGGGCCGGTCGATCTCGACCGGCGCTCGCCGACCTACGGCTTCATCACGACGACACCCAAGTCGGGCTGGGCGCACACGGACGTGGTCGGCCCGCTGCGGCGCGCGCTCGACGTGCCGCTCGCCGTTGACACTGACGTCAACGCGGCCGCGCTCGCGGAGCAGCGCTGGGGCGCCGCGCGCGACGCGGCCAGCGTCGTCTACGTCACGGTGGGCACCGGGATCGGCGGCGGGGCCGTCGTGAACGGCCGCCCCGTGCACGGGCTCGTCCACCCGGAGATGGGCCACCTGCGCATCCCGCACGATCGCGCGTCCGATCCGTTCGCGGGCGCGTGCCCGCACCACGGCGATTGCTGGGAGGGGCTGGCGGCGGCGCCCGCGCTCGCCGCGCGCTGGGGCCGGCCGGCCGAGACGCTGCCGGATGATCATCCGGCGTGGGCGCTCGAGGCGCGCTATCTCGCGCTCGGGCTCGTCAGCGTGATCCTCACGCTCTCACCCGAACGCGTGGTGCTCGGCGGCGGGGTTCTGGCGCGCGCCGGCCTGCTGGCCCGCGTCCGCGCCGACGTGAGGGGATTGATCGGCGGCTACGTGCGCTCGGCCGACATCGTGGCGCCGGCGCTCGGCGACCGCTCCGGCGTGCTGGGCGCGCTGGCGCTCGCCCAGGACCTGATGACGGGCTAGAAGCGCCGCCGGCCGCCCAGCGCGCGCTTGCGCAGGCGGAGCGACTTCGGGGTGACCTCGAGCAGCTCGTCCTCGCGGATCCATTCCAGGCACTGCTCGAGGTTCATGATGCGCGGGGGCGTCAGCTTGATGCCCTCGTCGGAGGTCGACGCGCGCATGTTGGTGAGCTTCTTTTCCTTGGTGATGTTGACGTCGAGGTCGTTGTCGCGCGAGTTCTCGCCGACGATCTGTCCCTCGTACACGGCGTCGCCGGGACCCACGAACATCGTGCCCCGCGCCTGGAGGTTGTCGATCGCGTAGCCGGTGGTCTTGCCGGTGCGGTCGGCCACCAGCGCGCCGTTCTGCCGGTGCGCGATGTCGCCCTGCCAGCCGTCCCAGCCGTCGAACAGGTGGTTGAGCAGGCCGGTGCCGCGCGTGTCGGTGAGGAACTCGGTCCGGTAGCCGATCAGGCCGCGCGACGGAATGCGGTACTCCAGGCGCACCCGGCCGGTGCCGTGGTTGACCATCTTGGTCATGAGGCCCTTGCGGGGGGCGACCTTCTGCGTGACCGCGCCGATGAACTCCTCGGGGATGTCGATGACCAGGTGCTCCATCGGCTCCAGCGTGCGGCCGTCGTCGCTCTTGTGGGTGATGATCTCCGGCTTGCCGACCTCGACCTCGAACCCCTCGCGCCGCATGATCTCGATGAGGATGGCGAGCTGCAGCTCGCCCCGGCCCGACACGCGGAAGGTGTCGGGCGAGTCCGTCTCCTCCACCCGGATGCCCGGGTTGAGCTTGCGCTCCTTCATCAGGCGCTCGCGCAGCTGCGGCGAGGTGACGAAGCGCCCCTCCTTGCCGGCAAAGGGCGAGACGTTGGAGGAGAACAGCATCGACACCGTGGGCTCGTCGATGCGGATCAGCGGCAGCGCCACCGGGTTGTCGAGGTCGGCCACGGTCTCGCCGATGTCGATCGTCTCGATGCCGGCGATGGCCACGATCTGGCCCGCGTACGCCTCCGGGACCTCGATGCGCTTGAGCCCCTCGTAGCCGTAGAGCACGGTCACCTTGGCCTGCTCGACGCTGCCGTCGCGGTGGACGACCGAGATGCGATCGGCCTGCTTCACCTGGCCGTTGACGATGCGGCCGATGATGAGCCGGCCGACGTAGTCGTCCCAGTCGAGCATGGTCACGCGGAACTGCAGGCCCATGGCCGGATCGAACTGCGGTGGCGGCACGGTCTTCACGATCGTCTCGAACAGCGGCTCCAGGGTCGCGCCGTCCACCTTCAGGTCGGTCGTGGCCGTGCCCGTCCGCGCGTTCGTATAGAGGACGGGGAAGTCGAGCTGGTCCTCGGTGGCTTCGAGATCGATGAAGAGGTCATAGACCTCGTCGAGCACTTCGGCCGGCCGCGCATCCGAGCGGTCGATCTTGTTGATGACGACGATCGGCGGCAGCCCGGCTTCGAGCGCCTTCTTGAGGACGAAGCGTGTCTGGGGCAGGGGCCCCTCGGCCGCGTCGACCAGCAGAAGCACGCCGTCCACCAGCGTGAGCGTCCGCTCGACCTCGGAGCCGAAGTCGGCGTGCCCCGGGGTGTCCACGATGTTGATGTGGACGTCCTTGTAGTTGATGGCCGTGTTCTTGGCCATGATGGTGATGCCCTTCTCACGCTCCAGGTCCATCGAGTCCATGATTCGCTCGGCGACGGCCTGGTTTTCGCGGAAGAGCCCCGATTGCCAGAGCATGGCGTCGACCAGCGTGGTCTTGCCGTGGTCGACGTGGGCGATGATCGCGATGTTACGGATTGTTTCGCGCTGCTGCATCTGTCCATCCTACCATGTGGGTTAGCATGGCCCGCTGTCCCCGGTGCCACCAGGAGGCCGCCCGGCGCAGCCGGCGCTCGGGCGTGCGCGATCACCTGCTCGGTCTGGCGCACTTCTATCCGTTCCGCTGCCAGCTCTGCACCACCCGGTTTCGCGCTTTTCAGGCGCGGCAGCCGCGGCCGCTCGGCAACGACCGCCGGGAGTACGACCGGCTGCTCGTGAAGATTCCGGTGACGATCGCCGCCGGGGCCACCCGCGGCGAGGGGCACACGGTGGATCTGTCCCTCGGCGGCTGCTCGCTCCGCACGGAGACGACGTTCGCCGTGGACTCGACGGTGACGCTCCGTCTGCAACTCGGCCAGGCCGGCGACGTGGACGTGCAGGCCGCCATCGTCCGCACCGCCGGCGAGGGCGGGCTTGGCCTGCGCTTCGTCAGCATCGCCGTGCCCGATCGCGAGCGGCTCAGCCGCTATCTCGGCCGCTTCCTCCGGCCGTCGGGGTCCACACGCCGCGGGGTCGGCCGGCCACGACCGCAGCTCGTCCTGGCGATGCTCGTCGGTCTCGCCGTGATCGCGGCCGTCCTGATCATGATGGGCAAGCTGGGCGGTCCGCCCATCCGCTGAGCGCGCGTCCGCTATGTATAATGGTCGCCACGTTTCGCCCCCCGGAGGCTCTCGAATGACCCGATCCCTGTTCGCGCTGCTCGCCGTCATCGTGCTCGCCGTCGTTCCGGCCGCGGCCCAGACGCCCAAGCCGGCGCCGGCCGACAAGCCGGCCGCGGCCGGCAAGTCGCCCACGGTGCTCATCACGATGGACAAGGGCGGCGAGATCGTGCTGGAGCTCTGGCCGCAGGACGCGCCCAAGCACGTCGAGAACTTCATGAAGCTCGTGAGCGACAAGTTCTACGACGGCCAGCGCGTGCACCGCGTGGAGCCGAACTTCGTGGTGCAGTTCGGCGACCCGCAGTCCAAGACGCTGCCGCTCGACGATCCCCGGATGGGCAGCGGCGGCCCCGGCTACACGATCAAGGCGGAGTTCAACAAGCGTCCCTTCGAGCGCGGCGTGCTCGGCATGGCGCGGACCGACGATCCCAACTCGGCCGGCAGCCAGGTCTATCTCATGCTGGGCGCGGCCCCGTTCCTGAACGGCAAGTACACGGCCTTCGGCCGTGTGGTGACCGGCATGGGCGTGGTCGATCAGATTCGCGTCGGCGATCGCATCAAGTCCATCAAGGTCGTCACCAAGTAAGGAGAGCGTCGTGACCCAGTCCGCCACGATCACCCTCGACAACGGCAACGTCATCAGGATCGAGTTTTTTCCCGAGGACGCGCCCAAGACGGTCGAGAACTTCGTCACGCTGGCCAAGAAGGGCTTCTACGACGGGCTCACCTTCCACCGCGTGGTACCCGACTTCGTCGTCCAGGGCGGCTGCCCCAAGGGCAATGGCACCGGCGGCCCGGGCTACCAGATCAAGGCGGAGTTCAACAAGCAGAAGCACGTGCGCGGCTCGGTGGCCATGGCGCGCAGCCAGCACCCCGACTCGGCGGGCAGCCAGTTCTACATCTGTTATGGCGCCACGCCGCACCTGGACGGCAACTACACGGTCTTCGGCAAGGTCGTCTCCGGCATGGAGCACGTCGACCGCATCAAGCAGGGCGACAAGATGAAGACCGTCGCGATCCAGGAGGCCTGAGCCGATGGCGTGGTCGCTGCTGTTCCGCGGCGGCTCGGTGGTGGACGGCAGCGGCGCCCCGGCGCACCGCGCCGATGTGGCGGTCGAGGGCGAGCGCATCGCCGCGGTGGCGCCCTCGCTGGCGGGCCAGGCCGATCGCGTGATCGACGCCACCGGCAAGGTCGTGTCCCCGGGCTTCATCGACATGCACTCGCACTCCGACCTCTTCTACTTCGCGTGTCCGTCGGCGGAGTCCAAGGTCCGGCAGGGCGTAACCACGGAAGTCGTCGGGATGTGCTCGTTCTCGCAGGCGCCGCTGCGCGCCGATCAGCGGGCCATCATCCAGGGCTGGGCGGGCGGCATCGGCGCCTCGCTCGATCTGCGCTGGGAGACGTTCGCCCAGTACCTCGATGCCCTCCGCGCGGTGAAGCCGTCCGTCAACGTCGCGCACTTCGTCGGCCACGGGGCGCTGCGCATCGCGGCCATGGGCTTCGAGGCGCGGCCGGCGCTCGCCGACGATCTCAAGGGCATGCAGCGCCTGCTCGGCGAGGCGCTCGACGCCGGCGCCTTCGGCTTCTCGACCGGGCTCGTCTACGCGCCCAGCGCGTATTCGGACACCGAGGAGCTGATCGCGCTGGCCAAGGCCATGGCGCCGCGCGGCGGCTACTACTTCTCGCACATCCGCGGCGAGTCCTCGATGCTGCTCGACTCCATCAACGAGGCCATCCGCATCGGCGAGGAGGGCGGCGTCCCTGTCCAAATCTCGCACGTCAAGGCCTCCGGCAAGGAGAACTGGCCGAAGATCGACGCCGCGCTGCGCCTGTTCGAGACCGCGCGGGCGCGCGGCGTGGACGTGCTGGGTGACGTCTACCCGTACAACGCGGGCAGCACCAAGCTCGACAACATGATGCCCGCCTGGGCCCACGACGGCGGCACCGCCAAGCTGCTCGAGCGGCTGGCCGACCGCGCCACCCGGCGCAAGATCGTCGAGGAGTGCCTGATCGACGGCGAGCGCTGGGGCACACGCTCGCAGGGCGGCATCGGCTTCGACCAGGTGTTCATCGCCACGTGCAAGCGGCGCGAGCTCGAAGGCTTGCACCTGGCCCAGATCGCGCGGCAGGCCGGCCTCGCCCCGGCCGAGGTGCTGATGAATCTGCTGCTGGAGGAGAAGTGCACGGTCGGGATGGTCAGCTTCTCGCAGTCCATCGAGAACGTCGCCAAGGTGCTCGCGCATCCGGCGTTGATGATCGGCTCCGACTCCATCCCGCTCTACGAAGGCGACGGCGATCGCCCGGGCAAGCCGCACCCGCGCACCTACGGCACCTTCCCCAAGGTCCTCGGGGAGTACGCGCGCGAGCGCCGGATCTTCTCGCTCGAAACCGCGGTGCACAAGATGACCGGCATGGCGGCCCAGCGCATCGGTCTGCGCGAGCGCGGCCTCGTGCAGCCCGGCTACTTCGCCGACCTCACGGTCTTCGACCCCGTCACCGTCAAGGACGAGTCGACCTATCCCGAGCCGCACCGCTATCCCACCGGAATCCCGTACGTGGTCGTCAACGGCAGCGTAGTCGTCGACGACAATCGCATGCGCGCCCAGGGCACCGGCCGCGTGCTGAGTCGGGCGTAGCGCGCATCGAGGCGCGCCACGGGTTCCCCGGGGCGCGCCGAGCCGCCGGGGGGCTTGGGGGCCAGGGCCCCCATCTGAAGTAAGAAAGTTCTCATCCGCCCTTCATGGGCGTCTCATGGTCGGTGACTATCGTTCTCGTGTCGGCCGGTGCCCAAGCCGGACGGCAGGAGGATGGAGATGAAGGTCACCCCGCGTGTCTCGCGTCTGCTGTCACTCGCCGCCCTGATGCTCGTCGCGCTGTCGCCGCTGGCGGTGGTCGCCCTCGAGGCCAAGCCGCCGCTGTGGCACGAGCGCGCGGCGGGCACGGCGCCGCTCACCACCGCGCCGGCGCCGGCCTGGGTCGAGATCGCCCGCGCCGTCAAGCCGGCCGTCGTCAACGTGAGCGTGCGCGGTGTCCGCAAGCAGGACGGCGACGCCGAGGACATGCTGCGCGATTTCGGCGGCCGCGCGCCGCGGCGGATGCGCGGGCTCGGCTCGGGCTTCGTCATCAACCCCGACGGCTACGTCGTCACCAACAACCATGTGGTGGACGGCGCCTCCGAGATCCGCGTGAAGTTCGGCGACGGCCGCGAGCTACCGGGCAAGGTGATCGGCCGCGACGCCAAGACGGACCTCGCGCTGCTCAAGGTGGAGGCCACAGGCCTGCCGGTCATCCCGCTCGGTGACTCCGCGCGCCTGGAAGTGGGCGAGCCGGTCATGGCGATCGGCAATCCGTTCGGCCTCGAGCAGACGGTGACCACCGGTATCGTGAGCGCCACCGGGCGCGCCATCGGCGCCGGCCCCTACGATGACTTCATCCAGACCGACGCCTCCATCAATCCCGGCAACAGCGGCGGCCCGCTGATCAACGCGCGCGGCGAGGTCGTGGGCGTCAACACCGCGATCGCCAGCGGCGGCAGCGGCGGCTCGGTCGGCATCGGCTTCGCGATCCCGACGAACCTCGTCAAGCCCGTGGTGACGCAGCTCGCCTCGGCCGGCCACGTGGTACGCGGCTGGCTCGGCGTGTCGATCCAGGCGCTCACGCCCGATCTGGCCAAGACCTTCGGAAGCACCGACGCCACCGGCGCGCTGGTGAGCAGTGTCGCCGACGGCTCGCCGGCGCAGCGGGCGGGCCTGAAGCAGGGTGACGTGATCACGCGCTACGACGGCCGTCCGCTCGCCCGCTGGAGCGATCTGCCGCGCGCCGTGGCCGAGACGCCGGTGGGCCGCGAGGTGCCGCTGGACGTGCTCCGCGACGGCAAGCACGTGGCGCTGACCGTCAAGGTCGCCAAGCTCGACGAGCGCGGCGAGGAGGTGGCGAGCGCCGAGCCCGCCGGCACCCGGCTGGGCATCGCCGGACGCTCCCTCACGCCGGCGCTGGCCGAGCAGCTCGGCGTGCCGACGGCGCGGGGCGTGCTGGTGCAGCAGGTGGAGGAGGGCGGGCGCGCGCAGACCGCCGGCATCGCCGTGGGCGACGTCATCCTCGAGGTCGATCGCAAGCCGGTCGCCGATGTGGCCGCCCTGCAGCAGGCGGTGCAGCGCCACACCGCGGGCACGCCGCTGCTGGTGCTCGTCCACCGCGAAGGCCAGGCCCTCTACCTCACCGTCGCGGTCTAGGGGCCACTGGCCATGTGGGACGATCGCCTGCTCGAGGTGTGCCGTCGCCATCCCGATCTGGTCGCGGTCTACGAGTCGCGGCACGGGCGGCTGGGGCTGTTGCTGCGACAGACGCTGGCTCCGCTGGGCGTCGAGCGCGTGGAGTGGCTCGCCGAGACCCGGAGTATTGCGCGCGCGGTCGTCGAGGATCTCCGGGCCGCGCGGTTCACCGGCGGCACCGTCGTCCTCCAGTGGCTGCGGCTCGAGGACGTCGCCCGCATCGTCAGCCGCTGGGTGCGCCGCTGGGACGGTGATCCCGCGCGGCGCTCCGAGCTGATCGCGACGGTGGAGCGCGCCGTCACCGACCAGCTGTTCATCCAGGCGTGCGCGGCCGCGCGGGTGACGCCCGATGAACGCGCCGCCGCGGAGGCGGCGGCGGCCGCGACCATGCAGACACTCATGCCGGCCGGCCGCGTACTCGACGATGCCGGTCTCGAGGCTCTCAAACTGTGGTACGAGTCGATGGCGTCACGCTGGCTCGCCATCCGGCCCGCGCAGCGTCGTCGGCTCGTACTGCAGACCCACGTCTGGATCGCCGAGTGCGCGCTCGCCGATCCGGTCACGGGGCCCGGAATCGCCGTCAAGGATCTCGGGCCCGCCGGCCCGCTGACCCGCGCGCTGACCCGGCTCGTCACCGACGACGTGACGCAGTGGCGTCACTGGATCGATCTCGCGCGTCTCGACCTCGAGCGCGCGCTGCGCCGGCCACCGGCGGAGCGCGGGCAGGCGTGGGCCCGCGCGCTGTTCATGATTCCGTACCGCCTGCCCGTCCCGCGGCGCGCCGGGCTGCGTGCGCTGCCCGACGGCGCCGCGGCCAGTCGCCCCGCGTGACGCCCCGCTGAGTCGCGGTCTCCCCGTGGACGTCGCCCCCGCCCAGGGCGAAGATACGAGGGCGGGGGCGGGGCGCCCCGGGGGGGCCCAGGTGCGCATCCTGGTCGTCGAGGACGAGCGGAAGGTCGCGAACTTCATCCGGCAGGGGCTGGCCGAGGAGGGGCACACCGTCGAGGTGGCCGCCGACGGCGCCGCCGCGCTCGATCTGCTCGAGGGCCCGCCCTACGACCTCGTCGTGCTCGACCTCATGCTGCCCAAGGTCGACGGCTTCGAGATCCTGAAGCTCGCGCGGGTTCGGCGCCTGGCCACGCCGGTCCTCGTCCTGACCGCGCGCGACAGCGTGGCCGACAAGGTGCGCGGCCTCGACCTCGGCGCCGACGACTATCTCACCAAGCCGTTCTCGTTCGACGAGTTCCTGGCCCGCGTGCGCGCGCTGCTGCGCCGCGGCGCCGCCGCGGGCCCCGTGCTGCGCGTGGCCGACCTGACGCTCGATCCCTCCACGCGGGAGGTGCGCCGCGGCAGCCGCCGCATCACCCTCACCGTGCGCGAGCACGCGCTGCTCGAGTACTTCATGCGCAATGCCGGCCGCGTGCTGACGCGGCCGATGCTGGCCGAGCACGTGTGGGGCCTCGACTTCGATGCCGAGAGCAACATCGTGGACGTCTACGTCGGCTACCTGCGGCGCAAGATCGACGGCCTCGGCGAGGCGCGGCTGCTGCACACGGTGCGCGGCGCGGGGTACGTGCTGCGAGCGGAGGCGCCGTGAGGCCGCCGTCGATCCACACGCGGCTCACGCTCTGGTACACGGGCGCGCTGCTGGCGATCCTGGTGCTGGTCAGCGTCACGTCCTACACGCTGCTTGCCTGGAGCCTGTCGCAGGACGTCGACCGCACGCTCCTCACGATGGCGGAGGTCGTGCGCGACGCCTCCCGCGACGAGCCGCTCGACGTGGCCGAGCAGTGGCTGCGCGAGCTGCTCGATCCCGAGCACCAGCTGTTCCAGCTCCTCGATCCGTCCGGTCACCTGCGCCTGCGCTCGCGCGGTCTGCGCGGCGACCAGCTGCCGCTGTCGGCGGCCGCGCGCCGCACGATCATCGAGGGGCGACCGGCCTTCGAGACGATCGCCTTGCACGGCCAGCGGCTGCGCGTGGTCACGCTGCCGGTGCAGCGCAACGGGCGGCTGATCGAGGTCGTGCAGGTCGGGCTCCCCACGAAGCCCACCGAGCGCACCCTCGATCGCTGGATCGAGACGCTGGCCATTCTCGTCCCGCTCGGCGCAGCGCTGGCCGCGGCCGGCGGCCGGCTGATGGCGCGCACGGCGCTCAAGCCCGTGGATGAGATGTCGCAGGCCGCGCGGCGCATCGACGCCGGCGCGCTGGCCCGCCGCATCACGGTGCGCGGCACCGGCGACGAGCTCGACCGCCTGGCCGAGACGCTCAACGGCATGCTGGCCCGGCTGGAGAGCACGTTCACAGAGATGCGCCGCTTCTCCGCGGATGCCGCCCACGAGCTGCGCACGCCGCTGACCGCGCTCAAGGGCACGCTGGAGGTTGCGCTGCGCGCCGATCGCTCGGGCGAGGAGTATCGCGCCGCGTTGGCGTCGGCGCTGGAGGAGGTCGACCGCCTCGTGCGGCTCTCCGAGGACCTCCTGCTGCTCTCGCGCTCGACCGCGGGTCCCGAGTCGCCCGGCGCCCGCGTCGATCTCGAGTCCGTGGTGCTCGATGTCGCCGCGGTGGCCGCGCGCCTGGCCAAGGACCGGGGCGTCGTCGTGCGCGTCGGCGCCATCGCGCCGGCGGCCGTGCAGGGCGACGGCGGCGCGCTGCGGCGCGCGATGCTCAACCTGCTGGAGAACGGGATCAAGTACACGCCGGCCGGCGGCCGCGTGGAGATCTCGCTGGCCGCCGAGGGGACCACCGCGCTGATCGCCGTGGAGGACACGGGGTCGGGGATCGACGCCGCCGACGCCGAGCGCATCTTCGAGCCATTCGTGCGCCTGGACGCCGCGCGGGCGCGCGAGACCGGCGGCAGCGGTCTCGGCCTGGCCATCGCGCGGTCGATCGTCATTGCCCACCGCGGCGCGCTCGCGGTCGGGCGCGCAGCGGCCGGGGGCGCGCGCTTCACGATCCGCCTGCCGCGCGCGTGAGCGTGGCCGCGGGGTGCTAAGATCCGCGGGCATGGCGCCGGGCTCGCTCGCCGAGTATCTGCACGCCAACGCCGTCTTCGCCGCCGTGCCGCTGCGCGAGCTGCAGGCGCTGGCCGCGGTCGCGCGCGAGCAGACGTATCGCTCACGCGAGGTTGTCTTCACCGAGGGCGAGCCCGCGCTGTTCTTCTGCGTCGTGCGCGCCGGCCACGTGAAGATCGTGCGCGCGGGCCACGGCGGCCGCGACGTGGTGCTCGAGCTGCTGGGGCCGGGCGAGCCCTTCGGCGGCGTGGCGGTGATGGAGCGCCGCGCGTATCCCGCCTCGGCGCAGGCCACCGAGCCCACCGTCGTGCTGAAGATCCCCCGCGATCCGCTGCTCGCGCTGAGCGAGCGGCACCCGTCCATCGTCCGCGAGATGGCGCTGATGATGGGCCGGCGCCTGCGCGGCGCCCACGACTCGGTGACGTCGCTGGCTGTCGATCCCGTCGAGGCGCGGCTCGCGGCGGCCCTCGTGCGCCTGGCCGGGCGCGAGGGAAGCGCGGGCGCCGGCGGCGTGCGCCTGCCGCCGCTGACCCGGCAGAGCCTGGCGGACATGACCGGCACCACCGTCGAGACGACGATCCGCACGCTCGGCCGCTGGCTCAAGCGCGGTCTGCTGGTGGAGCGCGACGGCCAGCTCTGCGTGCCCGACCTCGATGC
This sequence comes from Candidatus Methylomirabilota bacterium, assembly GCA_046734515.1. Taxonomy (GTDB): domain Bacteria; phylum Methylomirabilota; class Methylomirabilia; order Rokubacteriales; family CSP1-6; genus AR5. Next base: position 2,149 of record JBKPRI010000085.1, on the reverse strand, counting down.
GCTGCGCGAGGTGGCCGAGGGCGAGGACGCGTGACGGCCGAGCGATGACGCCGCTGGTCCACCGCTACGTGAAGACCAGCTTCGTGTTCCTCGTGGCCGGGCTGCTGCTCGGCGGCTGGATCATCGTCGGCGAGTTCGTGCTCGGCGTGTATCCGCCGCGCCTGTTCATCACCGCCCACGTTCACCTGCTGCTGGTCGGCTTCATGCTGATGCTGGTGATGGGCGTGGCGACGTGGATGTTCCCGCGGCCGGGGCGCGACGACGTGCGCTACCGCCCGGAGCTGGCCGAGGCCGTGTACTGGATCATGACGCTGGCGACGGCGCTGCGCGCCGCCGCCGAGCTCAGCGCGCCCTACTGGCCCGCCCCGCCGCCGCGCCTGGCCATCGCCCTCGGCGGGCTGGGCCAGCTCGCCGGCGCCGCCCTGTTCGTGGCCAACATGTGGTCGCGCGTCCGCATGCCGTCTCTTAGGTAGGGGAAACCCTGGCAGGGTTCCCCTCTTCCCCTCCGGTTTCGCGCGAGGGCCGCCACCGTATGACCAGCGTCATACCCGGATGTTCCGGCCCAGCCTACGCTGGGAGCCAGGAGGAGGAGCGATGATGACGAAGTCATGCGGGTGCGGATGCGGGCATCGTGATGCGGCGCCCCCGGTGGAGCGCTACACGGCGGCCACGCCGGTCGGGGACATCGCGCGCGACGCGGCGGGCCGCGCGATTCTGGAGGCCTTCGGGCTCAATCACTGCTGCGGCGCCCATCTCACGCTGCGCGAGGGTGCGGCCGCGGCCGGCGTGGCCGTGGACGACGTGCTCGCCGCGCTGAACGCGCCGGCAGCGGTGACCACGTGAGTGCCGCGGTGATGCCGCGGCCGCCCGGCCTCGAGACGCTGCGGCGCGTCGAGGTGGACGTGCGCGACGACATTCGCGCCGGCCGTGAGCCATTCGCACGGATCATGGCCGCGGTGAAAGCGCTCGGTTCCGGCGAGGCGCTGGTGCTGCGGGCGCCCTTCGAGCCGCATCCGCTCTACGCGGTCCTCGGGGCCCAGGGCTTCGCGCACTGGACCGAGCGCCTCGCGGCCGACGACTGGCGCGTGTGGTTTCATCGCCGGGCGGCCGAACCCGACACCGAGACGTCCTCGACGCTCGATGTGCGTGGCCTGCCGCCGCCCGAGCCGATGGTGCGCGTGCTCGAGCGCTTGGATCGGCTCGCGCCCGGCGGCACCCTCACGGTGCTGCACGAGCGGCGGCCGATGTTCCTCTACCCGCAGCTCGACGACCAGGGCTTCACGCATGTGACCGACGAGCCCGAGCCCGGTCTCGTGCGCATCGTCATTCGCCGGGCGCCGGCACCATGACACCCGCGGCGTCCGTGCGGCCGTCGGTGGCGCTGCCGCTGGCCTACCTCTGCATCGCCGGCGTGGCCTTCGTGCTCGCGGCGGCGGCGGTGCCGTGGCTCAGCGCCGAGCTGGCCGGCCACTACTACCAGCCGCGCATCCTTGCCCTCGCGCACACGGTCACCCTCGGCGGGATCACGCTCACCATCATGGGCGCCTCCTTCCAGCTGATCCCGATCGTGCTCGAGCGCGCGCTGTGGAGCGAGCGGCTGGCGTGGTGGCAGCTGGCCGTCATGGTGATCGGCGTGACCGGCATGGTCGCCCATTTCTTCCTCGGCGCGTGGTCGGGGCTGGTGTGGGCGGCCGCGTTCGTCGCGCTGGGCGTCGGCCTGCACCTGCTCAACGTGGCCCTCACGGTGCGCGGCCTGCCTCGCTGGACGTTCACCGCGCGGATGGTCACCCTGGCGCTTGCGGGCCTCGGGCTCACGACGCTGGTCGGCTTCGCGCTCGGCCTCGACAAGGTGATCCACGTCCTTCCGGGCGAGCTCTTCAGGAACCTCCACGCGCACGTCCATCTGGCGCTGCTCGGCTGGGTGCTGCCGATGATGATCGGCGTGGCGGCGCGCGTGTACCCGATGTTTCTCCTCGCGGCCGAGCCGGCCGGCTGGCCGGGACGCGTACAGCTCTGGGGCGTCGCGCTCGGCACGCCCGCGACCGTCGCGGGGCTCTGCGGCGTGCGCGGACTGCTCGTCGCCGGGGCACTCGCCAGCATCGCCGCCGTGGCCGCGCACCTCGTGTGGCTGGGCGCCATGCTGCGCAGC